>JABMSB010000083.1 GCA_013202205.1 Candidatus Omnitrophota bacterium
AAGAAGGGAAAGATTCAGATGGATATATGGGGCCTGAATGTAAAGAAGGAGAGGCTTGTGTACCAGATAGGGAAAAAAGTGGTTGAGCAGAGCAAAAAGGGGAAGATGCGGACCGATGTCCTCCGCAGAATGTGCCAGAAGGTGGACGTGCTGGATGATTGCATCTCGAAGGATAAAACTAAAATAAAAGGGGTAAGATAGCGAAGAAGTTTAGGAGGAGGGGTTAACGCTTGGGACGGCACAAGATAAGCAAATTCGAATATTTTCTGGTCAAAGAGATAGGGCGCGCCATAGCCGAGTACAACATGATAGAAGATGGCGATAATGTCCTAGTGGCTGTCTCAGGAGGCAAAGACAGCCTCTCTCTTCTTAAGATACTCCACGACAGGAGAAGATGGGTCCCTATAAACTATGATCTCCTGGCGGTACATATTCAGACTGACCATAGATGCGCGGGATGTGTCCATACAGATGTACTTTCCAAATTATTCAGCGAAAATAATTACAAATACCACATTGAGAAGATCAGCTTATTTGAGAATAACAAAGACAAGGAAAAGGGCGTATCATGTTTTTGGTGTTCGTGGAATAGGCGCAAAGCCCTCTTTAGGATAGCTGATAAGTTTGGGTGTAATAAAATCGCTTTCGGCCATCACATGGATGATATAGCAGAGACGCTGCTATTGAATATATTCTATAATGGCGAAGTCTCTACCATGCCGCCATATCTGGAAATATTCGGAGGGACCCTTAAGATTATAAGGCCTTTGTTATATGTTGACGAGAGTAAGCTTGCTCGTTTTGCCCGGGAGTGTGGTTTTCCTGAAAATCTATGTAAGTGCCCCAATGGGCTGATCTCGCGGCGCAAGAGGATTAAGAACCTCATACAAGATCTATCGAAAGAAAACCCTCAAATAAAGATAAATATCTTAAATAGCTTAAGGCGCGTTAAGGAAGGGTATTTAGTTTAGGCCTATAAAATACCTTACTAACAAGGCAACAAAAAACCCGTCAAATCGAAGACGGGTTTTTGTTTTTACCAAATCAACTACTTAGAACAGCAATGTGCATCCGGTGCTGACAGCTGTTTCATCTACGAATCTGCCTTCTATTGTAACTGCGAGATTCTCTTCGATGAGCAGGTCTGCGCCGACTGTAACACCAACTGTGTCATCTGATGAGATGGGGCCCGGACCGATAATGGCTGATCCGACGGTGAGCCTTGAATCAACAAAGCAATCCGAATACTTAACACCTACATAGGGTACTATGGAGACTTGGTCCGCCATATCGAACTCTCTGCTTACCAACAAACCAACCTGCCATTCCTCTACGTCATAAGTTGCGTTGGTTATGTCGGTAAATATGGTGTCAGCCATCGTTATCTGATCGTAGTCACCATCGTAAGAACGGTAACTGCCCTGTGTGGAGAACCTAAGGCCTGTATCTTCCCACTCCCATATAAACAGTTTTGCGCCTACTTCCCAGGCAAAACCCATATCACCTTCGGCTTCTCTCTTGACGTTGGTTTCAATCCACTCAAGATCAATAGCCGCGGCACCCAACCTGACGTATGGTTCAAAACGGTCAGCTAGGGTATAGGATATTGTACCAGAATACCACTCACCACTTAATTCGGCGCCAGTAAAATCTGGCCCGCCATCCATCTCTCTTTCCGTGACGATATCGGCATTAAAACCTACCTTGAGCATGCCATATTCCGTCTTGCCAAGTTCAAGTAGTCCCTCTCCGCGAGGGGTCGCGATATCTACCTCACCCCCCATGGGGGAAGCCATAGCTATCGCCGGAGCGAGTAATGCAATTGATAATACCATGAAACCTAACAACAAGCTCTTCATGACTCTGCCTCCTTCCTTTCTTTGTGCAACTTTTTCTTTATTATTTATACTAAAGCACTTTGATAGGCATGTCACTTAAAATAAAACCGTAAAACCTACCGTTAGTGCGTTTTCGTCCAGAAATCTACCTTCTATGCCTAATGTAACCGAATCCTCAACGGCCATATCGAAACCAGTTATAAGACCAATTGTCTTTTCGCTATCAGGTGCACCCGGGGTGTAAATAGCGCCTGCTTCGCGCTGAACTCTAAGTGCTAATTCGGAATCGGAATAACGCACGCCCACATATGGCACTATCGCGACATAAGGGGTATTTTTGTTTATAACCTCGTAACTTACAATAAAACCGGCTTGCCATTCACTGAATGTAAATTCCTTCTGGGATAAAGCCTCATACTCAACATCATCTATCTTAAGCATCTCTACCCCAGGAGAGCTCTTCAGGAATGAGCCGAAGAGGTTCATGCGTAAACCATGTTTAACAGACTCGAAGAGAAGTACCTTACCTCCGAACTCCCAGGCTATCTGGCGGCGCCCTTCAGCTTTAACCTCAGCACCAGACTCAGACCACGTTGCAATAAGCTCGCCAAGGCCCAACTTGATGAATGGCTCAACCCTATCCCGCCATCTATAAGCCAGCTTGATGAGATATATCTGCCCCTCAAGCTCAGGGCTATTTACTGCTGTAGTCTCTGTCAGCTTCTTCTCAAGTATGATAACCGACTCAGCCCCAACCTTTATGCTGCCGTACTTCGTAGTCTCAAACCCCATAATGCCCGGGCCATAAGGAATATTTATGGTACCTGAGTTGCCCACCGTCTCTGCTAAGGACATAGGTGTCGCTATGAAAAAGAACGATACAGCTAAACCAAGCATCAACCGGAAAAAGTAACTCATTTGACGATAGTTTACCATATCTTTCCAAAAAGTCAAGAGTTTTTTACGCATAACAGCTATTCTTTCGCACGCCATCCACCTTATTAAAGCGCTATATGATATAATACCATTTCCCACCGATTTCTTCTTGACAAATTAGCTGGTCGCGGTACAATAGTCTGAACACTACATTCCACCAACCTCAAAAAAATGATGAATAACTACAAAAAAGAAGAACAGATAGGTATATTTACTATAGTAACTATTTTTCTGTTTATGCTTGCTTCGTCAGCACAAGCAGAGCCGGGCGTGCGCCCACTTGGCATGGGTGGTGCATTCGTTGCCGTAGCGGATGATGCCAACTCCACATACTGGAACCCGGCAGGTATAGCCGCCTTAGAAAAGGTCGAGCTCAGTTATTCAGGTGTAGGATATGAGCGCAATGATGTACGCAATGATGATCATGTAGCTTTCGTAGGCCACATCTTCCCGGAAACTCAACATGATTGGGGTAAGATCGGTTTCTATGTAGATAACAGCGTAGATAAGCGAGAAAGGATTACGTATCCTGACTTGGAAGTCAAGGCAGAGAGGGAAGAGGATATATTCAACCTATCTTACGCTAAAAAGATTCAGGATTATTTCTACTTAGGCGCGAACCTTCGCTATCACGATTTTGAATTGACCTTAACGGAAAGCCAATCGTTGGCAGGCATTAGCTATACAAGCGGTGACATCGCAGAAGATGCTATTTATACCGCAGACATCGGCATGCTCTATAAACAGGAGAAATGGTCATTGGGCCTCCTGCTCCGAAACCTCAATAAACCGGATATAAAATTATATGGCGTTTCCACATACCTGGAGCGCGACCTGCGCCTTGGAGGCGCATACAGACCCCGCGAAAACATCCTCCTAACAACAGACTTGGCTTATATAGGCAATGGCAATGAGCTCCGCATAGGTGCTGAATACTGGCCCAGGGGATGGCTAGGCTTACGGGGCGGAGGATATAACATAACGAGCAAGGATGATGACCATAGGGCAGTTACTGGCGGTTTTAGTTTAAGGGTCCCCGATAAAGCATATACCATAAATATGGACGTTCACTATACCATAACATATTGGTATGATATGCCTTCTGAATTTGAGGACATCTCCCATCTCTTTGGGTTAACCTTCCGTTTCTAATAAATCTTAAAATACCCCCTTGACATTTCACAAAAAATCAGTATACTTGTCACTTACCTTCACGAAATGCAAGTATTCGCAACTAACAGCAACAAACAGATAATAAAAACGAAAGTTAGCTAGTCTGTAGTTCCATGGACACGAGGGGGGTGGAAATGAGCAGACATTTTTTTATCGTAATAGACCACAATCGGATGCTGTATAAAATATGCACTCTCAAAAGGGGTGCTTTTTTTATTTTTCTACGGCCTTTTAAAAGATTACGCAACCCCAATGCGGGAAGGAGCAGAGTTTTATGAAGGAGAAGGTCTTAACGAGCGAAGAGGTCAGTTCATACTTTCGCATACCGAAATTGACAGTCTATAAGCTGGCCAAGGACGGCGCCATTCCCGCTGCCAAGGTCGGCAAACACTGGCGTTTCAAGAAGTGCGAACTGGACAAGTGGTTTAGAAAAAAACAGGCGTCGACCAATAAATGATAATGGCGCATGTAATAAATCAGGGGAAAGGCGCGGTGGGTGCATGGTAGTCTCAAACACTTCCACAGAACAACGTACACATCTTCGGACCATTACTTCTTTTCGAGTCAAGTTAAAGGTCAAAAATCCTACAACCAGGAGGTTATCACATATAATAGGTAAGGCCTTAAACTTAAGCGAGGGTGGTGTGGGTATCAGTGTATCAGCAGGTGGGGATGCTGAGTTGCTTTCCCTTGGAAACAAAATAATTTGTGAACTATTTTTAGCTTCCGACCATTCCAAAATTAGATACAGGGCTCAAGTTGCATGGTTAACAAAGATACAAAAAATTAGGAACTCCACGTGCAAAATAGGCGTGAAATTTATCGAAATGGAAGGCTCTCCCCAAAAAAATAATGTTTTATTGGAAGAGTTGCAATCACGGAAGGAACGCAAAACTCTCTACGTCAAGGCAGAAGATTTCTTATATAAAAGGGTAGTAAAGAATATGTTATTCTCAAGTCGTCTTGGGAGGAAGTCAATAATGGGTTATGCCGACTCGGGGATAAATTTTGATCATATATATCGCAATCAGACCAAGGGCTATACTCGATTTGGCAGGTTGGTAGACAGAGTACTTTTGAATTTACCGGCAGCCAAAGCAACGCGCCATAGAAAAGATCGGATAATTAGCTTATTAAGAAATGAGGTGTATAAAAATATTTCTCAAGAAAAACAAACAAAAATTGTTGATCTTGCTTCTGGGCCATCAAGATACATAGTTGAACTTCTATCTGAAGATCTAAAAAAAGATGTAGAGGTCTTATGCTTAGACGCAGATAGACATGTCCTTGATTATGGAAAAAGATTAGCAAAAGATAGACCCATACTCTATAAAAAATCGAATGTGCTAAGAATAGGGAAACACTATAAATCGTTTATTGAGAAGAAGGGGTGGCGACCTAATATAGTAGTTGTTTCAGGTTTTTATGAATATTTGGATGACGAAACGGTCAAGACTTCTTTAAGGATGATCAAGGATTCACTAGATGTGGGTGGCTTGTTACTCTTTGTAACGCAGAGGAATAACCCAAATAGAAAGTTGATTGAAAAGGTTGGCATAACCAAAGCAGGGAAAAGCTGGGTACTTTTTTACAGAAGCCCTGAACTAATTAAACAATTCATGGAGGAATTGGGTTATAAAGATATTGAGATTGAAGTTGACCCTTGGGGTATGTATATCTTTTGTAGGGGGAGGAATCTTCTTTAGATTGAAAAAATAGTTACAAGGGGAATGTCATGAAAAAAATCACTGGGTTAATTTTGTTTGGTGGAAGCGTAGTGGCGGGTAGGGGCGTGAAGGATCGTAAATTCAGTTTCGCAAGGCGTCTTAAAAACAAACTGTCAATCCCCGTGCTAATCAAAGGTAAGAGCTTTATCACAAGCGAAGATGCATTAAATAGGCTAGAAAATCATGTCTTAATAAAAAATAAGACTTATTCGCACGTCTTGGTATTATTAGGAAATAACGATTCGAGGCTCATTGCTTATCATAAGCCGAAATCTACAGTTGCACAATTTAAAAAAAATATGATGCAGCTCGCTTATAAAATTCAATGCACTAAGAGGGACGTGTTTATTTGCAATTTGCACCCTTTAGATAGTGATGATATACGGCGGATTCATCCAAAAATGGTAAGCTATCTTAAGCCGCCAATTACACCTTGCGGTTGGCATAAGACATATAGCGATGCCTGCGGAGAAATAGCCTCCATGGGTAAGTTTAGGCTTGTAGATATTAGATCAGATCTTGAGAAAGCAAAGGACGAGGGAAAAAGAGTGATAGCGGATTATAATTTAGATCCGAATAGACTAGGGCATCAAATAATAGCAGATAAAATTTACGAAGAGATAGCGCAATATATAATTTAACAAGACTGAAGTAACTTAACAGGTTGTGCACACTACGCTCTAGCTGCTGGTGGGTTTATCCAAACAAGTCAGGTTATATTATATCTAATTGATTGCTTCCAAAACCGCTAATGACATAATCTATGAGAATGCTTCCAATAATATATGCTTATGCAATGACCTTAACTGCATTAGGCAGCTACATGTTAGGGATATTCGTTGTATCGCGAAATCCAAAAAATACCCTCTGTCGCGCGTGGTTTTATTTCTGCTGTAGCGTAGGTACTTGGTCGCTGGGATATTCACTTACGATGTCACCAGACATTTTTAAGGATGTCGCTCTGGTGTGCAGTAGAGTTTCTCATGCGAGCGGCGCACTCATACCCGCCCTCTTTCTTCGGTATGTCTTAATATGGTTAGGGGTGGAACATAAGCACCGACGCCTTCTATTGGCGTGTTTTCTCAACTGCGGTATCTTAGCCGTCCTATCATTAACTCCACTTATTGTTATCGATGTAGTGCCGAAACTATTCTTTAGATCTTACCCTAGAGGCAGTATTGGGTATGTGCTATATATAGTTACTTTTGTTTGGTGGGTTATCCTTGCTCATTTTTATATGATAAGGAGCTATAGCCATCTTCACGGTCTAAAGCGAAACCAGATGAAATACTTTCTATTAGGAACGATTTTGGGCTACTTTGGGGGCGCGACCTGTTTTCCACTCATATTCAATATTCAAATACCACCCTATCCAACCGTCTTAATACTTGTTTATGTATTTACAACGACTTATGCTATTATTCGTTTTCGCCTCTTGGACATCAATATTATAATTACAAGAGGTGTTGTTTTTATCGTTGTTTATACCACCGTTCTTGGTATTCCTTTTTGGGCGGGCTACCGACTTTTAGGTAGAGGCCCTTGGATGATTCCCGCTTTGATCATGATGGCCCTGGCTACCACTGGCCCATATTTGTATTTATTCATACAGCGAAGAGCCGAGGATAGGCTTTTGAGGGGGCAACGGAGGTATCAGAAGCTTCTAATACGTGCTTCGCGCGGCATGACGCGAGTAAGGGAACTTGGACATCTATCTAATCTCATAGTGCACGTAATGAGCAAGGCGATAGGCGTTACTCACTGTGCTGTTTATCTGTTAAATAAAGAGAAGAATATTTACGAAATTAAATCCACACGAAGCAGTAATCATCATTTAGAGCTTGCTTTACCACAAAACCTAAGCGTAGATGATGAGGTTGTTCACTTTTTAATTAGTGAGAGAGAGCCGATTATAAGTGAAGAGGTGCGGGATCGTTTCCGACATGAACCCAATGATATCCTGAGTGCAATATATACCCAAATGCATAATATGGGATCCGCTGTGATAATCCCTAGCCTTATTGAAGATGAGCTATTAGGGTTTGTGGTATTAGGTGATAAAATTTCGGGTGCAATATATACCCAGGACGATCTAAGCGTTTTTTCCGTATTAGCTAATCAGGCCGCCCTCGCTATAGAAAACGCACAGTTTTACGAAGAGCTTGAACGAACTCAAACAGAACTTTTTCACTCCTCAAAGATGGCCTCTTTGGGTACATTAGCAAGTGGTATGAGCCATCAGATAAATAACCGGTTCAATGCATTGACTATGATTGCCGGCGCTACATTAGATCGGTTACGGCGATTGGATAGGAAGAAGTTCTCCAAAAAAGAAATTGAAGCTTTAGAGAAAACAATACATGCTCTTGAGCGTGTTGAGGTAAATTCTATCCAGGGCAGTGAGGTAGTAAAAGCCCTCCTTAACTATTCGCGCCCAGCACCAAAGAAGCTCGAGATTATCTCTGTAAAGAACTTGATAGACAATACGATCAGCCTCCTCCAATACAAAATAGACCTTAGTACAATAAATATAGTAAGTGAGATTTCGGATAAACTTCCCCCCATTAGGGTAAACCCGAGCCAAATCCAGGATGTCTTCTTTAATTTAATCGACAACGCCTACGATGCTACAAAAGAGAAAGGCGACAAGAAGGGGACTATCACAATCAGTGCCAGGGTCAAAGATGATAATGCTGTTATGGAGATCAGAATCAAGGATACAGGGGTAGGGATGACAGATGAGGAATTATCCCATATCTTTACCCCATATTTTACGACAAAAGCAACTGGTTCAAAGGGTACGGGGTTGGGATTATTTGTTATTCAAAAGATCGTAACGCTCCACGGTGGGACGATCAGGCCTTATTCCAAGCAAGGGGAGGGATCGACATTTGTAGTCGAGCTTCCTATTGTAAAGGAAGCTTAATTATAAAGGTACTACCTTTTCCTACCACGCTCTCTATTTCGACGCTTCCGCCGTGTTTCTTAATTATTCCATGTACAATACTTAGTCCAAGGCCGGTTCCATTGGTTTTTGTTGAGAAGAACGGATCAAATACCCTGTGTAGTTGATCCCTCGATATGCCTACGCCCGTATCAGATATCTTCACTGTAAACCACTTATTAGTTCTCTGAGTAGCTACGCCGAGATTCCCTCCGTTAACCATAGCCTCAATAACATTCAGGAAAATGTTTAAAAAGACCTGTTCTAGCTGTGTCCTGTCACCGTATATTTTAGATAGTTCATTATCGTAGCTTCTTTGCATGTCTACGCGCCTATTAATGAGATCTTTGCTTAAAAGGTGCAGTGTTCCATCTATAATATCGTGTAGATGGACCTCCTCTAAGTGCAGTGGTTTTGGTTTAGAAAAATCCAGTAATTGTTGAACTATATCATTTATTTTTTCCGTTTCCATGCTCACTATTCGATGGAATTTATCTACAAATTCAGGATCATTATGTTTCTGAGGTAGGTATTCTGTAAAGGTTTTAATAGCTGATAAGGGATTTTTTATCTCATGGGCCATGCCAGCAGCTAACGTACCCACAGATCTAAGACGCTCTGTGCGCTGTATTTCTTCCATCAAGCGCTCGTTTTCACGGGCCATTTCTTCCTGGGTACCTTTGAAAAAATATTTATCTATAAAGGACTGAATCTTATTCTTCAGAGGTTGAAAAAGGAAAGCTATAATAGAGATTGCTATTACAGTAGAGAAGAAAGAGGTATAACCAACAATACCCTTAAAGAGACGCTCAGTCAGCAATATTACGATGAAGTAAATCGTTGTAATCAATGTTACCAGCGCTGAATATATAAGACCCTTACGTATGATTATATTGATATCCATTAATCGATATTTTATAATTGCGTAGGCGGTTATTAAAGCATGAATAGGTATCACATATGTCCCAAAGGGCATCAATATGGGTATTTCAATACCAAAAGTAGGCAGAAAATTGGGCG
>JABMSB010000084.1 GCA_013202205.1 Candidatus Omnitrophota bacterium
ATATTTAAGGCTTTTACTAAGTGTAAGAGTGTATATAGACAACCTTAACACAAAGGGTTGTCTTTTTTTATTGTGTAAACAGGAGATTAAAAACAGGGGGGCAAGATGATTAGGAAGATATTGAGTATGGTGTTGGTGATAGGGATGGTTATGTTGAGTGTGCCTGCGGATGTATTTGCATATTGCTTTGGGTGCGGAGCTGAAGAGTATGACTGCTACTGTGCTCCCGAGGGAGGAGCAGATATACCCGAGTCTCCTGGAGAAGGCCACGAAGGACCCGATACAACGCCACCAATTGATGGACCGCAACCACCTCCAGGCGAGGGAACTGGTACTGGTACAGATGGACCTCCTCCGGGCGAAGAACCTCCAGTAGATATCGGCGAAGATACAGGCGAAGAACCTCCAGTAGATATCGGAACTGGTGAGGAAGCTGGTACTGGATATGGTACTGGTTCGGAATATGATCCTGGTGTTGGGTACACTGATCCTGCCCCTGAAGTTGACCTTGGCGATGGACTAACTGAAGTAACCTACACAGATCCGTTTACTGGTGAAACATGGACGGTCATTTACGACAGTGATGGCAATGTTGTAGGCGGTAGTGTTGATATAGGCTCTCACGAGGAATCAGGTACTGGATATGGTACTGGTCCAGGATATGATCCTGGTGCCGGCGAGGGGAGTGGTACTGGTACAGAGGGACCACCTCCGGGTGATGAACCACCGGTACCAGAACCCGAACCTGAGCCAGCACCCGAGCCAGAACCGGAGCCTGTACCTGAAGGTGATGGAGACATAGCACCTGCCGCAGCGGCGCCAGGTAGCGGGGTAACGCAACCAGCGTCAGCAGCACCCAGCGGGGTAACGCAATCAACGTTAGCAGCACCCAGCGGGGTAACGCAATCAGCGTCATCAGAAGAGAATATAGATAATGACAATAACCCTTGTAGTTACTGCGGCGCTCTACTACATAGCGACCCATCTGATTGTCTCGGCGCTCCTACCAGTGATGATGAACCTGCGTATGACCCTGACTCTATGGATGTGACTGTTAATTACGTGATAAGAGAATCTGATGGATTTGAAAGAAGTATCGATGCGGAGGATGCCCGAGTCAGCACAGATGAAGATGGAAACATGGTGCTAAAATACACGGGACCAGGCGGTATTCGGATCGAATATCCTATTAATGCGAATGAAAGCTTATACCTCCTCACCAGGAATAATTCTGATGGTACTTCGGATCTAGTGAATCTTCGTAATCCAAGCCGCACGCTGCATCAAAAAAGCGATGGCACCCAAGAGCTTGTGGAGGTGACTGATAGTGGAACTGAAGTAAGAACCGTTGTTTTAGACTCGAATTTTAAAATTCCGCCTGAATATAGGCCTGACGGTACGTCTGGATACACTCAAGAGATACAGTTGAAATTGTTTTACATGACGGGCGGAGTGGACGATGAGAACACTGAGTTTGATAACGTCCTGATTGTTTCTTTATAAGCAATAGTAGGTGATACAGTAATCGGTATAAAAAATGGTAAAATAGAGCCGTTCCTAAGGGGGTACCTTAGGGAAGAGGATAAGTAGCCAGGGTTTAAAATCCTGGCTACTTTTTTATATCTATGCGGTCCATTATGCGGTGGAGGCCCTTGTTGTCGCGTTCTTTCCAGGCGTTGTGGATCATGATGAGTGTTTTCGTGGCGCGGGAGTCGAAGATCCATTTTAGACTCAAGATGACTGTTGCTGTGAGAAACTGTAAAAAGTAGCGCGGCAGGGCAAAAGATAACCCGAATGATAGACCGCTGGCCAACAACCAGCGGTTCTTTTTTGCGAATTCGATTAAACCATTCCAAAGACCTTTTTTAGTAGGCATATCTGTCTCCTTTGCGATAACCAAATTTTCGAGACACTCCGGGCAGCCTGCAAGATGTTTCTCAATTTCCACACGAGGGCCATCACCCAAATCTCCGTCGAGATAGGCGAGCAGCCTCAATTCATCCGGACATCTATTAATAGTTCTCATTTTAAAGATCCCTCCATGCCGCGTTTTTTAAGTTCCTTCCTCAATTTCGATTTACCTCTCATTAGCGAAATAGCCACCGTTCCTATGGGTATCCTTATCAACTCGGATATCTGGCGGTAGCTATACTTTTCCATAAACTTAAGTTTTATGATCAATCTTTCCCTGTGAGGTAATGCGGCAAGCGCATCTTCCAAAAGGACGGAGACCTTTGGTGAAATCGCGGCGGATTCAGAATATAAGATTTTGTGTGAAGGCGTAGGCCTCCTAAGATATTTATTCTTCCTCAAGTAGGTCGCTACTTCATTACAGGTAACGAGAGCAAGCCACACAGCGACCCTCTCCTTTTTTTTGAGGCCTTTAAGGGCACATTTCTCATAGATGCGCAGGAAAAGGTTCTGTCGTATCTCATCGATCTCATCCCAGGGTAGATCAATAGACCAGCGTTTGAGCCTCTTTTGGGCAGCCCAAAAAATAAGAGGCGAGAAACGCCTTATAAAATTATCCCAGGCGAAATCCTCCCCTCGTAAACATCCCTCTACCAGTCTTCTATCTCCAGCAGGATCCGGTTTAAAGCGTCTCATCTCGAAATCTATAGGTTATCCCCTCGGATCCTGTAGAGAATTATACGTGAAAATCCCCATTTCGTCAAGCCTAAAAACTCCCTATTTTCTCCTTAACACCTTATGGTGTAATTAGTTAATTATTATTGACTATATATTACTATTATGTTACAATATGGCTTCTTAAAAAGGGAGCTCAAAATGACCAAAACCAAGCGGCAAAATCACCATATAGACCTAAATAAGATCAAGACCTATTCAGCCAAGAAGCGTAAGAGCAAGGTTCGTCAAGAGGACTTTGCCAAGCCCACTTCCCGCGGAAGCAGCTTCTCCGCATTCTATTCTTCACTACCGGGTATATTGGCAGGCAGCGATTTTAAGGCAGTCGTAAAAGCTATTGTTTCAGCGAAGAAGAAGCGCAAGATGGTTATCTTCATGATGGGCGCGCATGTGATCAAGTGTGGCCTATCGCCACTCGTAATAGACCTGATGAAGAAAGGTGTTATCAAGGCAGTGGCGATGACAGGTGCCGGGCTTATCCACGATACAGAGCTTGCCATGATGGGACGCACGAGCGAAGATGTAGCAGAAGGTGTAAGAGATGGAAGCTTTGGCATGGCAGAGGAGACGGCGTCATTTATAAACGGATCTATAGATTTAGGTTTTAGAAAGGGTTTGGGTATAGGTGTCGCGGTAGGAGAGTGCCTGATCAAGGAAGGTTTTCCACATAGGGATCTATCCATACTTGCCGCCGGTATAAAATATAAGGTTCCTGTGACGATCCACGTCGCCATAGGCAGTGACATAGTACATATGCACCCGTCGTGTAATGGTGAGGCGCTGGGAGAAGGTTCATTGATCGATTTCAGGAATCTTATCTACAGTGTTTCAAAATTAGGCAATGGAGGTGTTGCGATAAACTTTGGTTCTGCTGTCCTGATGCCGGAAGTTTTCCTAAAAGCTATTACTGTGGCGCGCAATCTGGGCCACAAGACAAAAGACCTTACCACAGCTAACTTCGATATGTTAGCCCAATACCGTCCCCACCAGAATGTAGTGCACAGGCCGACCAAAGGGTTGGGCAAAGGTTGTAACATCATCGGCAGGCACGAGATAATGCTGCCGTTTTTACACAGATCTGTTATAGAAGGGATTTAATAGACCGATGAAGAGATATGGATTCGACAGGCTAAAGAGTATTGTAAAAGATTTCAACGGCATAAAGGTGCTGGTTGTGGGGGACCTTATACTCGATGAATTTATATGGGGCAAGGTATCACGGATATCACCCGAGGCACCCGTGCCTGTAGTCTGGGTCGATTCAGAGAATTTCATGCCGGGCGGCGCGAGCAATGTCGCGGTAAATATCGCCTCATTAGGGGGCCAGGTCTATGTTGCCGGCGCGGTAGGCAGGGACGAAAGAGGAAAGCTCTTAAAAGGTATATTGCGCAAAAAGCGGATAAATACATCAGGCATCGTGACAGATACGAACCGCCCCACAACGCTTAAGACCCGTATAATAGCCCAGAATCAACAAGTTGTGAGGGTCGACAGGGAAAAGATAGATGACCTTTCACCAGACTCCCTACGCAGGATAATCAAATTCGTCCGCAAGATCATCAAAAAAATAGATGTGGTGCTCATAGAGGACTATGGCAAGGGTGTAATAGTACCCGGCCTTATTACCGAGGTTATAGATATAGCCCGGCGCAATAAAAAGCTGATCACGGTCGATCCCAAGACAGACCATATCAATCTATACAAGAAGGTGACAGCCATAACGCCCAACAAGCAGGAGGCCTCTTTGGCCGCAGGCGTCAAGCTCGGGGACGGCAAGGAGCTTGGTACGATAGGGCGCCGCTTGTTGAAGCGGCTCGGGTGCAATATGGTCCTTATAACATTGGGTGAGGACGGCATGGTCCTTTTTGAAAAAGGCAAGCGCGCTACCCATATACCGACGATAGCACAGGAAGTCTTTGATGTATCAGGGGCAGGTGACACCGTGGTGAGCGCTTTTACGATAGCGTTGGGCGCGGGCGCTTCGCCTCTTGAAGCAGCGCACATTGCAAATTGCGCCGCGGGGATAGTTGTCGGCAAGGTAGGCACAGCAATGGTCAATAGAACTGAACTTATAAGACGGATAAAAGAAGAGATAGCCCAAGACTAATATAATTTTTAAACCCAAAACGGAGATTGATAAATATGAGAGTGATAGGAATAATCCCGGCACGATATAATTCGACCAGATTCCAGGGTAAGGTATTGGCTGAAATCGATGGTAAACCCATCGTCCAGCACGTCTATGAGCGCGCCAAGAAGGCGAAGATATTGGATGACCTGATAGTGGCGACAGATGATGAGCGAGTTGTGAAGGTGGTAGAGGCCTTTGGCGGCAAGGTGGCCTTTACGTCGCCGGATCAACCCTCGGGCAGTGACCGCATAGCGGAAGTTGTAAACGAAATAGATGTCAAGATAGTCGTCAATATACAGGGTGATGAGCCTTTGATCGAGCCGGCGATGATAAACGATGTGGCTGAGTGCATGCTTAAAGACGAATCGCTTGTCATGGCTACTATCATACGCCGCCTGGAAGAACCTTCAGACCTGATAGACCCCAATATAGTCAAGGTCGTCTGCGACAAGGAGGGATTCGCATTATATTTTTCCAGGTCTGCCATACCATTCATAAGGGAGACAGGAGAAGACGCGAGCGACTTCAATTCCGTGCCTATATACAAGCATATCGGCCTTTACGCGTATACAAAAGATTTTCTCTTTACATTCACCAACTTTCCGAAGACCTCACTCGAGAAGGCAGAACAGCTGGAGCAGCTGCGCGTCC
The DNA here is from genome assembly GCA_013202205.1 of Candidatus Omnitrophota bacterium. Lineage (GTDB taxonomy): Bacteria > Omnitrophota > Gorgyraeia > JABMSB01 > JABMSB01 > JABMSB01. Next base: position 5,429 of record JABMSB010000084.1, read on the forward strand.
TCGAAAATGGCTACAGGATAAAGACGGTTCAGACCCAGTTTGATACCATAGGAATAGATACACCTGCCGACTTAGAGCGCCTCAAGGATATGTGGAGCAAGAAGAAAGTGGAACCCAAGGTTAAAAAGGAAAAGTCTAAAGAGGCCAACCCGCCAAAGGTCGACAATCCGAAGAAAGAGGTGGTAAGCGGTGATGAGGAAGAAGCGTCCCCATCAGCCGATAAAGATAGTTCTGCCCAGAAGTGGTCTGCTGCCGATAAGGAAGACCTGTTCCAGACATATTTCCACAAAGAAGATGCATCCAAAGCGGACGATGACGAGAAGGACCACAACTCTGAGACAAAACACAACTTTGAGACAAAAAAGGGAAGCCCGCCAGAAGAAGGTAACCCGACATGAAGAAAGAGATAGTTGTAGGCAACATAAAGATAGGCGGTGATAATCCGCTTGTCTTGATCGCCGGCCCATGTGTTATCGAAGATAAGGCCAAAGCAATAGAGCATGCCAAGATATTAAAGATTATAACCGAGCGGCTTAAGATCCCCTTTATCTTCAAATCGAGCTATGACAAGGCAAATAGGTCTTCTGTGCGTTCATTCAGGGGGCCGGGATTAAAAGAGGGCCTTGAGATTCTAAAGGAGATTAAGACGAGCTTAAATATCCCGGTTACGAGCGATGTCCATACAAAAGAGGAAGTCAGGGAAGCGTCAGCGGTTCTCGATCTTCTGCAGATACCCGCGCTCCTCTCTCGCCAGACAGACCTGCTTCTTGAAGCAGCAAAGACCGGGAAACCTCTAAATATCAAAAAAGGCCAGTTCATGGCGCCATGGGATATGCGCAATGTTGTTGAGAAGATAGAATCTTGCGGCAATGAAAATATAGTACTGACCGAAAGAGGGACGAGCTTCGGTTATAATAACTTAGTAAGTGACATGCGCTCAATCGTGATAATGAAAGAGATGGGCTGCCCTGTCATCTATGATGCTTCACATTCGGTCCAGTTGCCGGCAGGTGAGGGGGAAAGAAGCGGTGGAGAACGCAAATTTATACCCTATCTTTGCCGCGCGGCAGTAAGCGCGGGCGCGGATGGCTTGTTTTTGGAGGTCCACAAGGATCCCGATAGCGCGCCCTGCGATGGGGCGAATATGTGGCCTGTCGATAAGCTGGCCGATATACTAGAAGAGGTTTTAGCGATAAAGAAGGCATTAAAGAGAAGGTAAAGAGATGACAATCGAGAGAGCAAGATCTGTACTGCGAAATGAGTCAAGGGCCATAGCAGATATGGCAAAGAGGCTTGATAAGAAGTTCCTTAAAGCAATAGAGATAATCTGCCAATCAAAAGGGCGCGTTATAGTTACCGGAATGGGAAAACCGGGGTTTATAGCCCAGAAGATATCGGCTACACTCTCCTCGACAGGCACCCCTTCGTTATACTTACATCCGGCTGAGGCACTCCATGGTGATGTCGGTAGGGTAATGAAGGATGATTGTGTGCTCTGCCTCTCAAATAGCGGTGAGACTGAGGAGGTTGTAAAGTTGTTGCCGGTCATTAAGAGGATAGGGTCGAAACTCATTTCGATTACGGGGAATGTCACCTCGACCCTCGCTAAGAATTCAGACTGCATCCTCGACGCCTCCATAAAGAAAGAGGCCTGTCCTCTGGGGTTGGCGCCCACCACTTCGACTACAGCCATGCTTGCTTTGGGTGATGCGCTTGCAGTATCTTTGCTTGATCGGAAAGGTTTTAAGAGGGCGGACTTTGCTTTCTTCCATCCCGGCGGCAGCCTGGGAAGGAAACTTCTTTTAAAGGTCGATGATATAATGCGCAAGGGTAGCTCGAATCCGCTGGTTAAGGAAGATGCCAAGCTCAAAGATGTCCTTCTTAAGATAACCCGCGCGCGAGCCGGCAGCGCCTGTGTCATTGGAAAGGGCGGACGGCTTACAGGTATATTTACCGATGGCGACTTAAGGCGCCATATCGAGTCAGGCCCGGGTTTATTGCAAAGAAAAGTCAAGGACGTGATGACGAAGAACCCCCGCACGATCAGAAGGGGGAAGCTGGCTGCCGAGGCATTCCAGATATTGCGGTCTAAAAAGATAGATGAAGTCCCTGTCGTTGATGAAAAGAACAGGCCTGTAGGTTTAGTCGATGTCCAGGACCTATTAAAAGCCGGTTTAGTATAAAAAAGGAACCCCGCATATATGAACATTCCTCCAAATATCCTTGGGCGCGCAAGCAAGGTAAAGCTGCTCGTGCTTGACGTGGATGGCGTTATGACCGATGGCCGTATAATATACGGTGACCTGGGAGATGAGCTGAAATGCTATGACGTAAAAGACGGCCTCGGCATAGTCTTGCTCAGGCATGCCGGCATACCGACTGCAATCATTACGGCGAAGCGTTCTAAGGTAGTGACTAAGCGGGCACGTGACCTTGGCATAAGGTCTGTGCAGCAGAATATGACCAACAAATCGCGGGCGCTTGATAAGCTGGTCAAAAAATATAAATGCGATGCTGATGAAATCTGTTTTATAGGTGATGATATAATAGACCTACCGGTGTTAAAGAGGGTGGGTTTGGCGGTGGCTGTGCCGAATGGTGTACCTGAAGTAATAAAGGCTGCCCACTATATGACACATAACCCCGGCGGCAGAGGTGCTGTACGTGAAATTACCGATCTGATACTTAAGGCACAGGGCAAGTGGGATGAGGTTGCCGGAAGATACGATAAGTGAGGCTGCTTAGGATGATAGGTAAGCTTAAATTAAAAAAAAGCAATATCGCCACTCTTCAGGATGATTTAGATGAGCTGAAGTCTATCAACAAGGCGATGAAAGACATATATTCTACCAGCGAGCTCGAAGTCTGCCTACAGCGTATTATCGATAATGTTATGGATCTTTTGGGTGTTGAGATGTCTTCTTTGATGTTGTTCGATGAGAAGAGAAATGAGCTGCGTATAGAGATAGCAAAGGGTCTAAGTAAAGATATAATTAAAAATACTCACATCAAGCTGGGCCAGGGAATATCCGGGTGGATCGCTAAGGAAGGAAAGCCTATTTTGATTAAGGATATTCGTAAGGATTCGCGTTTTTCGAGGAGAGGCGGTAGTTATGAGACAGAGTCTCTCCTTTCAGTACCCCTTAAAATAGGGGATAAAGTTATAGGCGTCATGAACGTAAATAATAAGCGTACAAAGGATACGTTTAACGAATACGATTTGCGTGTTTTTAGCACAATTGCAGCAGAAGCCGCCGTAGCCATAAAGCAGACCAGGCAACTGAAAGAGTTGCGCGATATAGCCGAAATCAGACTCGACTCTATCACCAAGATTTCTCATGAACTTCGCACCCCCTTGACCTGTATAAAGGAATCGATATCTCTACTTGAGGATTCTATGAAGGGAGTGCTGGAGGAAAAGCAGCTCTCCATGATGGATATAGCCAAGAAGAATGTCGATCGCCTGCAGAGGTTGATAAGCAATGTCCTCGATTTTTCTAAGATGAAAGACGGAAAGCTAAAGATGCGCCGCTCCCTCGTAGATTTAACGGATATCGCCAGGATAGTTGTCGAGACATTTAAGTCAAATATCGATAGGCAAAAGATCAGTTTATCCATAAACGGCGAAACAAATCTTCCGCAGGTCTGGGCAGATGCCGACATGATCACGCAAGTCTTTACCAATTTATTGGGTAATGCCGTCAGGCATAGCTCGGATGGAGACAAAATAGTCATAGACTTAAAGAAGGTCGGGTCAGAACTAGAGGTGTCGATGGCCGACGAAGGGCCCGGCATCCCCAAAGAAGAGCAGGAGAGGATATTTGAGAAGTTTCATCAGGTCGATTCCGACTTTTCGAAGAAGGGTGCCACCTCAGGACTGGGGTTGCCTATAACCAAAGAGATAATAGCTCTTCACAAGGGCACGATCTGGGCTGAATCGATCCCAGGGAAGGGTTCAAAATTTACCTTCAAATTACCCATTGACTTAATGGGTGCGACGAGCGCCAAGATTGTTTCTTAGAAAGCGACATGAAATATAAACCGCGAAGATACATATTATATTACCTCCTTGAGGTGCTGGCCTTTTTGTGCTTTATCTTACCGCTTAAACTAATGCGCGCTATCTCAGTGGGCGCAGGTAGATTATCATACCTTATCTTGAGAGACCACAGGCGCCGGGTCATAGAGAATCTAAAACTTGCTTTTGGGGATGAGAAGTCAGAAGAAGAGATTAAATCAATAGCGATGAAGGTCTTTGAGAATTTAGCCCAGACCTTAGTTGAGTTTTTGAGCTTTTCGAAGATCGATAAGAAGGTTATGGATAATCTGGTAAAAGCCGAGGGGCTAGAGAAGCTTGATGAGGTTCTCAAGAAGGGCAAGGGAGGTATCATACTGGCCGGCCACTTCGGCAATTGGGAGTTACTCGGCGCCTATCTTATCATGAACGGGTATCCCGGCCGGGCTGTGGTGAAAAGAATAAAATTTGAAGGGTATAACAGGCTGCTTATGCGGTTGCGCGAGAACGTAGGAGTAAAGGCTATATATAGGAATGGTTCCATAAGGGACCTGTTAGGCACACTCAGGAGAAATGAGTTTGTAGGGATTTTGCCGGACCAGGATGTAGATAGCATAGATGGCGTATTTGTCGATTTTTTTGGAAGAAGCGCATATACTCCCGTAGCGCCTGTTAATATAGCGCTCTCCACCGGGTGCGCAATAATACCTTGTTTTATGATTAGAGAAAACGGGAGACACAGACTTGTCATAGAAGACCCGATCGATCTTGAGGTGACAGGCGATAAGCGCCATGACGCGGAAGTGAATACTGCAAAATGGTCTAAAGTAGTCGAATCTTATATCAGACGTTATCCCGAACAGTGGGTATGGGTGCATAGGCGGTGGAAGACGCGACCCAAGCAGGAGAGATTACAGGATGGACCCATGACGGAGACCGTGGCCATTGAAAACTGATTCTCAAGTAAGGATTATTGCCGTAGCCTGCTCAGCACTTCTTATATCGACTTCTTTTTCTCTGGCTGATGAAGGTGTATCCGGTGGGAATGATCTTTCCGGTATGATCGAACAAGAGGTTTCATCCTTTGAGCTATCAGGATATGGGCCTGACGGCAAGAGAGAGTGGCAGCTGAAGGGCGAATCTGCCGATATTTCATCCGATGAGGTATGGCTTAAATCTATAACGGCCAACTCCTATGGAGAGAACCAAGATTTTACTTTAGAGGCGGCTAGCGGTATATATGATAAAAAGGGGAAGATGATTCACCTTGATGACGGTGTGAAGGCCGTGACATCGGACGGGACACGGATAGAGACGACTTCCTGCGACTGGAATTCAGATACCCATCAGCTCCACACCCCAAATGAGGTCGCGATAACGACAACCGGCATTTCGACAACCGGAAAAGGCGCTTTGATACGCCCTGAAGATAAATCTTTTTCCTTAAAAGAAGATGTGATAGTAAAGCTGGAGGATGGGGCCGTTGTGATTACATGTGATGGGTCCCTCGAGCTCGATTACGAAAAAGGGATTGCGCGATTTACTGAGAATGTCTGCATAGATGATGAGAGCGGCCAATTGATAGCGGATAAGGTAGATGTGGTGCTTGATGCGCATACCAAGAAGATGCAGCAAGCTGTTGCAACAGGCAATGTGCGGGTTAAGGATGGGAAGAATTGGATCTCGGCAGAGCGCGCAATATATGAGACAGAGACTAAGAAGATGACATTGACAGGAAGGCCGAGGTTGATATACTATCCCAGCGAAGAAGACAAAAAGAAGGTCCGATAAAGTCAGGATGAAAAGACGATGCACCTTTTAGAGACAAAGAGCCTGGTAAAGAGATACGCGGGGCGTGCCGTAGTAGATGGTGTCGAGATAAACGTCAAGCGTGGCGAGGTTGTTGGCCTGCTCGGGCCCAATGGCGCGGGCAAGACGACCACCTTCTATATGATAACAGGTTTGATAGGCCCGGACCAGGGTCGGATCATATTTGACAACCAGGATATAACAGACCTGCCCATGCACGAGAGGGCAAGGTGCGGCATAGGTTATCTTGCGCAGGAGCCTTCTATCTTTCGCAAGCTGACGGTTGAGGAGAATATAATGGCGATCCTTGAGACGCTAGGATTTTCCCGCACGCATAGAAAGAGACGCCTGGACGAACTCCTGCAGGAGCTCAAGATAACTCACCTGAGGCGGTCGAAGGCGGATGTGTTGTCGGGCGGCGAAAGAAGACGCCTCGAGATAACTCGGGCGCTCGTTACAAACCCGTTATTTATATTATTAGATGAGCCTTTCAGCGGTATCGACCCTATAGCCGTTTATGAGTGCCAGGAGATCATCAGGGACCTGAGGGCGAAAGGGCTGGGCATACTACTTACAGACCACAATGTGAGAGAGACGCTCTCGATAACGGATAGGTCTTATATAATGGCGGACGGGCATATACTCATATCCGGCACAAAGGAAGAGCTTATAACCGACCAGAGGGCAAGAGACATATATTTAGGGCACGGATTCAGCATGTAGGAAGAGAAGGAGACTATGGATAAAAAGATCAAAACGCGGATAAAAAATACTAGCAGCTATGGCCGGTTGCTTGAGATAGAGGTGCACCAGGAGACGGTCGATGAGACATTCACAAGCGTGTATGCCGAAATACAGAAGGCTGCGACTATACCCGGGTTCAGGCGCGGTAAAGCGCCTCTGGACATCATAAAAAAGCAACATGGAGAAAATGCGCATAGTGAAGTTATAGATAGGCTTGTAGGGCCATCCTACTACCAGGCAGTCGATGAGCTTAAGCTTCTGCCCATGGGGCTGCCCGAGATATCCGAGGTAGAAGTAAAGGAAGGAAACCCTTTAAAATTTAAGGCCCGTTTTGACTTGAGGCCGAAGATCGTCCTTAAGAAATATAAGTCCATAAAATTGAAGAGGCGCAAAGAGCAAGTGACGGATGAAAAGATTTCCGAGGTACTTGCGACCTTGCGGGATACGCACGCCACCTTCAACGTGATAGAGGATAGAGGCGTGCGCACGGGAGATCTTGCCTGTTGTGATATAATATGTTGTGTAGATGATAAAGAAGTGCGCAACATAAAGGACAGCTGGGTACTCGTTGACAAAGATAAGTATCTCCCTGAGATAGTCTCATCCTTGATTGACAAGAAGAAGGAAGAGGAATTTTCGGCAGAAGCCACATTGCCTAACGACTATCCCGATAAAATACTGGCCGGCAAAAAGACGCGATTTAAGTTAAGGCTTAAAGAGATTAAAGAGAAGGTGCTCTCTCCTTTAGACGACGCGTTTGCTGCCACTGTCGGTAAGTTCAAGACCCTGGGCGAACTAAAAGATGCTATACGCCGGGAAATCGAAACCCGCAATGAGCAGACTGCGCGCCTGGATGTGGAGAACCAGCTCATAGACGCGCTTATTAAAAATACGCCCTTTGACGCACCCCCTTCATTGGTAGAAAATCATCTCCGGCGTCTGATGGAAAAGGCAAAGCAGGACCTTAAAGCGCGCGGCATAGACGAGAAGGAAATAGAAAAACGTGACGGTGAGTTAAAGGAGAATCTGAAAACCACTGCTGAGCGCCAGGTCAAGGCATACCTCCTGCTCGATGAGGCTGCAAAGGCCGAAGGCCTGACGGTTGAGAAGGCGGAGGTAGATAAATATATTGAGGCGGTCGCGAAGAGTTCAAGGAAGACCAGGGAAGAGGTAGAGAAGTACTATGAAGATAAGGAGTTGATACCGCAGGTTGAGCACCAGCTGCTTGAGGCAAAGACAATAGAGCTGCTTTTGGGGGCGGCAGAGATAAGCGAATAACGAACAATGTAGCGCACACCTCAGTGTGCGGGAAGGAGAGGGATATGAGCATATTGATTCCGATGGTAGTAGAGCAGACAGGCAGGGCGGAGAGGGCTTATGATATATATTCACGCCTTCTTAAAGACAGAATCTTATTTATCGGGACGCCCATAGACGATAATGTATCTAATTTAGTCATTGCGCAGCTCCTCTTTCTGCAGATGGAAGATGCGGATAAGGAGATAAGCATATACATCAACACGCCCGGTGGCCACGTGACCAGCGGATTGGCCATATATGACACGATGCAGTTTGTAAAGCCCGATGTAGCTACATACTGCGTGGGGCAAGCGACGAGCATGGGCGCGCTCCTTCTTGCCGCGGGAACGAAGGGCAAGAGATATGCTCTTCCGCATGCAAGGATAATGATACACCAGCCATGGGGAGGCGTGCAGGGTGCGGCGTCGGATATTAATATCCAGGCAAATGAGATATTGAGATTGCGTGAGAGGCTCAATGAGATATTGGCTAAGCATACAGGCCAGGAGATAAAGAAGATACAGAAGGATACTGACCGCGACTACTTTATGCCCGCCCCGGAGGCAAAGGTCTACGGCATAGTTGACGAGGTTCTAGAGACGGCCAAGAAGAAGAAAAAGTAAAAGTTCTAAAGGCATGGAGCGATAATGGAGACTAAAGTCAAGACGGACAAGCGGACATACAGGGAGATATTGCCGCTACTTCCACTGAGGGATGTAGTTGTCTTTCCCGGCATAATGGTCCCGCTCCTTGTCGGCAGGGAGCGTTCGGTCCTTGCACTCGATGAAGCCATGTCGAAGGACAGGATGATACTCCTCTGCGCGCAGAAACGTATGACAATAAAAGACCCGGAATCATCAGACCTTTACGGTGTAGGCACCGTAGCGGAGGTCCTGCAGATCCTAAAGCTGCCCGATGGCTCGACAAAGATACTGGTAGAAGGTTTTGAGAGGGTGCGCATAAAGAAGTTTATCTCGACAAAAGGGTTCTTTAAGGTCGAGGTTGAGCGGCTTGCCGAGAAGACAGATCTTAGTATTGGGATTAAGGCGCTTATGCGCTCAGGCGCGGATAGGTTTGAGGAGTACGCGCGGATGAACCCCAAGGTATCTCCCGAGGTCTTACCTCTTATCGCGCAGGGCGATGATGTGGAGGCCTTTATAGATGCCCTATGCGGCAACCTCATCGTAAAGGTCAGCGAAAAGCAGCACCTCCTCGAAATCGCCAACCCGCTCCAGCGGCTTAAAGAGCTAAACCACTTGCTCATGATAGAGATAGAGCTCCTTAAAGTCGAGAAGAAGATAATGGGTGAAGTCAGAAACGAGATTGAGAAGTCCCAAAAGGATTTCTATCTTCAGGAACAACTCAAGGTTATAGAACGCGAGCTGGGACGCAAGGATGGACATCGCTCAGAGGCCGATGAGCTCAGGGAGAAGATATCGAAGGCGCAGATGAGTAAAGAGGCAGAAGCGATCGCTAATCGCGAACTCGATAAGTTCGTCAAGATGATGCCGATCTCGCCGGAAGCGACGGTCATCCGTAATTATATAGATTGGCTTGTAAATTTACCCTGGGGCGTAAAGACGAAAGACAACCTTGACATAGAACATGCCCATCGGGTACTCGAGGAGGATCATTACGGCCTTAAGAAGCCCAAGGAGAGGATACTCGAATACCTTGCGGTAAAGAGGCTGTCGAAGTCGATGAAGGGTGAGATACTATGTTTAGTCGGGCCTCCGGGAGTAGGGAAGACATCTTTAGCGCGTTCGATCGCGCGAGCGGTCGGGAGGAATTTCGTAAGGATATCACTCGGCGGCATAAGGGACGAAGCAGAGATCCGCGGCCATCGCAGGACTTATATAGGGGCAATGCCCGGCCGGATAATCCAGTCCATAAAGAAGGCCAAATCACGCAACCCTGTATTTTTATTGGATGAGGTAGATAAGATGTCGACCGACTTCAGGGGTGATCCGTCAAGCGCGCTGCTTGAGGTCTTAGATACGGAGCAGAATCACGCATTCAGCGACCATTATCTCGAGGTCGATTTTGACCTGTCGGAATGTCTCTTTATATGCACCTCGAATATCCGGGAGAATATACCGTTTCCCATGCAGGACAGGATGGAGATAATAAAGCTTCCGGGTTACACGGCGGAAGAGAAGAAAAAAATAGCGACGCAATTTTTAATACCAAAACAGATAAACTTAAATGGCTTAAAGAAGAATACCCTTGAGATATTGACCCCGGCGCTCTCGGATGTCATAATCAAATATACGCGTGAAGCCGGCGTAAGAGAACTTGAGAGGCGAATCGCCCAGATCTGCCGCAAGGTTGCAAAAGAGGTGGTGAGTAAGGGCAGGTCTTACAAGGTTAGGGTAACATCCAAGAATCTCGCTAAGTTCCTTGGGCAGCCACTCTATCTGGAGAGCGAAGTGGAGAAGGCCAATGAGGTTGGTGTGACGACCGGCCTGGCATGGACAGAGGCCGGAGGGGATATAATGGCGGTCGAGACCTCCATGATGAATGGCAAGGGGAAGCTCATCCTTACAGGTAAGCTTGGTGAGATAATGCAGGAGTCGGCCAAGGCCTCACTCACATATATAAGGTCCCGCGCAAAGGAGCTCAATATAGACGGTCGGTTTTATAAAAATACCGATATACATATACATATACCGGAGGGGGCGATACCTAAGGATGGCCCCTCTGCCGGGATTACGATGGCAACAGCTTTAGTCTCTATGTTGACAGGACGGCCGGCGCGCTATGATGTCGCGATGACGGGTGAGATAACATTGCGCGGCCGCGTGCTGCCTGTGGGTGGTGTAAAATCGAAACTGCTCGCGGCCCACAGGGCAGGGATAAAGACGGTCATATTGCCAAAGAAGAATGAGAAGGATCTCGATGATATCCCTAAGGATATAAGAAAGAGATTGCAATTGGTATTTGTCGAGGAGATGAAAGAGGTATTGAATATAGCGCTGGTTAAACCTACAAAAACCAAATCAAGAAAGAGGAGCTAAAGTAAAATGAAGAGATTATTACTTACACCCGGGCCTACGCCGATCCCGCCGGATGTTCTCGGGGCGATGGGAGAACCGATCATCCACCACAGGACCGCAGAGTATAAAGAGATCTTTAAAGAGGCAAACGACAACTTACACAAAGTATTTAAAACCCAAAATGATATTTTTACCTTCACATCAAGCGGTACCGGCGCGATGGAAGCATCGGTTGTAAATATATGCTCGCCCGGCGACAAGGTTATAGTGGTGCGCGGCGGTAAATTTGGTGAGAGGTTTAGTGATATATCGAAATTTTATGGTGTAGAAGCTATACCTCTCGATATAGAGTGGGGTACGGCACCTGATCCATCGGCAGTAGAAGTGTTGCTTAAAGCCAAAAAGAAAGTTAAGGCGGTCTATATGAGTTTGTGTGAGACTGCTACAGCTACTGCGTACGATGTCAAGGCAATAGCCAAAGTTGTTGCGCAGACAGACGCTGTTTTGGTGGTAGACGCCATAAGCGGTTTAGCCGCAGATGAGCTGAAGACAGATGAATGGGGCGTGGATATAGTGGTGGCAGGTTCGCAAAAGGGCCTTATGCTGCCGCCGGGGCTCAGCTTCTGTTCTGTGAGCAAGAAGGCGTGGGGATTGGTCGAGAGCGCCAGATGCCCCAGATTCTACTTATGTTTTAAGGGCATGAAGAAGGCGCTTGATAAGGGCGATACCCCATTTACACCGGCGATAACCCTTGTGATCGGCTTAAGAGAGTCCCTGAAGATTATCCTCGCGGATGGTCTGGATAAATTCATGGCGCGCAATAAGACCCTTGCCGACGCGACCCGGAAGGCTGTAAAGGACCTGGGACTCGAGTTATTTTCAAAAAGGCCATCCGATGCCGTGACGGCGGCAAAGGTTCCGGACGGATTAGACGGGGAGGCATTGATCAAAGATCTCCGCAAAAAACATGGCGTATGGTTTGCCGGCGGACAGGCCGCCTTGAAGGGCAAGATATTCCGTATTGCCCATATGGGTTCTATACGTCCATCAGACATGCGGGAAGGTTTTGCCGCGCTCGAAGATATCCTTAAAGCTATGGGACATAAGTTCGAACCCGGCTCAGGTTTAAAAGAATTAAAGAAGCTTTAGAATAAAATACGATCTATAAAAATGGAGGAGCACCGGATGAAGTTTAAGATATTGGTAAGTGATCCGTTGGCCGCTGAAGGCATAGATATCCTTGAGAAGGTGAAGGGTTTTAAGGTTGATCAGAAGGCGAAACTGCCGCCGGATGAGCTTAAGAAGATCATAGGAGGCTATGATGCCTTGATCATCCGCAGCGGTACCAAGGTTATGAGAGATATTATAAGCGCAGCGGACAACCTTAAGGTCATAGGCCGCGCCGGGGTAGGATTGGACAACGTCGATGTAGAAGCAGCGTCTAAGAGGGGCATAGTAGTAATGAATACACCGGGGGGCAACAGTATCTCTACTGCCGAACATACGATGAGTCTTATCTTATCATTATCGAGAAATATACCACAGGCCGATGCTTCGATGAAGAGGGAAGAATGGAACAGGAAGAAGTTTATGGGAGTAGAGTTGCGCGGCAAGACCCTTGGTGTGGTAGGGTTTGGACGCATAGGGATGGAACTGTCTAGGCGCGCCCTCAGTTTTGAGATGCACGTGATCGCGTATGACCCATTCCTCTCGACTGAAAAGGCGAAAGAATTGGGAATAGAGTTGCTCGAATATAAGGATGTCCTTAAGAAGGCTGACTATATTACTTTCCATACACCGCTTACCGAAGATACGCAGCATATGTTAAGCGATAAGGAATTGAAATTGCTCAAGAAGGGTGTTAGAATTATAAATTGCGCCCGCGGCGGAATTGTTGACGAGTCCGCGATACTTAAGGGAATAAAGAGCGGTAAGATTGCCGGTTGCGCTTTAGATGTATATGAACAGGAACCGCCAAAGGGAAACCCGCTGGTAAAGTTGGCCAATGTAGTCTCTACCCCGCACCTGGGTTCATCGACGGAGGAGGCGCAAATCAATGTGGCTATCGATATAGCCGAATCGGTAAAGAACATGCTTCTTGGCAGGGGCGTCAAAAATGCGGTAAATGTACCTTCGGTGGAGCCGGAACTTCTCAAGAAGATGCAGCCATATATAACCCTGTCTGAGAAGATGGGTACTATGCAGTCGCAGCTCTCAGAGGGGCGCGTGAAGCGCGCGAAGATACAATATATAGGAGACGCAGCACTATTGCAGAGCGAACCGATTACGGTTGCTTTCATCAAGGGGATGCTGGCGCCGATATTGCAGGAGAATATAAATTACGTAAATGCCCGCCCTATAGCAAGAGAACGCGGTATATCGGTTGTCGAGTCCAAGCGGGCAGACATAAGTGATTATGCCAACTTGATAGTGAGCAAAGTCGAGACCGACAAGGGGAAGAAGACGACCATCGTAGGAACCATATTCAGCAATCTCGATCCGCGCATAGTCAGTATAAATGATAAGCATGTTGATGCCGTGCCTGAAGGCGTGACGATGGTCATTTATAACAAGGATGTGCCGGGCATAATCGGGCAGATAGGTACTATACTCGGTTTGCATAAGATCAATATAGCCAATATGACTTTTGGCCGCGCTAAGGCCGGGGGCATGGCGATAAGCATGTTGAATATCGATTCGGATGTGCCAAAACGCGTTTTAGACAAGATACGCAAGGCAAAGAATATACTCGGGGTAAAGGTAGTCAAGTTCTGAGAAGCTGTAAGCTATAAAAAATGGAGAGGATAATTATGAAAAAGGGACAGAAGAAGATCTATATCCTTGACGTGACGAATAGGGATGGCGTGCAGACTTCCCGTCTGGGGCTGGCGAAGCTCGAGAAGACGATGATAAACATCTACCTGAACGACATGGGGATACACCAGAGCGAGTTCGGTTTTCCGGTGACGCATCACGAGACGAACTACATAAACGCAAATCTGGAACTTGTAAAAAGAGGTGTTATCAAACCGATGATATTGAGCGGATGGGTCAGAGCTGTCACTAAAGATGTTATCGAAGCCACCCGCGTGACCAGGGTTAAACATCTGAATCTGTCGATCTCCACTTCTAAGCAGATGACGAAGGGCAAATTCCAGGGGCGTCTAAACAGGGATGATGTGATGAAGATGATGATCGATGCCCTCACGCTTGCCAAGAAGAAGGGAATCAAGACGATCGGTGTAAATGCCGAGGATGCCTCCAGGACCGATATGGAATACCTTATAAGGTTTGCGCTTGCCGCCAAAGACCACGGCGCAGACAGGATAAGATATTGCGATACGCTCGGATATGACGACCCATTCACGATATCGGAAAGGGTCTATGAGCTTGCGCGGGCCGTCGGGATACCGATCGAGATACACTGCCACAATGACCTTGGCATGGTCGTAGCCTGCAGCATCGCGGGTGCTAAGGCCGCCAACGATGCAGGCGTAGACGCATATATCAATACTACGGTAAACGGCATGGGCGAGCGCGCCGGTAATGCCGACATGGTCAGTGTTATATTGGCCATAAAATTCGCCAGTGGTTTTGCCGGCAAATATATGCTCGATGAGCGCATAGACCTTTCGAAGGCGTGGAAGACAGCCAAGTACGGTTCTTATGCCTTTGGGATACCGATACCCGTCAATCAGGTTGCGGTCGGCGAGAACGCGTTTGCCCACGAATCCGGTATACACGCGGATGGGGCGCTTAAGGATAGGCGGAATTATGAGTTATATGACTATGAGATACTTGGAAGGGGTGAACCTGAGCTGGTAGATACCGGGCGCATGATCACTGCCGGAGAGTATAGCGGGATAAAAGGTTTTAGGAATGTCTATGAGAAGCTCGAAGTAAGGTTTAAGAACGACAAGGAAGCTGCCAGAATTCTTGAGCTGGTCCGTTATGCCAATGTCCATACGCAGAAACCCTTGACAGAAGACGAGCTGAGGTTTATTGCCAAACACCCGGATATCGCGCGTAAGATATTTACAATGGCTCCTGAGTAATTTAAGGCAAACCGGTATCGGAAAAATAAAAAAAGGAGGGTGTCATGAAAAAGGTTTTAGTGGTCTTTTTTGTAGTCTGTTTAATGGTATCTCTCTTTGCCAAGGTATCAATAGCGGCAGAGAAGGGTGGTTTCTTCAAAAACCTTTGGAGGAAAGCATCTGGCCAGGCCGAGACTGAAGATAAGTCTAAAAAGTGGGGTGAGCGAGCACCGGTGAGGCCAATTCAGCCAATTGCGACGCCTGCTGCTACGCCAGCTCCCGTTGCAACAGCGCCTGCGCCAAAAGAGGAGGGTGCAGTTCCCATGCCTATCACTGCCACAGAAGGTCCTATAGCTCTTTTTGTGGTGGGAGAAGAGGAAGATGAAGTAGAGGAAGTAGAGGAGCCGGAGATTGAATTGCCAGATCTTCCCAGGGTAGACATAGAAGAAATACCTGAGATAGAGATGCCGGAAGTATCCATTCCCGACTTGAATATTCCCTATGTTGGTATTGACATTCCCGAGTTGCCCGATATACAAGCGGTCGGAGGTGCGGGACCTATTGGCGCTTCGAGTTTGCCGGGATCGATCAATATGCCCACAGTTAATGATACCGCAATTACTGGAGGCGTAAACATTCCACAGATACCCAGGATACCCAATATAGATATGCCGTCCATCCCACAGGTACCCAAGGTAGTTGTGCCTAAGGTGGGAACGATGTCCGCAACAGAAAGCGTCGATCTTATAAGAGATATGCCGCCCAGCCGTGAAGAGATCAGGGAGCAGATAGAAAAGGCGATGAAAGAGATTGAGGAAGAGAGGCTTGAGGAAGAGAAGCTTAAGGGCAAGGATGCTGGGAGCGCCGAAGATGATAAATCTGAATAAGGATAAGGATATATAATGGCAAATATAGTTATAGTTGGCGCGCAATGGGGGGATGAGGGCAAGGGGAAGATAATAGACCTTTTGTCTGATAAGACCGATTATGTAGTTCGTTACCAGGGCGGCAATAATGCCGGCCATACAGTATGTATAGGCGATGAGAAGTTCGTCCTTCACCTGATACCTTCCGGAATACTCAGGCGCGGAAGAAAATGTGTAATAGGTAATGGCGTGGCACTCGATCCACGCGCCTTATTAGAAGAGATAACATATCTTAAGCGCCATAAGATAAGTGTAGATGGCAGGCTATTTATAAGCGGATCGTGCCACATAATTTTTCCCTACCACAAGATCTTCGATACCGTAAGAGAAGGACATAGCCAAAGGCAGCGCATAGGGACTACGAAACGGGGCATTGGTCCCTGCTACGCGGATAAGGTCAATAGATGCGGCATAAGAGTGGCGGATCTATTAGATGCCAAAATTTTCCGTAAGAAGTTAAGGTCTACGCTTCGGGAGATGAACTCTATCCTTTCAGAGATCTACCACACAAAACCCGTTCCATTTAATTCGCTCTATAAGGAATATTGTGGTTATGGCCGAAAGATCAGGAAATTTGTCTGCGACTCCTCAAAGGTGCTCAATGATGCTATCAGCAACAAGAAAGCGATACTCTTTGAAGGCGCTCAAGGGACACTTCTCGACATAGACCATGGCACATACCCATTTGTTACCTCCAGCAATTCGACGGCAGGTGGCGCGTGTTGCGGTACGGGTGTCGGCCCCTCACGCATAGACAAGGTTATAGGCATCTTAAAGGCGTATACTACGCGTGTAGGAGAAGGCCCTTTCCCTACAGAATTCCCGAAGGGGCGCATGAATACCCAATTGCGCTCAAGAGGCAAAGAGTTTGGCGCTACAACAGGAAGGCCCCGCCGCGTAGGCTGGTTCGACGCTATCATAGCGCGCCACTCCGTGGTCGTTAACGGGATAGATGAAGTAGTGGTAACGAAACTGGATGTATTGGACGAGGAGCCCAAGATAAAGATCTGCACGGCCTATAGGTACAAGGGTAAGTTGATCAAGGGGTTTCCCATGAACATGGAGATCTTTGCCAAGGCAACCCCTGTCTACGAGACTCATCCCGGCTGGCTTTCTAATACCAACAAATGCCGCAAGGTTAAAGACCTGCCTCTAAATGCCCGCAGGTATCTAAAGCGAATAGAGAAACTTATCGGGGCACGGATCGGATTTGTCTCTATTGGGTCAAAGCGCAATGAGACGATAGTCGTAAAATAAGTTTTTGCTGTGATAACCTTATAATGTAATAGGAGGATAGGGATGAGTTTTGATCTATTTTTGCTGGCACCTGTCGGGTCTGTGGCCGCGCTTCTCTTTGCGGGATTCCTTGTTTGGCGTATATTAAAATTTCCCCGCGGAGACGAGAAGATGATCGAGATACAGGACGCCATCTCAGAAGGCGCGCTGGTATATATAAAAAGACAGTATGGGGTACTTGTAATATTTTTTGCTATCGTCTTTGCCATCCTTATGGGCCTGGTCAAGGGAGGGTACCTGCCTATATTTGTACCATTCGCATTTTTAACAGGTGGTTTTTTCAGCGGCCTTGCCGGATTTATAGGTATGGTTGTGGCTACCAAAACGAATGCGCGGACTACCCAGGGCGCTATGCATAGCTTAAACAGGGCTCTGCGCATAGCCTTCTCAGGCGGCGCGGTAATGGGGCTTTGTGTAGTGGGTTTAGGGTTATTAGACCTTTCTATATGGTTTTATGTCCTGAGCTATTTCTACAGAAATCTGGAGATGACCCAGCGTATAGCAAATATCACCGCCACTATGCTTACCTTTGAGATGGGCGCGTCTTCCATGGCCTTATTCGCCAGGGTGGGCGGCGGCATATTTACCAAGGCAGCGGATGTGGGCGCAGATCTCGTCGGCAAGATAGAGGCAAACATACCCGAGGATGATCCACGCAATCCGGCTGTCATAGCAGATAATGTCGGTGATAATGTCGGTGACGTTGCAGGTATGGGGGCGGACCTCTATGAATCTTATGTAGGTACAATCGTTGCTACGATGGCTCTTGCTGTCGCGGCCGGTTTTGGTTTAAAGGGTGTTACGGTACCGATGGTGATAGCCGGTGTAGGCGTCATAGCCAGCATATTGGGGACATTCTTCGTCCGTTCAGGGGAGGAGGCGAGCCAGGGGCAGTTGCTCGCGGCGCTCAGGCGAGGGGTCTTTAGCAGCGCTATCTTAGTTGCCATAACGAGCTTCTTTGTTGTGCGCAGCATAATGGGTGTGGAACATACAGGAATATATTATGCTATTCTTTCCGGGTTGATCGCAGGTGTCTTTATTGGGTTATCGACCGAGTACTTTACATCGGATAGATACAAGCCTTCAAGGGAGATCGCAGAATCTTCCCTGACAGGTCCGGCTACGGTTATAATCAGCGGCCTTTCTACCGGGATGATGTCTACCGCGGCTCCGGTCCTGGCGGTTAGCGTAGCGGTTATGGCAAGCTATTATTTTGCCGGTGGAGGTAACAATTTTAATGCCGGGCTTTATGGTGTAGGCATGGCGTCGGTTGGCATGCTCAGTACCCTCGGCATTACCTTGGCTACCGATGCATACGGCCCGATCGCGGATAATGCCGGTGGCATAGCCGAGATGTCCCATAAAGAGGCTATTGTCCGGGAAAGGACAGATGCCCTCGATTCTCTCGGTAATACCACTGCCGCTACCGGAAAAGGGTTTGCTATAGGCTCAGCGGCTTTAACTGCTTTGGCGTTGATCGGCGCTTATAAGGATGAAATTGTTCGATATGGGGCGGAACTGAATATTTCCCTTCTTGAGCCGAGGGTAATGGTAGGCCTCTTTATAGGTGCGATGCTGCCGTTCTTATTTTCGGCATTAACCATGAGAGCGGTAGGAAACGCGGCAGGTTCTATAGTAGTCGAAGTCAGGCGCCAGTTCAGGGAGATCAAAGGTCTCCTGGAGGGCACGGCAAAGGCCGACTATGCCTCATGTGTTCTTATATGCACAAAGGCCGCGCAGAAGGAGATGATATTACCTTCTGTCCTGGCTCTAGTAACTCCGATAGCTGTGGGGTTGATACTGGGCGTTAGCGCGGTCGTTGGGCTTTTGGCCGGTGCGCTGGCCAGCGGTTTCGTTATGGCCATCATGATGGCCAATGCGGGGGGCGCCTGGGACAACGCGAAGAAGTATGTAGAGAAAGGCGCGCATGGGGGGAAGGGGTCGAATTCCCACAAGGCGCTCGTTATAGGCGATACGGTGGGCGATCCGTTTAAAGATACCTCGGGCCCCAGCATTAATATATTGATAAAACTGATGTCAATGGTTTCAGTGGTATTTGCGTCATTTATTATACATAATGCGCTGATGAAATAGGTATAAGTTTGAAGCTAAAATCTGCCTTGACTTTGCCGGGGCAGGGTGATATATTAAGTTTCACCATAAAATCAGGATATATAGAGGAGGTGTTATATGAGAAATATGTTGCAGGTCGGTAAATGGGCATTGGTTTTGGTGCTCGTATTCAGCCTGACGGGTTGCGCCGTTAATATATACAAGGGGCGTCCTCGCGACAAGGCAAGGATAAGTGAGCTGTCTACAGAAGTGGATAGGGTAAGCGATCTCAGGAAGAAGGAGAAGGATGAGCTCCAGCGCGCGATGGAAGATCTTCAGAGGAAGCTGAATAGGGAGATAGCCGATAAAGAGATTAAGCTGGAGATGGCCGAGAGGGGACTAGTTATAACATTTGTGGATAAGATCCTATTCGATTCCGGGAAAGCAGAGATAAAGGAAGGCGCTTTTTCAGCTCTCGACAAGGTATCAGGTGTTATACGCAAGAGGGTTTCGGACCGGGATATAGGCGTAGAGGGCCATACCGATAATATACCGATAAAGCATTCAGGCTGGAAATCGAACTGGGAACTTTCAACTGCGCGGGCAACAAGCGTGCTCCATTATCTTGTGGATAAAGGCAAGGTAAATCCGGCTCGTTGTTCTGCTATAGGCTACGGCGAATTTAGGCCCGTCGTCTCCAACGATACCCCGGAAGGCCGCCAGGAGAATCGCCGCGTCGAGATAGTCATTATGCCCACTGTGCGTAAAGTTGAGATGGGCAAGGAGGCAGCGAAGAAGTCCACAGAAGCGATTAAATAAGGTTTGTCCGATAATTGCACAATAGGGACCCTTCCTTAAGGCGGCTTAAGAAGCAGTTTTGGGAATGGTCCCTTTGCTTATACTATGAAAAATAGAATACCCAAACACATTGCAATAATAATGGACGGCAACGGCCGGTGGGCCGAGCGGCGCCGTGTGCCCAAGATAATGGGCCATCGTGAAGGCGTCGCGTCGATCCGCAATATTACCAAGGCCTGTACCGAGCTCGGCGTAAAAGTCCTTACCCTCTATGCCTTCTCAACAGAGAATTGGAAGAGGTCAAAGAAAGAGGTGGATGGCCTCATGAAGCTGCTCGTCGAGTTCCTGAAGAAGGAAGAGCCCTCGATGCAGCGCAATAATATACGGCTTATGGCCATAGGACGCCTTAAAGAATTACCGGATAGGGCATATAAGCGTTTGACAGAGGTGATGGATAGCACCAAAGACAATAAAGGCCTTGTCTTCAATCTTGCCTTAAATTACGGCGGGCGGCCTGAAATAGTCGATGCGGCCTCGCAGATCTGCCGGGATGTACAGAGCGGCAAGCTCTCCGTGTCAGATATCAACGAGGAGACATTCGAAAGCTATCTTTACACGCACGGGTTGCCGGATCTCGACCTTCTGATTCGCACAAGCGGTGAGATGCGTATCTCAAACTTTCTTTTGTGGCAGCTCTCGTATGCCGAGATCTATGTTACTGATACGCTCTGGCCTGACTTCCGGAAGAAGAATCTCGTTTTGGCCATAGAAGATTTTCAGGGGCGCGAGCGGCGCTATGGAGGTAGATAGATGTTGACCAAACGGTTAGCCACATCCACCATATTAATATCTATAATCGTCTGGGTCATATTCTTTGCCCCGACATGGGTCTATTCTTCTGTAGTAACACTCCTCATCTTCGGCGGGCTCTATGAATTTTTCGCCATGGTAAGGAAGAAGGGGATCTTCGTATATAGATATACCGGTGTCATACTCGGCACACTCGTCCCAATAGTCATACATTGGCGTTTCGGACGCATGCTACCCGACATAGAACCATTTTTGATCGTCATAATAGCACTACTTGTCTTTGTCATCCAATTTACGATGCGCGATAATTCTCAGGCTCTCGCGGGTGTATCGGTTACGATATTCGGCATATTCTATGTAAGCCTGCTCTTCTCATATGTCATAAAATTACGGCTCGGTCCGCACGGAGCCGTACTCGTGGGGTACCTGATAGCGGTTACAAAATCCTGCGATATCGGCGCATACTTGATAGGGAGCGCCTATGGCCGGCACAGCCTCATTCCGCGCATAAGCCCTAAGAAGTCGGTTGAGGGCATGGTGGGCGGAGTGGCCACCAGCGTTGCTGTCTCATGCGCCTTAGGTGCCTTCTTTTCATGGATACCCTTTTATCACTTTCCCATACTGGGTGTCATCCTCGCGCTCTTAGGCCAGACAGGGGATCTCTCCGAATCACTTATCAAGCGAGACTGCGAGGTCAAGGATTCCGGGGTTGTCCTCCCGGGGCTCGGCGGAGTCTTAGACCTTCTCGATAGCCTCTTATTTACAGTACCGATATTTTATATCTATGCAAAGATGGTGCTACTGCGATGAAGAGAATAACCATTTTGGGCTCGACCGGGTCTATCGGCGTAAATGCCCTTAAGGTCATATCGAACTTTCCTGATCGCTTCAAGGTGGTCGGTCTTTCCGCACATAAGAATACCAAACTTCTTGCCAAACAAGTAAGAGAATACCGTCCCAAGTTTGCTGCAATAGGTGAGAGAGAAGGCCTACCGCAGCTTAAGAGGGATCTGTCCGGGTGCAGGGTTAAGACACTCTGTGGCCAGGAGGGTTTAGCAGAGCTGGCTTCATGTCACGAAGCAGATTTAGTTGTGGTGGCATTAAGCGGAGACGCGGGGCTCCTGCCGACCGTGGCGGCGCTGAAGGCCTCAAAAGATATAGCCCTTGCCAATAAAGAGTCCTTGGTCAGCGCAGGGTCGCTTATTACTCGCCTTGCCCGCAAGAAGGGCGCACGGATCATCCCCATAGATTCAGAACACAGCGCGATATTCCAGTGCATGGCCGGGCGCGATCATTCTGAACTTAAGAGGATATTTCTGACAGGGACAGGAGGGCCTATGCTTAAGTCTACAAAGGCCCGCATGAAGGCTGCCACACCCAAGGTCATCTTAAAACACCCAAAGTGGAAGATGGGGCCAAAGGTCACTGTCGATTCAGCCACGCTGATGAATAAAGGGTTCGAGGTGATAGAGGCTCACTGGCTCTTCGGCATAGATATGGAAAGAATAGAGGTCCTTATACATCCGGAGGCGATTATTCATTCGATGGTGGAGTTGCGGGATGGGGCCATACTGGCACAGCTCTCAGAGCCGGATATGAGGTTGCCCATTCAGTATGCGCTAAGTTTCCCGGAGAGGTTAAATGGAAAATATACCTCTGCAGTCGACTTTGCCCGATTAGGGTCGCTCCATTTTGAGCATCCTGATTTAAAAAAATTCCCATGCCTTGATCTCGTGCGTCAGGCTATGGCCAAAGGGGGTACGTATCCCGCGACTCTCAGTGCAAGCAATGAGGAGTTGGTCCGGGCATTTCTTAAGGGGTGCATAGGTTTTATTGAGATCCCCTCTATCCTGAAGAAGGTCTTAAAGAACCACAGAAGCGTCTCGGGAGATATCGACCTTGAAGATGTCTTGAATGCGCATATATGGGCACGCGCTGAGACTCAACACCTTATCAATAAAAAGAGGAGGTAGATCTTTTGCTGAATACCATATCTTTCATATTTGTCTTATCGGTTTTGATCATTGTCCATGAATTCGGCCATTTCATTATGGCAAGACGCTGTGGAGTGAGGGTGGAGAGATTTGCCATTGGTTTTGGTCCGCGATTGTGGTCCATCAAAAAGGGTTATACAGAATATTGTATCTGCGCGGTGCCGCTCGGAGGATATATCAAGATGTCCGGTGACACATTGGACGAAGGATTAAAGGGCAATAAGTGGGAGTTCTATTCTAAATCGGTCTCAAAACGGGCCGGTATAATAGCGGCAGGCCCGGCACTAAATTATATTTCGGCAATAATTATTCTCTCATTTATATTTATGCTGGGAAATCCCGTCCTTACCGCCAGGGTAGGTATGATCATGGATGACTATCCTGCTAAGGCCGCGGACATTAGGGAGGGTGACAAGATCGTCGCTATCGATAATGAGGGAGTTGAATATT
Organism: Candidatus Omnitrophota bacterium; assembly: GCA_013202205.1. Taxonomy (GTDB): domain Bacteria; phylum Omnitrophota; class Gorgyraeia; order JABMSB01; family JABMSB01; genus JABMSB01. Next base: position 28,652 of record JABMSB010000084.1, read on the forward strand.
GGGAGGATGTGGCAGAGATAATCCATAAGAAGACCTCAGGCGATCCCGTTATGCTCGTCATCGAAAGGGAAGGCGAGATATTCCACAAAAAGGTTACGCCGAAGATAAGTGAGGTTCGGGATATATTTGGTAAAGAGCGCCGCATAGCGCGCATAGGAATAGCGCCGCATGAAGAGATCGTTCGCATCAAGCATGGCCCTATTCGGTCGGTCGCGCTTGCCACACAGAGGACGATGAAACTCACAGGGCTGATCTGCCGGCTTTTGTGGTCGATAGTAACAGGGGCAGTTCCGCTGGGTGAGACGGTCAGCGGGCCCGTCGGGATATTCGTCATCACGGGGAAGGCCGCGCAATTGGGCCTTATATACTTATTCCAGCTTATGGCGCATCTCAGTATAACCCTGGCAATATTTAATCTTTTGCCGATACCGGTCTTAGATGGCGGGCACATACTCTTTTTAGGGATAGAGAAGCTGCGGGGCCGGCGCGTGAGCGTCGAGATTCAGGAGAGGGCGACACAGGTGGGTTTAGGACTCCTCATCGCGCTTATGGTCTTTGTATTCTACTCAGATTTTATCAAGTTCGGTATAATTGCAAAAGTAGTAAACCTATTTAAACACTAGGGACTTCTGATGCGAACGCGTCAAGTAAATATTGGCAAAGTAAAGATCGGCGGCAACGCCCCGGTCTCGATACAGTCGATGGCCAAGACCGAGACATCAAACGTCGCGGCCACTGCCAAGCAGATAAATTGTCTCGCGCAGGCCGGGTGTGAGATAATTCGCGTAGCTGTTAAAGACCGCGCGCAAGCTCTCGCGCTTGGCAAGATCAAATCGCGAATTTCGATCCCGATAGTCGCGGATATACACTTCAATAAAGAATTGGCGCTCTGCGCGATCGAGCAGGGTGTCGATGCCATCCGCATAAATCCAGGCAATATGAATCGGCCGGATGATATAAAGTCTGTCATCAAGGCCGCCAAGAAAAGGCATTTACCGATAAGGATAGGCGTTAATTCCGGTTCCTGCCCGCGCATCTCAAGGGATTTAGCGACTTCCATGGTCAGCCTCGCGATGCGGACAGTACGGTTCTTTGAAAAAGAGAGACTTCGTGATATAATAATATCACTGAAGGCATCAGACGTCCCAACGACGGTCAAGGCATATCGAAAGATGCGAAAGTCTTGCAACTATCCTTTTCATCTCGGCATTACTGCCGCGGGGACAAAGCTTAATGCGGCGATAAAGAGCGCCGCGGGTATCGGTTCACTGCTATTGGATGGGATAGGTGATACGATCCGTGTATCAGTGACCGGGGATCCGGTCGAAGAAGTAGAGATAGCAAAATCTATGCTGCAGTCCTTGGGGTTACGCCGTTTCGGTCCTGAGATAATCTCCTGCCCGACCTGCGGCCGCTGTGAAGTAGACCTGCTAAAGATCGTAACGGCAGTAGAGAAGAAAATTTGCGGCCGAAGAAATAAAAATTTGCGTATTGCTATAATGGGCTGTATTGTCAACGGCCCGGGCGAGGCCCGCGATGCCGACATAGGCATAGCAGCAGGAAAAGGTTGCGGAATATTATTTAAAAAAGGCAAAAAGATAAGAAAGATAAAAGAGAAGGATTTTGTAACTACCCTTCTTAAGGAGATAACCTGAAACCCAAGACGTTTCTCAACTCAATCGGAGATCTGCCCTAAACTCAATCGGAGATCTGTCCCCAGAGGAGGATTAAGATGAAACGAGCATTTACTCTTATAGAATTGCTGATCGTTGTCCTCATCGTCGGCATACTGGCCACGGTGGCCCTGCCGCAGTATCAGAAGGTGGTAGAGAAGGCCAGGGGTGTTGAGGCGTTTACAAACCTTAAACGTATTGGAGACGCGGAACTTTTATTTTATATGAGCTATGGAGAATGGGCGTGCAAAGAAGGGACCAATCCGTCTATTGGACCACATTATAACTCAACTCCTTGGAGTACTATCGCAGAAACGATGGGTATAGACGATCCCAACACAGTGGGCGGCAGACATTGGGACTATTCATTTCGCTGGTATGGTCAAACTCCTCTAGGAGGGACTGTCTGTTATCAGGCGCGAAAAAATCCCGATTCCCATATAGATGATACAAATCACAATTATGCCGAGATAGGGCAATATGAGATGATACTCGGCGTAGGCGGCAATCGAGATTTTCTTAAATTGACAGAATCAGGTTACGAAGTAGTATCTTCCCCATAAAAGGAGAACCTAAATCATGAGATGGAAAGAGACTCTAATACCTACATTAAAAGAGGTGCCTGCAGACGCTGAGACGGTCTCGCATATCCTGATGGTACGCGCAGGCCTTATCAGAAAGCTCGGCGCGGGGACATATAGTTATCTTCCTTTGGGGCTTAAGGTAATCCAGAAGATAAATACCATAATCCGCCAAGAGATGGATGCTGTTGGCGCTCAAGAGATACTCATGCCCGCGCTCCAGTCACCTGAATTATGGAAGCGGACAGGAAGGTTTGACCTGATTAAGGAGATCATGTTCCAGTTTAAGGACCGGCACGGCAAGGTGAACCTGCTTGGGCCCACACATGAGGAAGTAGTTACCGACATCGTCGCCAAAGAGGTGCGTTCATATAAGCAGCTGCCTTTAATGCTCTATCAGATCCAGACCAAGTTCAGGGATGAACCTAGGCCGCGTTTCGGCATATTGAGATCCCGTGAATTTATCATGAAGGACGCCTATAGTTTTAATAAGGATTGGGATGACCTCGATAAGAGTTACAAAAAGATGTATGATGCATACTGCCGTATATTTGACAGATGTGGTTTAAAATACGTAGCGGTTGAGGCCGATGCCGGGTTTATGGGCGGCGATGTTTCACACGAATTCATGGTTCCCGCCGAAAAGGGAGAGGATTTAATAATAGTATGCGAATCATGTGGTTATGCGGCAAGCCGCGAGAAGGCAGAGTGCGCTAAGGTTGATGCAAAGAAAAAGAGCGCAAAAGAAAATAAACTAAAGGAAGTATCTACACCCGGTGTAAGCACTGTCGAGGGAGTAGCTGCTCTACTGAAGACCAAAGAGTCCCAACTGATAAAGACGCTCATATATATTGCCGGCGGTAAACCAATAGCGGTACTTTTGCGTGGTGACCATGAGGTGAATGAGGCAAAGCTGAAAAGGTATCTCGGATGCACCCTGCTTGAGATGGCAGAAGAGAAGGCGATAAAGGATGCTACGGGCGGGCCGCTTGGGTTTAGCGGACCCGTAGGATTAAAAGGTGTTAAAATAGTAGCCGACCATGCCGTACTATCGGTAGTTGACGGGGTGACCGGTGCCAACAAAAAAGATACTCATCTTGTAAACGTGAATGTTGGCCGTGACTTCAAGGTAAAAGAATGGGCAGACCTGAGATATTTTGTAGATGGGGACATCTGTCCAAAGTGTTCCAAAAAACCTAAGGTGACCAACGCGATAGAGATAGGCCATACATTTAAATTGGGCACCAAATACAGCAAGTCATTAGGCGCGCGCTATCTCGATGAGAAGGGAGCGGAACACGATATTATTATGGGTTGCTACGGCATAGGCGTAAACCGTATAGCTGCCGCCGCGATAGAGGGCGGTAATGACAAAGACGGCATAATATGGCCCATCTCAATAGCGCCTTACGCAATAGCGGTCATGCCACTCAATACGATGAATAACGATCTCAGCAAGGCTGCTGAGGATATTTATAACCAATTGCGTGACAATGGGTTAGATGTTATAATAGATGACAGGGATGAGCGCGCCGGGATAAAATTTAAAGATGCCGATCTCGTCGGTTTTCCGATCCAGGTCATATTGGGCGAGAGGAATATAGCTAAGGGCAAGGTAGAGATGAAGTTACGAAAGACCGGGAAGTCCGAAGTTATCGATATGAAGAAGGTTGTAGAAGAGATCAAAAAAAACTTGACATAGTAGGTATATTATAGTAATATCTTAATATCTTATTCCTTTAAGGAGGTGACGTGCAGGACAGTGGGTAAAGTATGCCCACTATTTTTTTTGATAAGGGTAAGTAATCGAGACAGAGGAAGCAAGATATGGCGATTTTAGAAAAGATAAAAGAGTTGATAAAACCCTTGCTTAAAGAAGAGGGTATTGAACTTATAGATGCTACATATAGGAGAGAGAATGGAAGGATGGTTTTGCGCCTTTTGGTAGACAGGGCAGGCGGGATCAAAATGGGTGAATGCGCGGTTGTAAATACCCAGATTGGCGAATTGCTCGAGAAGGAAAATACAATAGAAGATCGCTACACCATTGAGGTAGATTCCCCGGGTCTTGATCGTCGTTTTACAGGCAAGCCCGATTTTGAGAGAACCTTGGGAGAGCTGATAAGGATTGTAGATAAGAAAGGGAAAAATTATATCGGTAAGGTTATAGGATTGAATACGGATGAGGTAGTGTTGGAAGAAAGAGATGGCGAATCTGCTATTTTATTGTATTCGGATATAGCCGTAGCCAGGATTGAAGTAGAATTTTAGGAGAACAACTTAAGAGAGGAGAAGGCTACAGTGAACGATGAATTGCTAAGTGTACTAGAACATATAGAGCGTGAGAAGGGGATAAAGAAGGAAGTCCTCTTTCAGGCGATAGAGGCCGCCTTGATAAGCGCGGCACGCAAAGTACTCGGTAAGAAGGATACGGAGGGGATTACTGCCAAGATAGACCACGAGACCTGCGAGATAAAGATCTATAACGGTGACGAGGAGATCCGCTCAGCCGAATTCGGCAGGATATCGGCGCAGACCGCAAAGCAGGTTATCATACAGAAGATACGTGAGGCGGAGCGCGATGTCATATTCGAGGACTATACCGAAAGGATAGGTACCCTCGTGAGTGGAAACGTCCATCGCTTTGAGAGGGGCGCGATAGTAGTCGACTTAGGGAAGACAGAGGCTGTTTTGCCCAGGCGGGAACAGTGCCAGAAGGAGAGGTACAGGCAGGGCGAGAGGATACGTGGTTATATACTTAGGGTCGAGAGGACGCCAAAAGGCCCCGAGATAGTCCTATCCAGGACACACCCTGGTTTAGTTAAACGATTATTTGAGATAGAAGTGCCGGAGATATCCGATGGCATAGTTGAGATAAAAGGTATAGCGAGGGAAGCCGGGGAGAGGTCCAAGATAGCCGTCAGTTCCAAGGAAGAAAAGGTAGATGCCGTCGGCGCGTGTGTAGGCATGAGGGGTTCAAGGGTCAAGAATGTAGTTAAAGAATTATATGGCGAACGCGTCGATATAGTGCGCTGGAATTCCGAGATAAAAGAGTTTGTCAAGGCAGCCATAAGCCCGGCTGAGGTAGCCGAGGTCAGAATAGACACAGATACCAATAGGATAGAGCTAATGGTTGAGAACGACCAGCTCTCCCTGGCTATCGGTAAACATGGCCAAAATGTGAGGCTTGCTTCAAAATTGGTAGGTTGTGAAATAGATATACGCAGCAAGGTAGATGCGAAAGAGAAAGAGGCGCTCGCTAAGAAACTTAACCTCTCGAAATTAGCTGGTGTGGGAAAGAAGACGGCAGAGGATCTTAAGAAGGCAGGGTTTGACACCGTACCCAAGATCGCCGCCGCAAAGGCTGCGGAGTTGTTAGGGGTGCCGGGTGTTGGAGCTAAGACGGCAGAGAAGTTGGTTGCCTCAGCGAAAGAGATGATTGCTGATATTTCCAAGAAGATGGAATCTATAAAACAGGCGAGGCGTGAGCAGGACCAGAAAGAGAAGGTTGAAGAAGCGGCTAAAGAAATCGCTGAAGCAGAAAAGGCTGAAGAAGCGGCTAAAGAAGTTATCGAAGCAGAAAAGGCTGAAGAAGCGACTAAAGAAGACGGTGAAGCAGAGAAAACTGAAGAAGCGACTAAAGAAGACGGTGAAGCAGAGAAAACCGAAGAAGTGGTTAAAGAAGCCGCTGAAGAAGAGAAGGCTGAAGAAACGACTAAAGAAGCCGCTGAAGAAGAGAAGTCCGAAGAGGTGGCTAAAGAAGACGATGAAACAGAGAAGGTTAAGGAAGCCAAAAAAGAGACAAAAGAGCCTGCTATAAAAAAAGAGCCAGAGACCGAAGATGAAGATGAAGAGCCTCAAAAAGATGCCGAAGCCGATGAGAAGAAAGATGGCGATGGGGACTCTCCGAAAGACAACGATACTAAGGAGGAATAGATAAGTGGCCGTACGCGTTCATACACTAGCTAAGCAATTGGGTCTTTCGAGTCCGGATCTCATCAAGCGTCTTAAGGGTCTCAAGATCAACGTCAAAACTCATATGTCGAGTCTCGATGATGAGACCGCGGAGATTTTAAAGCACGAGATAGAAGATGTCTTAAAGAAGAAGGCCCAGCCTCCTAAGGTCCAGGCAAAGGTGGGTAAGGCCAAGAAGCCGTCTTTGTCTCAAAAGGAACTGAAGCCTGAAAAGGTTGAGCCTCTTCAGAAGCAACCTGAGGCGCCTAAGGTAGAGGGGTCCACGGAAGAGGTAGTCCAAGATATAGTATTACAACCATTGAATGTCACGCTCCCTCTAACTGTAAAAGAGTTCTCATCCGTGATGGGTGTTAAGGTAAGCGATTTGATAAAAGAGATGATGGACCTGGGCGTATTTGCCACGATAAATCAGGTCTTAAACGAAGCGGCTGTACGTGAAATAGCCCAGAAGCACGGTTTTGAGATTAAGGTACATAGCCCTGCTGCTGAAGGGCCTGACGGAGAGGAGTTGGCAGAGGGAAGAGATGAGGCATCAAAAGCGGGTTTTGTACAAAAGGCACCTGTTGTAACTTTCATGGGCCACGTCGACCACGGCAAGACATCACTACTTGATTATATACGAAAAGCGCGCGTAGCCGAAAAGGAGACAGGCGGGATAACCCAGCATATAGGGGCTTATGAGGTTGAGCTCGACAAGGGTGCTGTGACTTTTCTCGATACACCGGGCCACGAGGCGTTTACCGCCATGCGGGCCCGTGGCGCCAGCGCAACAGATATAGTAGTACTCGTAGTCGCGGCAGATGACGGTATAATGCCGCAGACGATAGAGGCGATAAACCACTCAAGGGCTGCCAACGTGCCTATAGTAGTGGCAATAAATAAATGTGATCTCCCCTCGGCAGATATAGATAAGGTAATGGGGCAGCTGGCAAAGCAGGATCTATTGTCGGAGGAGATGGGCGGGAAGACGATAGCCGTTCGCGTATCCGCTAAGACAGGAGAGGGTGTGGATAAGCTCTTAGAGATGCTCCTCCTTGAGGCGGAAGTGCTCGAACTCAAGGCCAATCCGTCAATGCGATGCCGCGGTATAATCATAGAAGGAAGGCGTACGCCCGGCCAGGGGATTGTAGCAACTGTTTTGGTGAAGAACGGGACGCTCAAAAACGGCGATATAGTAATGACCAACCTCTATTACGGCAAGGTAAAAGCTATGATAAACGATAGGGGTGAGCGGGTCAGTGAGGCACTTCCTTCAAAGGCTGTTGAGATCCTGGGTCTAAGCGGCGTACCGGAGGCGGGTGAGAAGTTCTACGTAGTTAAAGATGAGAGACAGGCGCGAACATTATCGCTTCTTAAACAGAGCGAGGAGAGGGCCAGTGCTCTCCGTGGCCAGAAACATATTACACTTGAGGAACTCTACGATTCGATAAAAGGCGGCGATGTCAAAGATCTCAAGATCGTGTTGAAAGGTGATGTGCAGGGTTCCGTTGAGGCGCTTGAGAAATCACTTACGGATCTTGCCACAAAAGAGGTCCAGCTGGTCATCATACACAAGGGCGTCGGCAATATAAACGAAGCCGATGTCATGTTGGCCGCGGCATCGAATGCAGTAATTATCGGATTCCATGTACGCAAAGACGCCAAGGCGCAGGAGATGGCATTCAAGGAGAAGGTTGACCTCAGGGTCTACAATGTTATATATGAGGCCATAGCGGATGTTAGTGCTGCAATGGAGGGCCTCCTTGAGCCTATAGAAAAAGAGGTATTTCTTGGTCGTGCGGAAGTGCGGCAAGTCTTCCAGGTAACTAAATCCGGGACGATAGCCGGCTGTTTTATCAAGAAAGGCACCATTCCCAGAAACGCAACTATAGTGCGGCTCGTCAGGGGCGGCAGAGTTGCTTTTCAGGGTAAGATCAGCTCACTCAAGCGATTCAAGGATGATGCCCGGCAGGTAGAGGAAGGTTATGAATGCGGAATCAGCCTTGGTAAACATAATGATATAAAAGCGGGCGATCTCATAGAGGCGTATAGCATAGAGATGATCGCAAGGAGGCTAAAAAAATGAAAAAGGGATTTACGTTAATTGAGCTTTTGATCGTTGTGTTGATTGTAGGGATACTTGCGACCGTAGCAATGCCGCAGTATACAAAAGTTGTCGATAAGGCCAGACTGGTAGAGGTAAAGACTAGCTTAAGAGCTATTGGTGATGCAATACATTTCTACTATATGGAGACAGGAAGATACCCAAGCAATGCTAATCCAGCCTCCTCTTCCACCGAATTGCTTATCACGGTAGCCGATACGCCATATTGGCACTTTAATGTGCAAGTTGATGGGCAGGCAGTTGCTTATTCTATAGGTGATAAGCCATATTTGAATATAACGGGTGCTGATGAATGGGTGCTGCCGGATGGTTCCAGGGAATATATGGTATACACAGTTGGATCGGGGTGGGGCGACTTTCTTGATGAGTGGCCATTTTAAGCTGGGCAAGTATAGTTAACCTAATAGTGAGAATAGTCAAATGACCAAAAAGAGAATACTTAGTGGTATGAGGCCGACAGGCCCGCTTCACCTCGGTCACCTTCTGGGTGCGCTGAATAACTGGACCAAACTGCAAAAGGAGCACGAATGTCTCTTCATGGTCGCGGACTGGCATGCCTTAATGAGCGAATATGGAGACCCAAAGAGCATACAGGATAATATAGTCAATTGCGTTGCCGACTGGATAAGCTGCGGCATAGACCCTAAACGCTCAGCCATATTTGTCCAGTCACAAGTTACAGAGCACCTTGAGTTGGCGATGGTCCTCTCAGATATAACTCCGCTCTCATGGCTGGAACGCTGCCCTACCTATAAGGAACAGCTGCGTGAGGTAAAGGGGAGAGACCTTGCGACATACGGTTTTCTCGGGTATCCGGTCCTGCAGGCCGCTGACATAATTCTTTACAAGGCCAATGCCGTACCGGTAGGAGAAGATCAGTTGCCTCACCTTGAACTGACCAGAGAGATAGTGAGGCGCTTTCATCATCTTTATAAAAAGAAGATCTTCCCTGAACCCGAACCGATATTGACAAAGACGGCCAGACTATTAGGTGTCGACAATCGCAAGATGTCGAAGAGTTTTGATAACTATATAGCGCTATCCGATACACCCGAGGTTATACGTAAGAAGGTAGCGCGTATGATTACCGATCCTGCGCGCCAGAAGAAGACAGACCCGGGCCACCCGGATATATGCAATGTATTCTCATACTACAATGTCTTCAAATCGGATCTTACGAGCAAGATACGCAAAGATTGTACGAGCGCCTCGATAGGCTGCACCGAAGATAAAGGGCGCCTGGCAGATATATTGATAGAGCACCTAAAAGATATTCAGAAGAGACGAAAGAAGCTCCTTGAGGATAAAGCCGAATTGAATAAGATCCTCGTAGATGGCACCGAGAGGGCGCGTTCAATTGCCTCAAAGACCCTCGCAGAGGTTAAAAAACTCGTCGGATTAGCTTAAAATTAGAAAGTGGATTTGTCGGATTATGACATATAAGGTTAAATTACCGGTATTTGAAGGACCGCTCGATCTTCTATTGTACCTCATAAGGAAGGACGAGCTCGATATAAAAGATATCCCAATATCGACTATAACAGAACAGTATCTTGAGTATCTTGAGCTGATGAAGATGCTCAACCTAGATATAGCGGGTGAATTTATAGTAATGGCAGCTACCCTCATACACATAAAGTCAAAGATGCTGCTGCCGCCGTCAGAAGAAGAGGGCCAAGAGGAAGAAGATGATCCGCGCGGGGAGTTGATCAAACGCCTTCTGGAATATAAGAAGTTTAAGGAAGCCGCCGCGAGTCTCGCGCAAATGGAAGGCGGTCAGCGCGATTTTTTCAGTCGCGGTTCAAGCAAACTGCCGGATACAAGCGATGAAGAAGGCCCGCCGCCTTTTGAGGCATCGATATTCGATCTGATAACGGCCTTCACGAAGGTATTAAATGATGTATCGAAGGAGGAGTTTTATCAGGTAGCAAAGGATGAGTTTACGGTGGGTGAGAAGATACATGAGATCTTCCACCTGCTCGTTGATCAGCCAAAGATTCTCTTTATGGATCTATTCAGGCGGGCAAAGAGCAAGCTTGAGATAGTCACTATATTTTTGGCACTCCTTGAGCTTATAAGATTAAAAGAGATCTTTGTCATACAACGAGAACCCTTTAGTGATATCGAAATAATCCGTAATCTCGAAAGCTCTAAAGTAAGGAGCAGTAATGATGGATAAAGAAATCTTGATGCGCACAATCGAGGCACTGCTTTTTGTATCGAACGATTCCCTCAGCCAGGAACAGATCAAGAATATAATAGAAGACGTAACGCCTGACGAGATATCCGGGGCTATTGAGCAGCTTAAGGAGGAGTACGCCAAGACCGGCAGGACTTTCCAGATAGTCGAGGTGGCAGGCGGCTGGCAGATGATGACCGACCCGTCAATGGCCAAATGGATAAGGCGTCTTTATAAGAGGTCAAAGCCCAGGCTTTCCGCGCCATCACTTGAGACGCTGGCAATAATAGCGTATAGACAGCCCCTGGCAAGGAGCGAGATAGAGATGATACGCGGCGTGAATGTGGATGGAGTAATATACACACTGATGGAGAGAGGTCTAATTAAAGTGGCAGGCCGCAAAGATGCGCCCGGCCGCCCTATACTATACGGCACGACAAAAGAATTTCTGCAGCACTTTGGTTTGAATTCGCTGCAGGAGCTGCCGATGCTTAAAGAGTTCAAAGAGAGTGATCTCGATTTTGCACAGGAACAGATAATCACCAAGGAGACCGAAGATGAAGAAGAAGAGAAGAGGGAAGAAGAGACGGCTGCCCTCCCAGCTTCCACAGTTGAGGAGAGCGATAGACAGGGTGGACTCCCAGATACTGAAGTCCCTGAATAAGCGCACCGAATTGACGGTCGATGTAGGGCGCCTGAAGGCCAAAAAAGGCATAAGCCCCTATGTCCCCGAGCGCGAAAGGGAAGTCTATGAGAAGATGGTACGCAAAAATATAGGGCCTATTACAGATGCGTCCCTGAAGGCCATCTACAGAGAGATCATGTCAGGTGCCCTGAGCCTTATGAAACAGCTTAAGGTTGCCTATCTGGGCCCTCCGTACACTTTTACTCATATCGCTTCTTTAAAGAAGTTCGGTTCATCCATACAGTATGAGCCGTGTGATTCCATTACCGACTGCTTCACAGAGGTTGAGAAAGGCCGATGTGATTACGCGGTTGTGCCTATTGAGAATTCGACGGAGGGCGTGATAAACCATACACTCGACATGTTCATCGACTCGGATATGGTGATCTGCTCTGAGGTCTACTTGAATATTTCACACAACCTTTTGGCCAAGTGCAAAAAATCACAGATAAAGCGTATCTATTCAAATCCCCAAGTCTTTGGGCAATGCAGGTTGTGGCTTGAGCGCAATCTCCCGACGGCTGAGTTCATAGAGGTTTCGAGTACGACGAGGGCGGCCGAGATCGCCTCGAGGACGAAGAACGCCGCGTGCATTGCAAGTTCGCTGGCCGGTGAGATGTATAAACTGCGCAATCTGGCCAGGTCAATACAGGATAGCGCCCATAATGTGACGCGCTTCCTTGTAATAGGCCGCACGATAACTAATCCGACCGGCAGGGACAAGACATCGATTCTCTTCACCGTAAAGGACCGCGTCGGCGCGCTCCATGATATACTCGTGCCTTTTAAGCGCAGCAAGGTAAACCTGACCAAGATAGAGTCGAGGCCGTCGAAGAAGAGGGCGTGGAAGTACTACTTCTTCGTCGATATGGAAGGCCATTTGGAGAACCCTCGCGTAAAGAAGGCATTGAACGGGCTTGAGAAGGGGTGTACCTTCTTCAAGGTATTAGGATCGTATCCGGCAGGCTAAGTTATCTACAGGGATGGAGATGAAAGAGATAGCAAGAAAGAATATAAAAGAAATAGTTCCCTATGAACCGGGCAAACCGATCAAGGAAGTAGAACGGGAGCTTGGGATTAAGGGGATAGTGAAGATGGCTTCAAATGAGAATCCTTTGGGCCCATCACCCAAGGCGCTCAAGGCGATAAGGGAATGCCTAAAGGACTTAAATCGCTATCCGGACGGGGGATCTTTTTATCTAAAGGAGCGGCTTGCTAAGGAGTTTGGCCTTGAGAAGAAGAATTTTATACTCGGCAATGGCTCAAACGAGATCATAGAACTTGCTATCCGCACTTTCATGAACGAAGGCGATGAAGTCATTACTGCTGAGCCTTCCTTCCTTATATATAAGATATCTGTCAGGATAGAAGGCGGCAAGCCGGTATTGGTCCCGCTTAAAGATTTTGCATACGACCTTCCCCGCATGAGGGAGGCGGTGACGGAGCGGACGAAACTCGTATTTATAGCCAATCCGAATAATCCCACAGGTACGAGTGTGGGCAAGGATGAGCTTGAGAAATTCTTAAATGGATTGCCCGAAGGGATAATCGTTATACTCGATGAGGCCTATAATGAATTTGTGGAGTGTAAAGACTTTCCCAACTCACTCGATTATCTGAATAGAGGTAATGTCATCATATTGAGGACGTTCTCCAAAGCGCACGGGCTTCCCGGGCTGCGCATAGGTTTTGGTATAGCAAGTACCGAGTTGATAGATCTCATGAACAGGACGAGACAGCCTTTTAATGTCAATTCCTTGGCCCAGGCAGCCGCGCTCGCGTCCCTCGACGACAAGGCGCATGTAGAACGCATCAAGAAACTCGTCAGAGAAGGCAAAGAGTACCTTTACAAAGAATTCGATTCTTTAGGCCTCTTCTACCAAAAGAGTGATACCAACTTTATCCTGGTAGATATTAAAGGTGATGGCAGGAAGGTCTTTGAGAAGATGCTAAGGGAAGGTGTAATAATCAGGGACATGAATGCCTATGGGCTTAAGAACTTTATCCGCGTTACCATAGGCACCAGAAAAGAGAATAAGAAATTTATAAGCGCCCTTAAGAAGGTTTTAATAAAGTAAGGAGTTTTTTATGATTATAGTCCTAAGGCCGGACGCTACCAAAAAACAGATAGACCATATAGTAGAAAAGATAAACAAGCTTGGTCTCAAGCCCATGATCTCCAAGGGAAAAGAGAGGACGATCATAGGCGTCATAGGCGACGAGGATGTTATAAGGGTTCAGCCTCTTGAAGTTTATCCCGGCGTAGAGAAGGTCATGACGATCTTGAAGCCCTTTAAACTCGTCTCAAGGGATTTTAAAAAAGAAGATAGTGTCATAGATTTAGGCGGCGGCGTGACGATAGGAGGGGAAAAGTTGGTTGTGATGGCCGGCCCTTGTTCTGTAGAGGACCGTGAACTCCTCCTCAATATAGCCAAGAGTGTCAAGGCCTCGGGCGCGTCAGTATTAAGAGGTGGGGCGTTCAAGCCAAGATCATCACCTTACAGTTTTCAGGGGCTTGGTGAGAAGGGCCTCAAGTACCTGGCTGAGGCGAGGAAGAAGACAGGTCTTCTGGTCGTAACGGAATTAATGGATACGAAGGATATCGGGTTGCTTGAGAAATATGCCGATATAATCCAGATAGGCGCGCGAAATATGCAGAATTTCAACCTGCTTAAGGCAGTAGGCAAGTCAAAGAAACCGGTTCTCTTAAAGCGCGGGATAGCTGCTACCATAAAAGAGTTACTGATGTCCGCTGAGTATATCCTCTCAGAGGGCAATTTCAATGTTATATTGTGTGAACGCGGGATAAGGACCTTCGAGGACCAGACACGCTTTACCTTAGATCTCAATGCCGTACCGGTTATAAAGAATTTGAGCCACCTGCCTGTAATAGTCGATCCCAGCCATGGGACCGGAAAGTGGGGGCTTGTCTCTACAATGGCCAAGGCAGCGGTTGCTGCCGGTGCCGATGGTTTAATGGTAGAGGTCCATCCCAATCCGGAAGAGGCGCTTTCCGACGGATCACAGTCGCTCTATCCCGACAAGTTTGATGGGATGATGAAAGAGTTGAGCAGCGTTGCCACTGCGGTAGGAAGGGAGATTTAACGCGCTATGAAAAAGTTCAATAAGGTAGCCATAATAGGTGTTGGGCTTATAGGCGGTTCGATCGGCCTGGCATTGAAGAAGAGGGGATTGGCGCGCCTCGTCGTCGGTGTGGGTAGACGGCGCAGTTCACTTAAGAAGGCAGAGAAGAGAGGCGCAATAGATTGGGGTACGCTCTCACTTGAGAGTGGTGTGAGAGGGGCGGATCTCGTCATTTTGGCGACACCGGTACTCAAGATAATCGATTTTGGAAAACGGCTTCCCAAGCTGGTTGCACCAGGGACTATAATTACTGATGTGGGCAGTACAAAGGCAGAAGTAGTACGTATTTTAGAGAGATCTCTGCCCAAAGGCGTCCATTTTGTCGGCGGCCATCCTATGGCCGGTTCTGAGCATAGAGGTGTTGAATTTGCCCAAAAGGATCTATTCAGGGGAACGCTGACATTTATCACAAAGACAAAGAATACGAATTCTGCAGCATTAAGAACGATATCTTCCTTATGGAGAACACTGGGTGCAAAGGTCGAGATCCTTTCACCGGCGAAACACGACAAGATAGTAGCCAATATAAGCCATCTCGTCCATATTGCTGCCTGTGAACTCGTCAACTCTGCCAAGGGAGATCTGAAATACGCATCAAGCGGTTTTGCCGATACGACACGCATCGCCTCCAGCGACCCCGGGTTGTGGCGCGATATACTGCTGACTAATAAAAATCAGATTGCAGGATCTTTAGACAAATATATATCTTCACTGCAGAGAATAAAGAAAGCCGTAAGAAGGTCCGATGCAAAGATGATCATGCGCGACTTAAGAGCAGTAAAAGAAATTAGAGATACCTTAAAAAGTTAAGAGATTGGATATGAAAAAGAGCAGTTTTACCCTGATTGAGTTGTTGATAGTAGTCATCATAGTAGGTATCCTGGCTACGGTGGCATTGCCGCAGTATACTAAAGTGGTGAATAGGGCCAGAGGTGCAGAGGCCGTTTCTAATATAGGTACTTTGATGCGGGCAATGGCTGTCTATTATACTGAAAGTAGCGATTATCCCAGAAATGCAGCAAGTTTTGATATATTTGCCACTAATATAGGTAGTGCTGTGGCCTACCCCAGCTTAAATGGTATAGGCTTATATGCAACGTTTGATGAAACCAATGATGACCGCAAATGGGATTATGGTTGCCATCCATTTCCTTCGACTATTCACACAGGTGATACGAACTATACCGTTTGTGCATGGCCGCATGATATAAACCCCGATACGTCCAATCCCGATGAAATGAGACGTTACTGGCATGGCCATATGAAAGATGGTCAAATCGTGGGGAATATAATAAATAGCTATACATGGACCAATGGGGCGGTTGACGCTCATGATTGGAGTGCCCATCAATAGGCTGAAAGTTACGAATATATCTATATGATTATCGCGATAGATGGACCGGCAGGAAGCGGAAAGAGCACAGTAAGCAAGGCAGTCGCCAAGCGGCTTGGTATTCTTTATGTAGATACGGGTGCCATGTATCGCGCGCTTACCCTTAAGGCTATACGAAAAGGATGCGGCTTTGAGGATGAGAAGGCGCTGATCGATTTATCCGCTGAAACCGAGATCAACCTGCAGGCTTCAGGAGATACACTGAAGGTCTTTCTCGACGGGGAAGATGTCGGTGCCCAGATCCGGACAGCCGAGTTGACTAATGTGGTCAGATATATCGCAAGAGTACCCGGGGTAAGGAGCAGGATGGCTGAGCTTCAAAGAAGCGTCTGTGCCGAGAGTGATGCCGTGCTGGAGGGAAGGGACATCGGAACGATCGTCTTCCCGAATGCAGAGTTTAAATTCTATCTCGATGCCGATCCAAAGGAGAGGGCCAACCGCCGGCTGAAAGATCTTATGGCCACCGGCCACAAGATGACGCTGGAAGAGGTGGAGAAGGCCGTAAAGATTCGCGATAAGGGCGATATGACCAGGCAAGCAGGGCCGCTCAGGTGCGCCGAGGACGCTATAGTTATAGATACGACGCGGTTGACTGCAGAAGAAGTCGCTGAGAAGGTACTAAAGACGATTCATGAGGCAAAGAAGTCATAGGGTGCACAAAAGAATTGAGCGATCAGAATGGTTAAGAGCGCTATCGATATAAGAATTGCCGAGCATGCGGGTTTCTGTTTTGGGGTACGCCGCGCTATAAGGCTAGCTCAGGAAGCGTTAAAAAAGAGCAAAAAAGAGAAGATATGTTCAATAGGCCCTATAATACATAATCCGCAGGAAGTGGAACGATTTTCCAGGATGGGCCTTGAGGTTGTCGGTGAAGTCGATGAGATATCAAAGGGAAGAGTGGTCCTGATACCATCGCACGGTATATCTCCACAGCGGCAATTGGACCTCGAAATAAAAAATATAGAGTTGATAGATACAACATGCCCATATGTCAAGAAGGCCCAGGAGGCAGCGGCGAGATTATCGAAAGAAGGGTATCAGGTCGTTGTCGTTGGCCAGAAGGAACATCCTGAGGTAAAGGCGCTCGTTGAATTTGCGGGAGGAGAAGGGTCGATCGTCGTAAAAGACGCGACAGAGGCAACCGGAGTGCCGATATTGAGCGAGAAGCTCGGCATAATTGCCCAGACGACACAGTCAAAGGCCAATTTGAACAATGCCATCTCCGCGTTGCTTGAGAGGGGATTCTCTGAGATCAAGATAGAGAATACGATATGCAGCGATGCGCTCAACAGGCAGGTTGCCGCCAAGAATCTGGCTGAGGATTCAGATATTATGTTGATCATAGGCGGGAAAGAGAGCGCGAATACAAGACGGTTATTCGATATATGCAAGAGGATAAAATTGGATACCTATCACATAGAGAC
>JABMSB010000085.1 GCA_013202205.1 Candidatus Omnitrophota bacterium
CGGATATCCTGTTTTTGCTGCACCTTATTACAAGCAGCGGTCGCGACCGCATCTGCCAAGGATGTCGATTTAGCTATTATAACACAGGCGTCTGCTTTTCCGAAGCTCAAAGAATGTCCGACTGTGCCGGACGAAGTGCATATGCCAAGAGGCGTCTCTTGTGGTTTTATTTTTATAAAAATCTTGTTTGTCAACGGCGAATCGCCCGCAAATACTGAAACAGTACGCTTTCTGTCCGACTTTACAAATATATCACCGCCATTCTCTACTATAATTTGTTTTGAATAAGATAAGAGTCCTCTTCCGGTAAACTCTGCAATGGCGCCGGCCACGCTTGCCATTGGACCTACTCCTGCCAACTCAGAAGATCGCATCATCTCCTTTATAATATCTGGCGCGTAGGGATCCGGACCTAATGGCTTAAGACTGGTTTCGAATCCAGGATGTTCCTTTATATAAGCTTCCAACTCGCCTCTATATTTTTTTACGATTCTTTGCGCAACTTCCTGCACTTCCTTTTCCGCAGAGACAAAAATATCAGTCTCGCCCACGATGATCTCCTGCGTGATGAGATCCTTGCTCTTACTCCATCTCCTATAAAATCTCTCCTGATATCCCTTTTTCTTCGCCATCTCAACTACCCCTGCCCACAGCCCACATCCTTAAGTATACACTTCAACAATGTTAAAATGTATACTTAAGCGAGTTCGATCGAGTCTACGTAAATGCCTGAGCCGGAAATAATGTCTGCGACTTTACTGTTACAGACAGGACACTCTAATTCACCCGCGCAAAAAAACTCAGTTTGGCAACTCTTACACTTAAACTTTGCCTTTACTTTTTTGAAATCCAATTCTACGGCCGCAAAAGGCGTATCCTTTGTCCTCTCCCTAAAATGAAATTCAAAATGGCCCGGGCTTATGTGTTCCAGCTCGCCTATTGCTATGTTGATTTTTTTAAGCCTTGAATTTTCCCCTGACGTTTTTAATTTGGCATTGATCGCGCAGATTATATCATCCACTAATCCTATCTCGTGCATAACTGCTCCTCGCTAGCATATTCTGGGGAACTGTTCACCTCTCAACATATCCAATATACGCGTCCCCCCTATTTTGGTTTTTAAATAGACTTTTTTGTCTTTTTGTTTCACAACCTCTCCTATGATCCTGCTATTTCTGCCAAGCGCATGTTTTTTTAGCCTGGATAGGATCTTCGAAGCGGATCTATCAGAGACCACAAGCATTACCTTGCCTTCATTCGCCATATATAAAGGATCAAGTCCTAGTATCTCACACAACTCCTTTACCGATTCTTTTACGGGAAGCCGCGACTCCTCTATATATATATTGCGGCCGGACTCTATGGCCACCTCGTTTAGAGTAGTAGCGAGCCCTCCTCTTGTCGGGTCTCTCATGAATTTTATATCTGCGCACATAACAGAAGATACTAAATCATTGACCGGAGCGCAATCGCTAAAGATCCTTGATTCGAATTTCAATTGTTCTCTCGCAAGAAGTACTGCTGCGCCATGGTCGCCTATTGTGCCGCTTATAATAATCTTATCACCTGGCCTGATATAACCGGGAGACAATTTAGATCTTTCAAGCACTTCGCCCACTCCGGATGTATTTATAAAAATTTTATCCACCGCGCCTTTCTCAACGACCTTAAAATCTCCGGTAACTATGTTCACGCCTGCCTTCTTGCACGTGGCTTTTATAGACAAGGTTATTTTCTCTAAATCTCTATAATCAAACCCCTCCTCGACGATCATACCGCAGGATAGATATCTAGGCCTGGCGCCGCATACAGACAAATCATTCACAGTGCCGCATACAGCTAATTTTCCTATATCACCTCCCGGGAAAAATATCGGGTCAATGACAAAGGAATCCGTGGTATACGCGACTTTCTGGTTTCCGGTGTCTATAAGTGCGGAATCGCCTAATTTATTTAAGTAAGGATTGTTCAGATTTTTAACGAACAAATCCCTGATCAGATCCTGCATCAGGCTTCCGCCGCTTCCATGGGATAAAGTTATCTTTTTCATCGTCTGTATTTAAAATACGCGGC
>JABMSB010000086.1 GCA_013202205.1 Candidatus Omnitrophota bacterium
AACTTGTCATAGCTGTCTGTGTCGATGAGCCGAGGCCGGTATATTATGGTGGTTCAGTCGCCGCGCCCATATTCAGCAGAGTCATGAAGGATGTATTGCGTTATCTGGAAGCATCTCCCGGTGACGCGAGAAAGGTGGTAGGTATAAGATGAATATGATAGATGCGAATAAGATAAACCTCTTCCTTAAGGGTATAGAAAAACTGTCCCAGAGGGACTTCAAGGCCCTCGGCATAAAACGGATATGCTGTGACTCGCGCATTGCCAGGGAAGGGGATCTCTTCATAGCACTAAAAGGGACGGTGTGCGACGGCCACGACTTTTTAAAAGATGTTGCTCTAAAAGGTGTGAAGTTTGCCGTGGTGGAGAGGAACACCCCCGCAGGTGAATCACTTCTTCAATTGATAGTGCCCGATACCCACAGCGCAGCCGTGGTTCTCGCGGACAACTTTTACGGCTCACCATCAAAGCGCCTGAATGTTGTAGGTATAACAGGGACGAATGGCAAGACGACCACATCATTTTTAATAGGGGATATTCTGCGAGCATGCGGCAAATCACCGGGGTTGATAGGGACGATATTTTATGATACGGGTGAGAAGGTTTCATCGATCAATACTACGCCGGGCCCTCTACATGTACAAGACCTCATGAGGCGTATGGTCGATAACGGCATGAGCCACGCCGTGATGGAGGTGTCGAGCCACGGCCTTGTGCAGCGCAGAGTCGATAAGGTCAATTTTGATATAGCGGTTTTGACCAACATCAGTTCAGACCATCTTGACTACCACAAGGACCATGCAGATTATGTTGAGGCAAAGTCACGCCTCTTCAAACTCTTAAAGCCGAAAGGGACGGCCGTCCTAAATGGTGATGACCAATTTTGTAAGATAATGGAGAAGGCCACCAGGGGGAATGTGCTTACATATGGGTTGGGAGACAATTCCCATGTGCGTGCATCCAAGGTGCGTCTTAAAGGCACGGGCAGTACATTCGTCGTAACGACGCCTAAGGGCAAGCTTGATATCGAAACTCGCCTGATAGGTATGTACAACGTCTATAATATACTTGCTGCTATCGGTGTTGGCGTGGTTGAGAATCTGAACCTGGAATTGATCGAGGATGGTATAAGGAATTTAGATCTTGTGCCGGGCAGGATGGAAAGAATAGACAGAGGGCAGCCTTTTAATATATTCGTAGATTACGCGCATACCGATGATGCGCTTGACAAGGCCCTGAGTGCGCTTCGCGGCTTGACAAAAGGGCGATTGGTCGCGCTCTTTGGTTGCGGCGGGGATAGGGATTCGAGCAAGAGGGCTCGAATGGGAAGTGTCGCGTCCAGGATGGCCGATATATCTATCCTTACTTCGGATAACCCGCGCAGTGAAGATCCGCGCCATATAATAAGAGAGATCGAGGCAGGATTTGAGGATATAGATAGATATGTTATACACGTGGATCGGCGTGATGCCATAAGGGCGGCACTGGAGACGGCCAGGCAGGGCGATACGGTGCTCATAGCAGGAAAAGGCCATGAGAATTACCAGATCATAGGCGAGGAGCATGTCTCATTTGATGATAGGGTCGTTGTGAGAGAGGTTTTAAGCGAGATACCGGTAGTAATCGATAAAGGATAAGATGTTTACGATAGAAGATATTCTTAAAGGTACGGGAGGAGAGATTATATCAGGCAGAGGCCGATCGATCGTTGCTACGGGTGTCTCTATAGATTCACGTACCATGTCAAAAGGGGAGCTATTTATAGCCATAAAGGGTGAGAATTTTGACGGCCATAACTTTTTAAGTGAGGCGTTTAAGAAAGGCGCTTGCGCAGTTATTGTTATGGATCGTTCTCTTTGGAATGTACCCGAGGGTCTTAAGGACGTACCCATAGTGATGGTTTCTGATACGGTCAAGGCATTGGGAGATCTTGCCCGCTTTCACAGAAAGAGGTTTGACATACCTGTTGTCGCTGTGACGGGATCGAATGGCAAGACGACGGTCAAGGATATGATATCCTTCCTCCTGCAGGATAACTTTGAGGTACTTAAGACGGAAGGGACGAAGAATAATCAGATAGGTGTCCCGCTCACATTATTGAAATTGGACGGTTCTTATGATGCGGCAGTCTTAGAGATAGGGATGAACCATAAGGGTGAGATCGCGAGGTTGACAGAGATAGCAGGTCCAAGTATTGGCCTCATAACGAATATCGGGCCTTCGCACATAGAATTTTTTAAAGACCTAGATGGTATTCTTGAAGCGAAGCTCGAACTCGCCAGGCTTTTGAAGAAAGACGGGACCCTTATATTAAATGGAGATGATAAGTATCTTGCCCGCGTCAATTCTTTGCCCTGCAAGATCGTCAGATTTGGCGAGGGTGATCGATTCGATGTTGCGGCCATCAAGGTAGAAAGAATAGATGATAACTGGTCATTCGTTACAAAAGACGGCGTGAGGTTTAAGACACAGATGTTGGGTAGGGAGTCTGTGGCAAATGCGCTTGGCGCGATCGCGTGCGCGTCCTTATTCGGTATCCCTACAATAAAGATGGCTGTCACATTCTCTGAATTTATTTTGCCAAAGATGCGTATGAGCCCAAAATCTGTCAACGGAATAAGGTTCATAGATGATACGTATAATGCAAATCCCTTGTCATTTAAATGCGCCGTTGATACGCTTGCCAATATAAAGATAAAGGGAAAAAGAATAATCGTTTGCGGCGATATGCTGGAGTTGGGGAAGGAAAGCCGGAGATACCATGCAGAACTTGGCAGGCAGATAGCCACATCAGGCATAAATATACTTATTACCGTTGGGAAATTGTCAGAGGATGTAGGAGTGACAGCCAAAGAGCTTGGCATGGAGGCGAGCTCTGTATGGCATTTTGCGTCTTCGGACGATGCAGCCCGTGCGCTTAAAGGTTTGGCGCATGACGGAGATACGATACTTGTAAAGGGATCACGGAGAGTAGGGCTTGAGCGTATCATAGACTATTGGGATTCTACAAAGAGCGCTCCCTGCCGCTGGCCGGGCAGCTCTTCCGTGTCCAATAACACGACAATATAAGGATAACATAAATGTTCTACTATTTTTTATACCCACTGCGCGATCTATTCTCCGGGTTTAACGTCTTCCGTTACATAACATTTCGCGCGGCCCTGGCGAGTGTTACGGCATTTCTCATCAGTGTATTGGTGGGGCCATTCATAATCAGGGCGCTGAACCACTTGAAGATCGGCCAGACCGTAAGACGAAAGGATGTGCCGGACCTCTATCCGCTGCATAAGCACAAAGAGGGGACGCCGACGATGGGAGGGGTCCTTGTAATATTTGCGATCGTGACCTCGTGTCTCCTGTGGGCCGACCTCACCAATCGATATATCTTAGTCTGTCTCGTATCTATAGTGTGGCTAGGCATGGTCGGTTTTCTGGACGATTACCTGAAGCTGTTAAAAAGCGACTCAAAGGGCCTGCAGGCGACTATGAAACTCGCCGGACAGGTTATGCTGGGGGTAGGTGTCGCAGCCTTCGTATTTTTTAGTCCGCCGTCACAGACCACGCTTGAGATACCATTCCTTAAGAATCTCTTTATACCGCTGGGCGGTTTTTATCTTATATTTATCGTACTAGTCATAGTCGGATCTTCGAATGCCGTTAACCTGACAGATGGGCTCGATGGCCTGGCCATAGGGTCTATCTCGATGGTCGCGTTGACGCTATGCATATTCAGTTATGTGGTAGGCAATGCCGTCTTCTGCGAGTATCTCTGGTTTACACACTTGCCCGGAAGCGGGGAGCTGACCGTATTTTGTGCCGCCTTGTTTGGGGGGGCGCTCGGTTTTTTGTGGTTCAATTCCCATCCGGCTGAGATATTTATGGGGGACACGGGTGCATTAGCGCTTGGTGGTTCTTTGGGGGTCGTCTCCGTATTGATCAGGAAGGAGTTGATACTTTTTCTTGCAGGAGGCATATTCGTCGTCGAAGCCCTGTCGGTCATGATGCAGGTTGCGTCATTTAAATTTAGGGGTAAGCGCATATTTTTGATGGCACCGCTGCATCACCATTTTGAACTTAAGGGATTGAATGAGACAAAGGTTGTTGTAAGATTCTGGATAGTAGGGATCATATTGGTATTGATCTGTTTCGCAACGCTAAAACTGCGATAGGAATTTTTCTTTTAGGAGGATAGGCCGGATGGAATTGAGTAACAAGAAGGTGGTCGTAGTGGGCTTAAGGCTGAGCGGCATGGCAGCTGCCAAACTCTTGCGTGAGAAGGGCGCTTCGGTTTGGGTGACAGATAGCACAAGTGACGCCGAACTGGAAAGAAGCGCGTCCGCGCTTAGGACAGAGGGCGTGCAAGTGGAGCTAGGCGCGCATACAGAAGAATTTATCTCAGGGTCAGACCTGGTTGTAGCAAGCCCCGGGGTGCCAAGAGAAGCATTACCTATTCGATGGGCCGATGAGAAGTCTATACCGGTGATCAGCGAATTGGAGCTTGCCTTCAATTTTTGTAAAGCAAAGAGCGTGATAGCCATAACGGGTACAAACGGCAAGACGACAGTTACCACGCTTATAGGCGAGATAATAAAAGAGGCCGGTAGAGAGTGCTGGGTGTGCGGAAATATAGGAGAGCCATTCTCATCAAAAGTAAAAGATATAGGAGAAGGGGATATAGTCGTGCTTGAGGTGAGTTCCTTTCAGCTTGAGCGCATAAAAGATTTTAAGCCGAAGATAGGGATAGCGCTGAATGTTACACAGGACCATCTCGATAGATATAGTTCTATGGAGGAATACAGCAAGGCGAAGTTGAAATTATTCCAAAATCAGGATGGGAGCGATTACGCAATCCTCAACTTCGATGACTCAATAGCGAAAGGGTTTGCCCAAAAAGTGAGAAGCAAACCCCTTTGGTACAGCATAAAGCGCGGTGTTGATGAAGGTGCGTGTATTAAAGGGACGCACATAGTCACGATACTCGATAAGAAGATAATGGCTATTAGCGAGCGTCTAAACTTAAGGCTGCTCGGTGAGCATAATTTAGAGAATGCGCTGGCCTCTGCACTTGCCGCTGCGCTTTTAGGCATAGAGGCGGAGACGATCGCTAAGGTCCTGGGTGAATTCGCCGGGTTGGCACACAGATTTGAGATGGTCGAATCGGTAGGGGGTATAGAGTTTATAGACGATTCAAAGGCGACCAATGTCGACAGTACAATGCGCGCGCTCCAGGCCTGCAACAAAAAGGTTGTATTGATAGCAGGTGGCCGTGATAAGGCTTCAGATTTTAGAGCGGCACGCAAGATAATAAAAGAGAAGGTCTCATCACTTGTACTGATAGGTGAAGCGAGGGAAAGAATTGCCAAGGCGCTTGACGGGCATGTGCCTCAGGTCGATTTCGCGGATTCTATGGCAGATGCGGTAAAGAAGGCCTTCTCCCTGGCCAAGAGGAATTATACAGTACTGCTCTCTCCCATGTGCGCCAGCTTTGATATGTTCAAGGATTATGCAGAGAGGGGAAAGGTCTTCAAAGAAGAAGTAGGTAAATTGAAGACGAGTGCCCCCCTGGATGCGCCGGCGGCTTATGTCGGAGAGGATAAATGACAGACTTGCGCAAGCTCAGAAGGTCGATCTTTATTATTACGCTTATGCTCTTAGGAATAGGCGTTATCATGGTCTACAGCGCCAGTGCCATATTTGCCTCAGAGGCCATGGGGTCGAGCTTCTATTTTTTGAGGCGCCACCTGATCTACATAGGTATCGGACTGCTATTATCTATCTTTGTCATGAAGGTGGACTTGAGGCGTATACAGGATCTGGCGCGCCCCATCCTGATGATATCTGTAGTCTCTTTGGGGTTAGTTTTGATCCCGGGCATCGGGTCTGAGGCAGGAGGCGCGCGCAGGTGGTTTAAGTTTTTCAATGTCGGCTTTCAGCCGGCTGAGTTTGTTAAGTTGGCAATCCTGGTATATATCTCAGATTATATGGCGAGAAGAGGAAATGACGTGAAGGCCTACTTCCGTGGTTTTCTGCCGCTCACAATAGTTGTGGGGCTGATATCAGGGCTTGTATTACTCCAACCCGATTTCGGCACAGCCGTCTCCATAGCAATGATCTCTTTTCTTGTAATATATGCCGGAGGAGGTAAGCTGCAGCATATAGCTTCTTTATGTATAGCCGCATTCCCGTTCTTGTGGTTTGCTGTATTGCGAGTCCCGTACAGGCGCAGTAGGATAACAGCATTTTTGGATCCGTGGTCGGTTCGCAAGGCAGAAGGGTTTCAGGTGGTGCAGTCATTTCTTGCTCTTGGAACAGGTGGGCTGTTTGGTGTCGGGCTGGGGAAGTCATCGCAGAAGCTCTTCTATCTGCCCGCCGCGCATACAGATTTTATATTTGCCGTTATCGGAGAGGAGCTCGGTTTCTTGGGCGCGGCATCGGTTCTTATTCTCTTCTTTCTTCTATTTTGGCAGGGGATGAGGGTTGTTTTTAAATCAAGGGTGCCGTTTGCCCGCCATCTCACATTCGGCATTACGATGATGTTTGCTGTAGAGGCATTGGTAAATATAGGCGTCTCTACAGGGTCACTTCCTACAAAGGGTTTGCCTCTGCCATTTATAAGCTATGGAGGTTCTTCCATTGTCATGCATATGATGGCGGTGGCATTACTATTAAGCACGGCGAGGTTTGAGGAGAGGTTCAGTGGATCGGCGGTCGGAAGATGAAGATCGTAATTGCTTGTGGCGGAAGCGGCGGCCATATTTTTCCGGGCATTGCCCTGGCTTCAGAGTTGAAAAGGCTTGATAGCGGTACAGAGATTCTCTTTATAGGGAGCGATCGCACTCTCGACAAGCGCATATTCGAGAAGGAGGGGTATGAGTATCGTGTCATTCCGTATAATAGCATGCCCCTTAAGCCGTCTTTTAGGTGTCTGACGTTTTTGACAGGATTGACCAGGGCGGTCTTCTACTCACTCGGTATCATAAGGCGTTTTAATGCTGATTGTGTTGTGGGGATGGGTGGTTATGTATCGGCCCCTGTCATATTTGCTGCCTGGTTAAAGAATGTACCTGCACTTATACATGAGCAGAATGTTGTGCCGGGGCTGGCAAATTCATTTTTGAGTAGATTTGCAAGGCGCACAGCAATAAGTTTTAAGGAGAGTGCCGCGTTCTTTCGTTCGGGGTGTCTCCACCTTACGGGAAATCCCATAAGGGTCGGCAGTCTTAAGAAGGAAAGAGAAGAAGCCTTGAAGCGTCTCGGGCTCGATCCAAAGATATTTACAATACTTGTGATGGGTGGCAGCCAGGGCGCGCACCTTTTAAATACATTGACCGCCGAGGCCTTGATCGAGATGAAAGAGCCCCTCAGGTCGAAGACGCAGGTTATACATCTGGCAGGAGAGAAGGATTGCGAGCGGATGAAAGCGATCTATGATGAGGCGGGCTTGGTGAATAGGACATACTCTTTTTTGGAGAATATATCAGATGCATACAATTGCGCCGATCTCGCAATAAGCCGCTCGGGCGCGGCAACACTCTTTGAACTGGCATATTATGGCCGGCCCATGATCCTCGTACCTTATCCATATGCCAGGGACCATCAGCGTGAAAACGGAGATCTATTTAAGAGCCAGGGCGCAGCGCTCCTTTTTGATGAGAGGGGTTTGAGCGTCGATATAATGAGGAGTCATATTGAAGGCTTGATGAGTGACAGAGAGAGGCTCCAAAGTATGTCGCAGAATGCATCCGGGTTGAGCTGCCCTGAGGCCTCAGAGAATCTGGCAAAGATGGTGATAGAGATAGGGGGATTGAATTAAGTTATGGGTGAAATTAAAGAGATATATATACCGAGATTAAAACGTCGATTTACGAGAGGTGACCTCATACACTTTATCGGTATAGGCGGTATCGGCATGAGCGGCTTAGCCCGGATCCTCCTTGAAGCGGGTTTTCGTGTCTCTGGTTCTGACCTGAAACAATCTACTATTACAGATAGGCTTATAGAAAGCGGCGCCGAGGTGACGATAGGGCACCAAGAGGAGACCTTAAAAAAAGGGCCATCACTTGTTGTGCGCACAAGCTGTATATCGGGTGATAATCCTGAGAATATGGCAGCCAAAAAAGGAAGGCTACCCATAGTCCATCGAGCAGAGTTACTGGCATCTATGCTGCACAATGACGAGGCGATAGCCGTAACAGGCGCCCATGGCAAGACGACAACGGCTGCCATGATCGCACTCATCTTAAAAGACGCGAGGCGTGACCCGACATTCGCCTTGGGTGCTGAGATACCGGACCTTGGCACTAATGCCCGGCTGGGCAAGGGTGAGCAGTTTGTAGCCGAGGCCGATGAGAGCGACGGATCATTCGAATTCATGGATCCGGATTACATGGTCTTCACAAATATCGATTCCGAGCACCTCGACTATTATAAAGATTTAGACGGCGTCATCGCATTCTTTCAAAAGTTTATAGGCGCCCATGAACAATCTATATTTGCCTATAATGGTGACGATGCCAATCTGGCGACCCTGGCCAAAGAACTTGACATGCGAGGGGAGTCATTCGGGTTGTCAGAGGGGAGCGACCTTCACGCCGTAGATATAAAGTTCAAAGGGTTGGGCAGCAGTTTTAAATGTTTTTATATGGGAAGGTTATTGGGAACAGTCAAGCTTGGCATACCAGGCCAATTTAATATATACAATGGATTGGCGGCTATCTTGATTGCTGTCCAGCTGGGCATAGATTTTGAGGATATCAAAAAATCACTCTATCGCTTCAAGGGAGCTCAAAGGAGATTTGAGATAAAGGGAGAGTATAACGATATCGTAGTCGTAGAGGACTATGCGCATCATCCTACGGAGATCCAGGTTACTTTAGACGCAGCCAGGAGGTGGTGGCACGGTGAGATCATAGCGGTATTCCAACCGCATCGGTTTAGCCGCACCAGGGATATGGCAGACAAGTTTGCCAAATCGTTCAAAGAAGCAGATCGGGTAATCCTTGCAGACATCTACTCTGCGTTCGAAGAACCGATCCCGGGAGTCTCAACACGGTCGATATACGAGAAGATGGACCCACCACTTAAAGAGAATACAGAGTTGCTGCCTAAGGATAGAATATTGTCACGACTAGCCGACATTCTAAAGCCCGGCACGCTGTTGTTGGTTTTAGGCGCAGGTGATATAGGTGAATTGAGTACAGATATAGTTAAAGGGTTGAAGGATAAAAAATTTTAGGGTGTATAGAGATGGCAAGTTTTTGTAATATAGAAAAGATAATAAGGGGAAGGGTCCTTTTTGATGAACCGCTAAAGAAGCATACGACGTTTCGGATAGGCGGCCCTGCCAGGGTCTGGGCAGAACCGATAGACCCTAAGGATATCAAGGAGATAGTATCTTTTGCAATAGATGCCGCTATTCCGCTTGAGGTTATAGGGAACGGGAGCAATCTCCTTGTGCACGATATGGGCCTTAACAGGATAGCCATTAGTTTGAGCGCGCCGCATTTTAAAAGAGCGAAGACTGAAAAGGATTCGATACGCGTCGGAGCCGGGCTCCATATCTCCGAGATGCTCGAATATTGCTGCCAAAAGGGTTTGAGCGGTTTGGAGAGGCTTACAGGTATACCGGGCACTATCGGAGGCGCGCTGGCCATGAATGGAGGAGATATTGGCTCAAATGTAGAGGAGGTCCACACCATAACAAAAAGCGGCCGTGAAAGGCTATTCAAACAAAAAGATATATCCTTTGGATATAGAAGGAGCGATCTCGAAGGGTTTATAATTACCGAAGCCAAGTTATCTGTCAAGCAATCAACATCAGTCGATGTAAGGGCGCTATGCAAAAAGCATCTCGATGAGAAACGGGCCACGCAGGACCTCGGATCTCTATCGGCCGGCTGCATCTTTAAGAATCCGGAAGATATCGATCTTTCCGCGGGAGAGCTGGTAGAGTCGCTTGGGTTTAAGGGCAAGAGATGCGGGGGAGCTCTTGTTTCAGAGAAGCACGCAAATTTTATCGTCAATTCCGATGGCGCATCATTTGGTGATGTCATGGAGTTGATAGAGATGATACGCGATAAGGCCAAAGAAGAACGTTCAGTCAACTTAGAGCTCGAGGTTAAGATACTGGGATGATCAAAAAGACCGACATAATAGGCATATTGGCCGGAGGCCCATCAAACGAAAGGGCAATCTCACTCAGATCCGGTGAGGCTGTCCGGAAGGCGCTCAATGCCGAAGGTTACAGTACCGTCTTTATAGATTGCGTCGGAGATGTTAAGTCTAAGATACGAGATGCCGGGATTTCGGTTGCCTTTATAGCGCTTCACGGCCGTTTCGGCGAAGATGGAACGGTGCAGGCTATATGTGAAGAGGTAGAGATTCCATATACAGGCTCTGGGGTAGAAGCATCGAGATTGGCGCTCGATAAGATAGCATCGAAAGAGGCCTTCGAAGATAAGGGGATTTTGGTTGCAGGCTATAAGATTTGCATAGATGGACAAGAGGCGGATTCGAGCGGCCTCGCTTTTCCCGTCGTTGTCAAACCGCAATTTGAAGGGTCATCCATAGGCCTCTCCATAGTTGAGGAAGAAAAAGATTTTGAAGATGCGCTAAAGCGGGCGTTCGAATACGGAGATAAGGTTATAGTTGAGCAATATATAAAGGGGAGAGAGATTACAGTGGGCATATTGAATGAAGAACCCTTGCCGGTTATTCAGGTACTCCCTTGTGGTAGGAAATTTTATGATTATGAGGCAAAGTATAAGAGCCCTGATACGGAGTATATCGTACCGGCGTTGATAGACGGGGAATCTTACCGATGCGCGCAGGATACGGCACTTAAGGCGCATACATCCCTTGGCTGCCAAGGTTTTTCACGCGTCGATATGATAATCCGGGACGATGGAAAGATCTTTGTCCTGGAGGTCAATACGATACCCGGCCTTACCGCACGGAGCCTGTTGCCAAAAGCCGCTAAGGAAGCGGGGTATGAATTTGGCGAGCTCTGTGTAAAACTGGTAGAACTCGCGTTAAAGGAAGAGCGTTTATCATTGTCAAAAGAGCAAAGTTAGGGTATAATTCTATAAAATAATATACAAGAGAGTTACCTAATCAAAATAAGAGCGAAGGGAACGGTCTATATGGCAAGGAGAAGATCGAGAAGGAAAAGGAGAAGGCAGAGAAGGAAGCTGAAGATCAAGATAGATCTTAGAGGTATTTTTAATAAATTAAAAGAGCAGTGGGCTGCATTCGTGGTATTGGCCCTCTTGGCCGGGGTGGCATGGTTTGGATACGGTTTTCTTACAGAGTCGTCATATTTTAGGATTGAGAAGGTGGTTGTAACTCCTGCCTCTGCCCTGGATGCAATCCCTATTGAGAATATTGAAAAGAGGATAAAGGGATATAACATGTTTGACCTCGATCTCAGGAGCTTGAGGGATTCTATCCTAAGGGGGTATCCTGAGGTCCTCAAGGTATCGGTCTACAAAAGACTTCCCAACAAGATACAGTTGAATCTCAAAGTGCGGGAGGCCGTAGCTCAGATAAGTTCAAGCAGGTACTATCCCATCGACCGCGAAGGCGTGGTCTTAAGCGACGTAAGAAATTTTCCTTATGAGAGATTACCTGTTATAGCAGGCGTAGCGGTGCGCGGGGATCAGGTAGGCAAGGTCTTGGAGTCCGAGAGGCTGCATGTGGCATTCAGGCTCATGAATGACATAAGGGAATCCGGATTATCAGAGGACTACCGCGTAAGCATCATCGATGTTAACGACCAAAGAAATACATCATTTATGCTGGAGGGTGGTGTCAAGATCAATATGGGCCGGGGTGATTTTAAAAAAGACCTGGATAGGTTAAAAGATATATTACGACAGCCCGGCATGAAGCTCGAGGATATACGATATATAGATATGCGTTTTAAGAACGCGGTAATAGGCCCCAGGTGAGGCGATGCGCAAAAGATTTGCAAGTATAGACATATCAGATTCCTTAGTCTGTGCCCTCGTAGTCGAGATAGACAACCAGGGACGCCTTGAGATAACCGGTGCGGCAAGCGTATCCTCGAGGTCCGTAGTTAAGGGAGTAGTCGCGGATCAGGGAGGGCTTTCTGACACGATCAAGAAAGCTATTGAAAAGGCGAAGGGGCCGTCAGGGCAAAGGATCTTCAGCTGCACGATAAATATAAGCGGGCCCAGGCTCGATTTCAGGACTAGCCATGGTATTGCCCCGCTCCATGAGAGTTCACGCAGGGTTAAGCGTTCAGATATATCGAGGGCGATTAAGGTAGGGCGGACGATAGGCCTTGCGCCGGATATGGAAGTGGTCAATGTAATCCCGCAGACCTTTCTTCTCGACGGGGAAGGTATCATCAAGAATCCGGTAGGCATGTATGGCGTGAGACTTGAGTGCGACATATTTATGGTGATCGCTCCGCGCACCCAGGTTGCGAATCTTGTCGAATCTGTCAATGGCGCAGGATTGAGTGTCGATTCTATATGTTTTACAGCCCTGGCAACCGCCTTTGGCGTATGTGACTGGCGGGGTAATATGCATCCCGGCAATGCAGAGAGCGCCAGCGGATTTGTGATAGTAGATGCGAAACGCGACCTGATAGATGTAGCCTATTTTAAGGACGGCTATATAAGAGCAGCTGATGCAGTGACATCTTCAGGAGATGACACGATAAGGATCGATCTCTTGACAAGAAAGATCACAGACCGTCTTGCGCATCTCAACATGCCCTCGGATTACGAACTCCTCTTATCCGGAAAAGACCTCCTGCGTGATGACCTGCTTAATGGCCTTGAGACATCTTTGGGTAAATCCCCCCGCATAGCCACGTTATTCGAGGCTAATGGCGATAGCGAGATATTGACCAACCCCATCTACACAACCGCCCTCGGGCTTATCCGATACAGGATCGAATCAGCAAAGAGGACGCCGTTTATCCCGCAGCTTCACCTGCAGCGCCCCCTCGTAACCCGCCTAACCGAAAGAGTCACCACCTTCCTCGAAGACTACTTCTAACCCCACCCCAAGACGTTTCTCAACTCAATCGGAGATCTGCCCCAAACTCAATTGGAGATCTGTCCCCCCAGTTATCCACAGGCGTGGCTCATGCTTAAGCCTGCACCACGGGTGTGGATAACTATGAAATTTTCTTGCATTGCATTGAGTATGAAGGTATAATAATTCTGTATGAAAAAGTCATTCACCCTAATAGAGCTTCTTATAGTAGTTCTCATCGTAGGTATACTCGCTACTGTGGCATTGCCGCAGTATCAGAAGGTGGTAGAGAAGGCGAGGTGGGCACAAGCCGTCTCGACTTTAGGGGCCATATACAGAGCCCAGGAGGCCTACTATCTGGAACATGGCGACTATCAGGAATTCACGGGCGACACTGACGCGAATCACGAGCCGTATGGTTTGTATTTAGAACTTAAGCCATTAGATATCTGTACCACCTGCTGTACTAAACCTAGGCATTGGGGAGACGATTATTTTAGTTACCAATCTCACGATGGATGGGGTGCCCCTTTATATACTGATGGTTGGAATTGCTTGGCCTCGCCACACCAGTGGGGACATACCCCCATAATAGGACTCCAGCTATTGATAGACTTTTCAGAAAACAAACTCAAGATGCGCAACCACGATGGAGTCACCTGGGACGATTATTAATAACCTCTAGTACCATTTAGGATTTCCGCTTCAACCTGTCCCTCCATATCCCGACCTTTTAATCAAGATAAAATTTTAACGTGGATAAGTATACCGTTATAATCCCAGGGGACACTTCTCCGATTGAGTTTGGGGCAGATCTCCGATTGAGTTGAGAAACGTCTTGGGGTGGGGTGGATCTTGCTTGACAGGGGGTGGTTTCTGTGCTATATTTTAGTGCCAAAATGATTAAGGATAATCTAAAGTCTGTTAAGTCCCGCATAAAGAGTGCGGCTGTGAAGGCAGGGAGGAATCCCGATGAGATCATTTTGGTCTGTGTAACCAAATCGCGCGATCTCTCTCTGATAGAAGAAGCCTTCGAGGCAGGGATAACAGATATCGGAGAGAATCGGGTACAGGAAGCACTCACTAAATATGGCCAAATCACAAAACCCCTCAAATGGCACCTTGTCGGTCACCTCCAGCGAAATAAGGCCAAAGACGCAGCACGGATATTCGATATCATCCATTCAGTGGATAGCGTACTATTAGCAGATAAGATAAATAAAGAATGTAATATATTAAATAAGAATATAGAGGTGCTCGTCCAGCTCAATGTGGCTGAAGAAGATGCCAAGTTTGGGATGGGTGCTGAAGAGCTTAGGCCTTTTCTAAAAGAGGTCAGCATTTTCGAGCATATTAAGATAATGGGCCTTATGATGATCGCACCCCTGGTTTCAGATCCGGAAAGTGCGCGTCCCTACTTCAGGAAGATGAAAGAGATCTTTGAGAGCCTCAAAAAAGAGAATTTGCCGAAGATCGAGATGCAATATTTATCGATGGGCATGTCCGGTGACTTTGAGGTGGCAATAGAAGAAGGCGCTAATATGGTGCGCATAGGAACTGCGATATTCGAAGGTTAATTAACAATAGGTGACTATATGAAACGAATAGGTATTATCGGTTGTGGTAACATGGGAGAAGCCCTGATAAGAGGGATCTTGTCAAGGGGGCTTGTAAATAAGAGAGATATCTTTGTCCATGATCTCAGAAAGTCCCGCGTTTCACTCATGAAGCGCTGTTACGGTGTTAAGACGAAACCTTCCAGTAACGACCTGATTAAATCATGTCAGACGATCATAGTCGCGGTGAAGCCGCAGAATATAGGGCTTCTCTTAACTCACGCAAGAGCTGTTTTGAATAAGACAAAACTCCTCATTTCTATAGCAGCGGGTGTCGATATAAATAGCCTATTTCACCTAAGCGGCGGCCATACCCAGATAACGAGAGTTATGCCCAATATGCCTGCTTTAGTAGGCAGCGGTGTATCTGCTTTAGCATTCAGCCGGGGGGTTAAACCCGGAAAAAAGAAGTTGGCCAGGTCTATATTCGGCTCGGTCGGCGAAGTAATCGAAGTCAAAGAAGATCTACTCGATGCGGTTACTGCCATATCAGGAAGCGGGCCGGCGTACTTCTTCTATCTGGTAGAGGTTTTGCTAAAATACGGCCTCGATGCAGGGATCAAACGCGCCGATGCCCAAAAACTCGCGGTCTATACAGCGCTCGGCAGTGGTGAGGCCCTTGCAAAGACAGGGATATCGGCCGAGAAGCTTCGCAGTATGGTTACATCGAAACGCGGTACTACCGAGGCCGCCTTCAAGGTCTTCAAGAGATACGGACTGGGCAAGACACTTAAACAGGGTATACGTGCAGCTGAGAGACGGGCTCGTCAGTTAAGAGGAGGGTAAGGAGATGTTCATAGCAGGGAACTTTATTGCGGCAATAGCGGGTGTACTAAGCATGATCATAAATATCGCATGGTGGCTCATTATCATAAGGGCGCTTATAAGTTGGGTGAACCCGGATCCGAATAATCCAATAGTCCAATTTTTATATGGGGCTACAGAACCGATGCTCTATCCTTTTAGGCGTTTAATGCAGCGTATAATACCCGGCTATGGCATAGGATTGGACCTTTCGCCGATCTTGGCGATATTGACACTCTTTTTCATAAGGCAATTTTTAGTGGCTACGCTCTTTGATCTGAGCCGTGTATTGAGATGAGACTGAAGGTGCGTGTAGTGCCGCGTTCTGCCAAGAATGCGCTTTTACGCAGGGAGGATGGTTCTTACAGGGCACGCCTCAACGCGCCACCGGTCGATGGTAAAGCGAATATAGCGCTCATCGATCTCGTCTCTGAAAAATTTAAGGTGAAACGATCCGCAGTTAAGATAGTCAGCGGCCATAAAGCAAGAGACAAGGTAGTCAAAATAACAAAATAATGAGGGATATTTAGATGATCAACGGTACAAAGGCAAGGATAGGAATAATAGGTGGTAGCGGGCTATACGAAATAGACGGATTTAAGGCCCAGAAGTCTATTAAGGTGAAGACGCCGTTTGGTGACCCCTCAGATGAATATGTGGTAGGGGAGTTAGGCGGTAGAGAGGTCGTATTCTTACCCAGGCACGGCAAAGGCCATCGCATTCTTCCTACAGAGTTAAATTACAGGGCCAATATATATGGCATGAAGAGCCTCGGGGTTGAGCAGATCATATCGATATCGGCCGTAGGCAGTTTCAAAGAAGAGCTAAAACCGCTCGACATAGTGATGGTGGACCAGTTTGTCGATCGCACTAATCAGGCGCGCAAGACGACATTCTTTGGGGATGGGGTTGTGGCGCATATCAGTTTCGCGGAACCGGTCTGTTCTTCTTTACGCAATATATTATATGAGAGCGCGAAGTCGATAGGCGCATCTGTCCATCCGAAAGGGACCTATCTCAACATGGAAGGCCCGGCCTTCTCGACAAAAGCGGAATCATTATTGTATAAAGGTTGGGGTATGGATGTCATAGGGATGACGAATATGGCTGAGGCACGCTTGGCGCGTGAAGCAGAGATCTGTTACTCTACGGCGGCCATGGTGACTGATTATGACTGCTGGCATGAGAGCGCAGAATCCGTGACAATAGATATGATAATAGATAATTTGAAGAAGAATGCCGAGATGGCCAAAAAGCTTATAATAAAGACGATCGCAAAGCTGCCCCTTGAGCGCAAATGTTCATGTGCGAGCACGCTCCAGTACGCGATAATCACACCCGCCGACCTGATACCGAAGAGGACGAAGCAGAAGCTCCATATATTTATAAATAAATACATGAAAAGGTAAGATGGATTACAAGGATACGCTGAATCTACCGAAGACATCCTTCCCGATGAAGGCGAACCTGCCCAATCGTGAGCCCGAGACGCTGAAGTCCTGGGAGGAAGGGCGGCTTTATCAGAATATCCTGGGGGCGCGGAAAGGAAGCAAAAAATTTATCCTCCACGATGGGCCGCCGTATGCCAACGGCGATATCCACATGGGCCATGCCCTAAACAAGATCCTAAAAGATATCATAGTGAAGTTTAAGACGATGGAAGGGTATCTCACCCCTTATGTCCCGGGATGGGATTGCCACGGCTTGCCCGTAGAACACCAGCTATTTCAGGAGCTCGGTATAACTAAGTATGATATAGATAAGGCCACCTTCAGGGAAAAGGCCGGTAATTATGCTAAGAAGTTCGTCCAGATACAAAAGGAAGAGTTTAAGCGTCTCGCCATCTTTGGTGATTGGGAGAAACCCTACCTGACACTCGATAAAGATTATGAAGCTGATATAATCGAGGTATTTCGCAAGCTGGTCAAGAAAGGTTATGTATACCGCGGCCTCAAACCCGTAAACTGGTGCATGAAATGTGAAACCGCGCTCGCTGAAGCTGAAGTCGAATATGAAGACCATAAGTCACCATCTATCTTTGTTAAGTTCAAATTGCAGGATGATGATCTCTCAAAGGCCAAAGGCCTCTTCACTCTTGAGAAGACCGGTGGTAAGGATAAGGGCTCATGGGACGCGGTCAAAGATATGCATTTCGTCATCTGGACCACCACGCCATGGACACTCATCTCAAATGTAGCGATAGCGCTCCATCCAAATCTTGAATATGTTTTGATAAGGACCAAAGAAGGCGGTTATTATCTTATGGCCAGGGATCTGGTGACAACAGTAATGGCCGAGACAAAGGAGTATGAGATATTTGCAAGAGCAAAAGGGTCCGAGCTGAAAGGGCTGAGGTGCCGGCATCCTTTTTTCGACAGGGACTCGATAGTAGTCCTGGCCGATTATGTCTCCAATGTAGACGGGTCAGGATGTGTCCATACAGCACCGGGCCATGGTGCTGAGGATTTCAGTACAGGCCTTAAGTACAGCTTACCCGTAATCATGCCTGTCGATGAGAAGGGGCGGTTCGATGAGACGACGGGTGAGTTTGCAAAGTTGGATGTCTTCAGCGCGAATAAGAAGGTACTCGATACCCTAACAGGCAAAGACGCATTGATATACGCCTCGACTATAACGCACTCCTATCCCCACTGCTGGAGGTGTAAGGCGCCCGTCATAACACGCGCTACGAAACAGTGGTTTGTAAATGTGGACCACAAGGGTTTAAGGTCTGAATGTTTAAAACTGATCAAGAAGGTCAAGTGGATCCCCGATATAGGTGAGAGAAGAATATCATCGATGGTAGAGAATAGGCCTGACTGGTGTCTTTCCCGGCAGAGGTATTGGGGTGTGCCTATACCCGTATTCTATTGCAAGGGTTGCGGGGAGGCACTGCTCGATCCCAAGCTGATAGGTCATATACGTGACCTTGTCAGGGAGAACGGATCGAATATATGGTTTAAGAAGGAGGCAAACGAACTACTCCCCAAAGGGACGCGTTGCCCGGGATGCGGAAAAGGAGATTTTAAGAAGGAAGAGGATATCCTGGATGTCTGGTTCGATTCCGGGGTCAGCCATCAGGCAGTACTTATGGCAAGGGAAGGCCTGGCATATCCGGCCGATATGTATCTTGAGGGAAGTGACCAGCATAGGGGGTGGTTTCAGAGCGCGCTCCTTACATCTGTGCCAATAGGGGAAGGGACGCCGTACAAGTCGGTACTTACTCATGGATTTGTAACTGACGGTGATGGCAAGAAGATGTCGAAGTCCCGGGGCAATGTTGTCTCACCCCTGGATGCGATGAAGAAGTACGGCGCGGATATCCTGCGTTTATGGGTCGCGTCATGCGACTATAGAGGTGATGTCAGGGTATCGGATAAGATACTTGCCCAGGTCGGCGATACCTACCGCAAGATAAGGAATACATTCAAGTTTTTCCTTGGGAATTTACACGATTTCGATCCTGATAAAGACGGTGTAGCTCCGAGTAAGATGCTGGAGATAGACAGATGGGCCCTCAATGAGGCGGTGGAGTTATTCCGGAAAGTTACGGAACTTTACCGCAGTTATGAATTTCACCGCATATATAGATTGCTCTATGAATTTTGTACCGTGACGCTTTCGAACTTTTACCTTGATATATTAAAAGATAGGTTATATACATTCGGCGCTAAATCGCACGAGCGTTTATCGGCCCAGAGTGCGCTCGCTGAAATGCTTAAGTTGTTGGTTACCATGACGGCACCGATCCTCTCCTTTACGGCGGAGGAGGCCTGGACCCAATTCTATCCTGATAAGGGTTCTGTCCACATGAGCCTTTGGCCGAAGGCCCTGCCAAAGGTGAAGATGGATGAGAAGGCGAAAGAGAATTGGCAGGGGCTTCTTAAGATACGAAATTTAGCATTAAAGGGGCTTGAACTTAAGAGAGGAGAGGGTGTAATAGGAAATTCACTCCAGGCATCTTTATCTATTTTTTGCACAGACGATAAGGCATATAAGCTTCTTAAGAGTTATGAGTCTGATCTAACCGCTATATTCATAGTATCTGAGGTGGTCGTTGAGAAGGCCAAGGAAGCACCGGACGGTCTCTTCTCAATGGAGGAGCAGCCCGGTATATATATAAAAGTGGATAAGTCCAAGGGCACAAAATGCAATAGGTGCTGGAACTATAGCACGAGCGTCGGGTCTTTCGATAAATATCCTGACGTGTGTTCGAGGTGTTTTGGGGTCTTAAGCAATAATTAAAATAGGCAAAAAGATTTTTTAATAGAGATCTGCTCATTTAGCACGTGAGCATATTTCGAAATAGGAGGAAGGGATGGCCACAAAGACCAAAAAGAAAAATTGTGTCAAGATAGCGAAGAAGGCATGTGCAAAGATAGTGAAGAAAAAGTGTGCCAAGGCAGTGAAGAAGATGCCAAGAAAGGAAATGGCAAAATTTAAAGAGCATCTCCTTGCGCAGAAGGATAAGGTTCAAAGAGAGATCAAGAGCATAAGGGATGAAAACCTCAACAGGTCCCAAAAGGATGCCTCAGGGGATCTTTCGGGTTATGCCTTCCATCTTGCCGACATGGCGACGGACAATTATGACAGGGAATTCTCTTTAGGACTTGCCGACAATGAATTGAAGATACTTTACAGCATAGATGATGCGCTTGAGAGGATTAAAGAAGGGACCTTTGGTATCTGCGAAAATTGTGAAAAGCCGATAGCAAAGAGGCGCCTTATGGCGCTTACGCACACAAAATTCTGTCTCAGCTGTATGTCGGAAGAAGAGAAGGCGAATAAAAGATAGTCCAAACTTAAAAAACCCAAAGCCTACAATATGAGTTTCCTTCTGCTCGGCCTGGCCGTATTTCTGGTTGATAGAGTCACCAAGATTATAACGCTTACCTATTTAACTATAGGTGATTCCACCCCTTTGATAAAAGGGGTTTTTCATCTTACCCTGGTTGAGAATAGAGGAGGCGCTTTCGGATTATTTAAGGGTGTCCCGATTGTCTTCTTGATAGTATCTTTGGTGACACTCCTTTTAATAATAGGGTTATCGCAGAGGATAGCGCGCCGGCCGGCCCCCTTTAGAATCAGTTTAGGATTAATAGCAGGAGGCGCGGCAGGAAATCTCTTCGACAGAATTGCCTTCGGCCATGTGATAGATTTTCTCGATTTTCGTGTATGGCCTGTTTTTAATATAGCAGATTCAGCAATAACGATAGGTGTAGCATTATTATTATGGGATACACTAAATAAGAAGAGGCTCGATTCCAAAGATGCATCCGATCCTGTTTAAAATAGGCCCTGTTGAAATATACTCCTATGGTGTGATGGTTGCCCTGGGGTTTCTGGCCGCTACGTTTCTGGCCGCGAGAAATGCCGAAAAGGCGGGGCTCGATCCCACTAAGATAGTAGACCTTTTTTTATGGATACTAATCTCAGGGCTGATAGGCGGCCGCCTCCTTTATGTAGCTATGAATATAGAAGGGTACATCTTAAACCCCCTCGACATAGTTATGCTTAACAAGGGCGGGTTGATCTTTTACGGAGGCCTGATAACCGCTTTTTTGGCGGCAGTCTATTTTGTAAAAAGGAATGGTATGCCGGTGATGAAGGTGGCAGATCTCATAGCGCCTTATATCGCCTTAGGGCAGATGGCAGGACGGGTAGGATGTTTTTTGAATGGTTGCTGCTGGGGCAAGATCTCCAATTCGATATTTGCGCTCCATTTTATAGGGACGCCGTTTAGGCGGCACCCCGCGCAGCTCTATTCAGCGCTTCTTCTTTTGGCCATATTCTTATTCCTAAGGTCGCTCCATCGCAAAGACCGGGCCTTCAGCGGCCAGATCTTCCTCACGTACCTTCTCTTATATTCAGCTATGAGATTTTTAATAGAATTTATCAGGGATGAACCTATAATATTCCTTGGGCGATTTACCCTGTCCCAGGGGATTAGCGCAGGGATCTTCTTATTGTCAGTGGCGCTATATACCAGGGGACTGAAGAATAAGCGTTAAAAACGGGCAGGATGCACAAATGGACTCACACAAGATATATCAATTTATAGTAGATGAATCCGGGAAAGGGGAGAGACTGGATAAGTATATCCTGGGCGTCTTTCCTCACACAACCTCACGCACATACCTGCAGCGCCTAATCGTTTCCGGTTTAGTCTTGTTAAATGGCGAGGCGGCAAAGAAGAATAGCGAAGTAAAGCCCGGGGACACGATCGAGGTAAGGGTCCCACCGCCTGAGCCATCCCATCTCGTACCGGAAGATATTCCCCTTAAGATAATCTTTGAAGACGCGGACCTGGTTGTAATCGATAAGTCCGCCGGTATGGTTGTCCATCCGGGTGCGGGCAACCGCACAGGTACGCTGGCGAGCGCGCTTCTTTATCACTCGGACGCATTCAAGAGTTTTGGCGATACAGTAAGGCCGGGAATAGTCCACAGGCTCGATAAGGATACATCGGGCGTCCTGGTCGTTGCAAAGAACGAGGATGCCCGTAGATCTCTTGCCGCGCAATTTAAGGAGCACACAATCAAGCGCCGCTATATCGCCTTTGCAAAAGGCATTATTCAACTCGATAACGGTATAATCGATGTGCCCATAGGGAGAGATCCCTCCAATCGGCAGCGCATGGCGCCATTGGCCTTAGACGGCAGGGATGCACAGACCGTCTATAAGGTGCTGAAACGTTTCAAGGATTATACGATGGTGGAGTTATCTCCTGTGACGGGCAGGACCCACCAGATACGGGTCCATATGAAGTACCTGGGTTATCCATTGCTCGGCGATGACGACTATGGTTGGCGAAATGATAAGAAAATATCCCGACACGCGCTCCACGCCGCATATCTGGGTTTTGTACATCCTGCAACAGGTGAATTTTTGGAGTTCTCTGTAGATCTACCGCAGGACATGAAGGTTCTTGAAAAAGGATGAAATATTTGCCAAAAGAAAGGGGGGGACACTTCCCCGATTGAGTTTAGGGCAGGTTCCCGATTGAGTTGAGAAACGTCTTGGGTGGTGGGTTAAGACTTGATTTATTTTATAATGAATGATATAATTATACCCAAATAAGCTATTATTATATTTTTGATAAATGGAGGGGATTTATGAATAGCCCTATCAAAGGAAGGCTCTTACATTTAGTCCTAATAAGCGCGCTCTTATTTTGTCTCACCTTAAGTCTATTTATTATGAAACGGGCAGAGTACGAAAAGAGGCTTGCCGCCGAGCAAAAACTCGAGATTACGGTCGCAGAGAGAAATAGTTTAAAGATAGAACTCGAGAGGTTTAAACAACAGAAACAGGATCTCGAGGCCCAGTGGAAAGAGCTGAAAACAAAGGCAGAGAAACTGGCTGTCGAGCTTGTCAAGGAGAAGGAGAAGACAGAAACTGTGCATATCGAATTGGAGGAGAAGCGCTCCACGGTAGATATTCTCTCCAAAGCGCTTGAGCGGGAAAAACAGCTTCACAGTGATGTAAACCAGCGGCTTGAGAAGATCAAAGGTGATTATACAGAGTTGCGCGGACAGCTTGACGGCATAATGGAGGCGAAACGTTCCCTCGAGGTCAAGATAAAAGACCTTCTTATGGGCAAGCGCGAGGCGGTTGAACTGGAGAAGATCGTTGTAAAGGGGCGCGGCCTTCCAGAAGGACGGATACTCGTCGTAAATAAGGACTTCAATTTCATTGTGACCAACCTGGGCGCGACAAATGGTATGGTTGAGGGGATGAGGTTGCTCGCATATCGAAATGAAAAGTTCTTGGCCGAGCTTGAAGTTGAGAAGGCATATGAGAATATGTGCGCCGCAGCTATTCTCCCGGATTATAGCGACGCGTCTTTAAAAGAGGGTGACGCGGTAGTCATAAAATAATTTACGGCTAAAAGTGGACAGATGGCAGAAGGTACCGATAAGAGGACGATCCAACCAGCGAAACGCCTTAAGGGTGAGATAACCCTGCCTGGCGACAAATCTATATCCCACCGCGCAATAATTCTTGGTTCGATAGCAAAAGGCACTACCCACATAACTAATTTACTAAGTGGCGAAGATTGCCAGGCTACGCAGAACGCATTCTCTGCGATGGGCGTAGGTATTCGCGCTGATGGTAATTCACTCTTAATTGAAGGGGATGGGCCAACCGCACTAAAATCCCCCAAGAAGAACTTATTTTTAGGTAATTCCGGGACGACGATGCGCTTGATCTCCGGAATCCT
Organism: Candidatus Omnitrophota bacterium; assembly: GCA_013202205.1. Lineage (GTDB taxonomy): Bacteria > Omnitrophota > Gorgyraeia > JABMSB01 > JABMSB01 > JABMSB01. Next base: position 23,652 of record JABMSB010000086.1, read on the forward strand.
GTCTGCCCAGCCATTTGAGACAGTGCTCGAAGGCGACCCGTCATTATCCGCCAGGCCGATGAAAAGGATAATTGAACCGCTCAGGCTTATGGGCGCGGATGTCACGGCACTCTCCGAGGGGAATAGGCCGCCACTCAAGATAAAAGGCGCCCATCTAAAATCGATCGATTACACGATGAATATACCGAGCGCGCAGGTTAAATCGGCAATACTTCTCGCCGGCCTATACGCAAGAGGCATGACAAAAGTTACGGAACCGCTGAAATCCCGCGATCACACAGAAAGGATATTTGGACAGTTTGGTGTAAAAGTTATTGTCGATGATTTAACTGCAGCGATCGAGGGCGGACAAGTGCCAAAGGCCAAAGAAGTATTTATTCCCGGGGACATCTCATCTGCGGCATTCTTCATCGTAGCTGCGCTTTTGATCAAAGGCTCTCATATAAAGATAAAAGATGTAGGTTGCAATCCTACGCGTACAGGTTTTATAGATGCGCTCAAATCGATCGGCGCAAGGATAAAGATAAAAGAGAAGAGGTCGGATTTTGAGCCGCTCTGTGATATGGAGGTTGAAGGCTGCCGGTTGGAGGGCGATTTGACTATTGAAGGAGACCTCCTGGTCCGATCGATAGATGAGATGCCGATACTCATGGTAGCAGCCAGCTTAAATAAGGGCAAGACGATCATAAAGGGAGCCGGTGAACTGAGGGTAAAAGAGACGGATCGCATAAGTTCTATGGCTGAAAACCTTAAATGCATGGGTGCCGATCTCAAGGTGGATGGCGATGATATAATAATAAAAGGGGTGGAATCTCTCACCTCGGCCAGGCTTAAGAGCTTCGGAGACCACCGCACCGCAATGGCCATGACTATAGCCGCGTTGACAGCAAAAGATGAGAGCATCCTTTTCGATACGGCCTGTATAAATACCTCCTTTCCGCAGTTTTCCCATATCTTAACGTCTATTAGCACTTGATATTATTCTAAATATATAATAGTTGACAAAGGCAGGGCTATTTGGTACAATTTAAGCTCTCAATAATTACCGCAATTCTGCGCTTCTGGAAGGTTATTTGAAAACCGAAAAGAGTTAAACCCTTTTAACAAATCAAATTATGGAGATGAGAATGATACTAAAGAAGACCCTCGATTTAGGACGCAAGGGCGTCAATTTTATTTTGGGACTGTTTTCCAATGATATGGGCATAGACCTTGGCACGGCCTCCACATTAGTTTATATCAACGGCCAAGGGATAGTTCTTTGCGAACCATCCGTTGTAGCTATACAGAAAGGCCATCCGCGAGTACTCGCAGTAGGCGAAGAGGCCAAGCGCATGCTGGGGCGCACACCCGGCAACATAGTTGCCATACGGCCTATGAAGGATGGTGTTATATCGGACTTTGAGATCACCGAGAGCATGCTCCGGTATTTCATAAAGAAGGTCCATCCGTCACGCCGTCTAGTCAGGCCTCGCATGGTCATCGCAATACCTTCCGGCATAACCGAGGTTGAAAAACGCGCAGTCAAAGAATCGGCCCTCAACGCAGGCGCGAGAGAGGTCTTTATGGTGGAGGAGCCGATCGCCGCCGCAATAGGCGTAGGCCTCCCGATACAGGAGCCGGCAGGTAACATGATAATCGATATCGGCGGAGGAACGACCGAGATCGCCGTCATATCACTGGCAGGCGTCGTCTTCTCAAAATCGATACGCGTCGGTGGCGATGAGATGGATGATGCGATCATAAATTATCTGAAGAAGACCTACAACCTCATGATAGGAGAGCGCACCGCAGAAGAGATCAAGATGAAGATAGGGTCTGCCTATCCCCTGGATGAGGAGTTGACCATGGAAGTGAGGGGGAGAGATCTTGTTGCGGGCCTCCCGAAGATGATAACGATCTCAAGCGAGGAAGTGCGAGAGGCGCTTTCTGAACCGATATCCCAGATAGTCGAGACGGTAAGGATAGCCCTTGAGCGTACACCGCCTGAGCTTTCCTCTGACCTGATAGAGCGCGGCATAGTGATGGCAGGAGGAGGTTCTCTCCTTAAAGGGCTCGATAAGCTCGTCTCTGAGGAGACAGGGCTTCCTATACATATTGCCGACGATCCGCTTACGGCTGTGGCGTTGGGTACCGGTAAGGTATTGGGTGAGATAAAGTATCTTAAGCGTGTTACGGTAAACACCAAGAATAACGGCGCAAATTTCTCATAATCCCTAAACTTAATCCTGGCTTGCCAAAGGGCAGGCATAATCCCTAATCCCGTATTCATGTGAGGACAAGAAAAACTATAATTGTAGTTTCGATCATTGCTTCACTCTTTTTCTTTTTAGCAAACCCACCCTTGCAGCTCCCAGCCTTCAAGATATCCATAATAAGCCCGCTTCTGGTGCCGCTGGAAGTGATATCCGTCTATTCAGATAAGATAAAGAAAATCCTGCCGCAAAGCTCTATCCACAAAGAAGAAAAATTTCTAACGCAAAAAATAACCGACTTAGAAAGACGCGTGGCAGAGCTTCAAGAGTCTAAAATGGAAGCTGAGCGGCTAAAGAGGCTCTTGTCATACAAAAAAGGCAAGAGCTCAAAAGAGGTCGTTGCGCGGCTGGTAGCCAGGGATCCATCAAGCTGGAAGAGGACCGTCATAATAAATAGGGGCCGTTCCGACGGGATAGGGGCGGATACCGTGGTAGTTTCAGAGGCCGGTTTGGTGGGAAGGGTTTTTGAGGTCGGTGGGGATTTCAGCAAGGTTATCACGCTCGATGATCCGGATTTCAGGGCAAGCGTCCTAATACAGCGGAATAGGCAGCAAGGCCTTTTAAAAGGGACGATAGGCGGCAGGTGTGAAGTTATCTATCTTGATAAGGATGCCGAGATATTAAGCGGCGACAGGGTAATTACATCCGGTATGGGAGGGGTCTTTCCCAAAGGGTTGTACGTGGGTGATGTAGTAGAGGCCTACAAAGATAAGCTAGGCATGTCACAGGTCGCTTTGATCGAACCGGCTCAGGATCTCGATAGGATGGAGGAGGTCCTGTGCTTAGTCGAAGACTGAAGAAGGTCCCCACATCCCGTTACGGATATCTACTTCTGATTTTCCTTGCACTATTGATCGAATTGTCGATTCTGAATTCATTCAGAATAGGCAACCTTAAGCCGGACCTACTGCTTATCCTTGTAGTCTATTTCGCGTTGAGGCGCGGGGCCCGCTTTGGTGCTGAAGTCGGTATAGTATCAGGGTTGCTTAAAGATATGGCAAGCGGAGCTTTCTTTGGTACGCATGCAGCGGCCTTTTGGCTATGCGGCTTTCTTGTCGGACGGGAAAAATCGAAGATTTACGAAGATCAGTTTCTTGCGCAGATTATAGTTGTCGCGCTCTCCAGCCTCTTTGTATCAGTAGTATACTTTATGACACGAAGGCTATTCAGTCCAAACGAGGCTTCGGGTACATTCCCGGTATACCTACCTATACTCCTTTCCGTATACACATCACTCATAGCTCCTTTTTTATTTAAGCTTCTTGATAAGGCCGGTTTCTCAGGGAGAGCGCGTCCATGAGAATAAAAAGACTTCTATTATCTATAACCATACTCTTCTTTCTGGTAGCAGGCGGCCTCTTCTTTACCCAGGTCCTTAAGTCAGCATATTATAAGGAACTTTCAGAGACGAACAGGATACGCCTCCTGCCCATACCTTCGCCCAGAGGCAGGATTTTAGACAGGAATGGCATACCCATCGTGGACAACCGTCTCTCATATGATGTCTGTCTGATAGATGAGGGATTGAAGAACAGAGAAGAGACGTTGAAGAAACTGGCAGAGATCCTTAAGAGATCACCCGAAGAGCTCCTTGAGGCTGCGACGAGAAGATCCTCGGCGCCATTTATGCTTAAGGTCATATGCCGCGACATCGGGAAAGAGGCAGTGCTCAAAGTCGAAGAGTCACGTCTCCATATGCCGGGCATAATCATACAGACACGTCCATTGAGGCATTATGTGTATGGGGATATCACATCACAAGTCTCAGGATATGTTGGTGAGATAGACAAGTTATCCCTCTCAAGACTAAAACCATATGGCTATAGAATACAGGAACGCATAGGTAGGGCAGGCCTTGAGAAAGGTTATGACAATTATCTTCGAGGAGATTGGGGCGGCATGCAGCTCGAGGTCGACCATATGGGCAGGCAGAAGCAGGTTTTGGGAGAGAGGCTGCCGCAGAGCGGCAGAGACCTCAAGTTAACCCTGGATATAGAACTTCAGAAGATTGCCCATGAGGCGCTGGATGGACGCCCCGGAGCGGTTATTGTCATGGATCCGCGTGATGGCCAAATCTTGGCCTTGGCGGGAGAACCGGCCTTTGATCCGAACGTATTTGTAGTACCCGACAATACTAAAGGCGTAAGGGAGATCTTAAAAGATAAAAGCTCACCCTTACTTAACAGGGCTATAGGATGCGCATATCCACCAGGTTCTGTATTTAAGATAGCAATAGCATTGTCTGCGCTGGATTCCAAAAAGATATCGGCTGAGACGAGCTTCGAATGCAGCGGCAGTTATCTTTTAGGCGGGAGACGCTTTCATTGCTGGAGGGAGGGCGGCCACGGCGCGCAGCGCGTGGTAGACGGAATAAAGAACTCCTGCAACGTATTCTTTTATAATGTCGGGAAAGAGACAGGCGTTGATATTATCTCTGAATACGGACAACGATTCGGTTTTGGCAAGCCTACCGGAGTCGATTTACCGGATGAAGCGGCGGGCCTTCTCCCGAGCCGTTTCTGGAAGAGGATCGTAAAGCACCAGGCGTGGTATCAGGGAGAGACCCTCAATTTTGCAATAGGCCAGGGTTTTCTTTTGGTGACACCCATTCAGGTTTTGTCTATGGTAGCCACGGTCGCTAATGGGGGTGAGGTGTCGCGCCCCTTTGTAGTGGACCGAATAGATGATATAACCGTCGGCAGCCCGAACCATAAACGGATTGAGATTTCCAAGCGCCATATAGACGTAGTAAAGGAAGGGATGAGACAAGTAGTTGAGGGTGATGGAGGGACGGGAAAATATGCAAGGGTGAAAGGGTTATCCATAGCAGGTAAAACAGGCACAGCCCAGACGCACACGCAGAAGACCCATGCGTGGTTTGCCGGGTTCAGCCCGGCCGATAAACCAAAGATCGCATTGGTCGTCTTTTTAGAATATGGCGGAAAGGGTGGTTCGCATGCCGCCAAGACTGCCAAGATCATATTTGAGGGCGCGCATAATTTGGGGTATCTATGATAAGGTTAGGGCGGTTCGACTATACGCTTGTCCTGATAATATTGGCTATATTTATCATAGGGATCGGTGCGCTCTATAGCGCAACCTACCAAAATAGCACCCAGCTCTTTGATGGCGCGACAGGGCGTCAAATAGTCTGGATGGGTTTAGGGTTTGCCGCTTTCTTCCTCATAGCCAATGTGCCATACCACAGGTTACTGAGCGGCGCGTGGCTATTTTACTTTATCTGCCTCATATTTTTGGGGTTGGTACTTGTCATGGGACATACGCGGGGTGGTGCTACCAGGTGGATCCAGATAGGGAGTTTTTCACTACAACCATCCGAGTTTACAAAGATAGGGCTCATATTGCTCTTATCTTCCTATTTGTCAAACAATAGGGTTGAACTCAGGCGAATACGTCCTATAATGGGTGTATTCTTGCTCATGCTTATTCCGTTTGCGCTGATATTGATAGAGCCTGACCTGGGGACAGCGGTCGTATTAATCCCTATTGCATTTGCTATGTTATATGCTGCCGGCGCAAACGCACGATACCTCTTATATATCTTCATCGCAGGGGTAGCAACCAGCCCTATCTTCTGGAGCCTGCTTAAGGATTACCAGAAACAGCGTCTTATGGTATTTATAAATCCAAATATCGATCCACTCGGTGCCGGTTACACCATCATACAGTCTAAGATAGCCATAGGTTCGGGTGGCCTTCTCGGCAAGGGGTGGCTTAGCGGTACCCAGAACCAACTCAATTTTCTGCCGGAGCGCCATACAGACTTTATCTTCTCCGTGATCGGTGAGGAGTGGGGTTTCTTAGGAGGCGCGATCCTCTTATTCTTATACCTCCTTTTAATATGGCGCATATTACGTATAGCCACAGGGACCCAGGACCTCTACGGGCAGTTGCTTTGTGTCGGAGTGGCTACAATGATCTCCTTCCAAATAATAGTAAATATAGCGATGACCATAGGGTTAATGCCCGTAGTCGGCATGCCCCTGCCGCTTATCAGCTATGGCGGGTCATCATTGCTCAATACTATGATAGGGATGGGTATATTGATGAGCGTCAGTGCGAGGCGTTAGATGAACGATCTGTGGAGCAAGGTAGAGCCGCTACTACTTCAAGTCTTAAAACCGGGGAGGTATATCGGCAACGAGCGTAATTCGATTGTAAAGAAGCAAGCTGATATAGCGTTAAAAGTTGCCCTCGCATTCCCCGATCTCTACGAAGTCGGCATGTCGAATAGCGGACTTCAGATAATCTATTCTATTATAAATGCCATACCGGATGTGGCGGCGGAGAGGGTATTCGCGCCATGGCCGGACATGGCGCGGACCTTGCGCGAAAATTCTATCCCTCTCTTTTCCCTTGAGACAAAAACACCCCTTTCCGATTTCGACATAATCGGATTCTCTCTTTCACACGAGATGACATATACGAATATATTGAACATCCTCAACCTCGCGCGTATACCCTTGAAGCAGTCTGAGCGCGCTTCCATAAGACCACTGGTAATAGGCGGGGGTTGCTGCACAATAAATCCCGAACCCCTAAGTGATTTCTTTGATCTTTTTGTGGTCGGGGATGGGGAAGAGGTCATCCTGGAGTTGATAGAACTTTACAAAAAGTTTAAAGACAGATCTCCCGATGATAACAGCCTGAAGACAGAATTTCTTAAGGCGGTTTCACAGATAAAAGGTATCTATGCGCCATCCCTGTATGAATGCGACTATGGTGAGGATGGGCTTATCAGCAGGTTTGTCCCTAAATACTCCGGACTGCCCAAAAGAGTAGAAAGGAGGGTGGTGCGGGATTTGGATTCAGCTCCCTATCCCACAAAACCGATAGTGCCATATATAAGGGTTGTGCATGACAGAATAAATATAGAGATTATGCGCGGCTGTCCCCACGGGTGCCGATTTTGTCAGGCGCGCGCGGCATATGGGCCGTTAAGAATACGCTCAAAGAAGAAGATCCTGCAATTGGTTGAGGAGTCTTATAAGAGTACCGGCTATGATGAGATCGGACTCTTTTCTCTATCCAGCGGTGACCATCCCCAGCTCGAAGGCCTCATGAAAGACCTCGCGGCCCGTTTCAACAAAAAGGGTGTCGGTATATCGCTATCTTCTCTGCGGACCGACAATATGCGCGAGGCGACACCGGGCCTTATAGCGCAGGTCAGAAAATCGGGGCTAACCTTTGCGCCCGAGGTGGGCAGCGACAAGCAACGCAAAGCCATAAATAAGAAGGTCGACATGGATACTTTCAAGAAGGTTGCCAGGAGGGCATATGGCGAGGGGTGGAAGAGCCTCAAACTCTATTTTATGGTAGGGCTCCCTGGCGAGAATAAAGAGGACTTAGACGGTATTGTAAAACTTGTCCATGAGATATCATCATTGCGCCGCGATATCGACGGAAAATATGGCGGGCTCACCATATCGATATCCGGCTTTATACCGAAGGCCCATACACCGTTTGAACGGGAAGGGATGTTGAGTGCTGGGGAGATAAGAAGAAGCCAGGATTATCTTAGGGATCGAATAGTTGGAAAGCGTTTCAAAATAGACTTCCATAGCGCGCACCTTACATCTTTAGAAGGTGTATTTTCCCGCGGTGACCGCAGGATTGGAGCTGTTCTCCTTGCGGCATGGAAGGCCGGCGCGCAGTTCGATGCGTGGCGTGAGCACTTCAATTGGGACATATGGATGTCGGCTTTTAACGAGGCACAGATCGATCCTGAAATTTATGCTACAAGGCCCCGCGGCGCAAAAGAGATATTACCATGGTCAGTTATAGGATGCTAATGTAAAGAAGGTGAAGTTTCGGGCAGTGCATTATGTTGACAATTGCGCCATTACCGTAGTATACTACCTTAAATATATTTAACGGAAAAAAATAGATATCAGGAGGCGATATGAATGCAGATATAGAGGTGTTGCTTAAGGAGATGGTTGCTAAGAAGGCATCAGATATACACCTCACAGTCAATGCAACCCCGCAATTAAGGATAGACGGCCGGCTCGTTTCCACCAAATACGATGTGCTCAATCCGGACTCGGCAAAGAAGCTGGTCTACAGCATACTTTCTAAAGAGCATATAGAGAAGTTTGAGAAGGATTGGGAGCTTGACTTTTCATTCAGCCGGGAGAAGCTGGGGCGCTTCCGTGTCAACTTATTCTTCCAGAGGGGATCTGTTGGCTGCGCCATCAGGCTTATACCGTTTGAGATACAGACGTTTGAGGAGTTGGGCCTTCCGGGCAATGTGCTTACAAGTCTATGCAGAAAGCCTAAAGGGCTTGTGTTGATAACAGGCGCTACCGGGAGCGGTAAATCGACGACACTGGCTTCTATGGTAGATATGATAAATAAGGAGCGCTATTGCAATATAATAACCGTCGAGGATCCTATAGAATTCGTCCATAGAAACAAGAAGGCCATAGTTGCCCAGCGCGAATTGGGCACCGATACCCATTCTTACGGTGCTTCACTTAAACATGTCCTGCGCCAGGATCCCGATGTCATACTTATAGGAGAGATGCGCGACCTCGAGACGATAGAAGCGGCACTGATAATAGCGGAGACGGGGCATCTCGTCTTTTCCACACTCCATACCTCTGATTGCGTGCAGACGATAAATAGGGTTATAGATGTTTTTCCATCACACCAGCAGCAGCAGATCAGGGTCCAGCTATCATTTGTTTTGCTGGCTGCCATGTCGCAGCAACTTCTTCCAAAGGCCGGCCAGCCCGGCAGGGTATTGGCTACTGAGGTTTTGCTCATAACACCTGCTGTGAGAAGTTTGATAAGAGAGATGAAGGTGCATCAGATCTACTCGGCAATACAGACGGGCCAGAGGGAGGGTATGCGGACGATGAACCAGTCCCTGGCAGAACTCGAGAAGGCCCGGTTGGTGACGCACGAGGATGCTCTGAGCCGTACAACCGACTCCGAAGAGCTTTTGCGTCTTGTAAGGAAATAGAGCCCTTTCGATACCCATTCTTGCATTACTATATTTCATAACAGGTCAGAGATTTGAAAGTGTCGATTCTTGACAATTTGACACCTCTGTGATATAGTTGTTTTTAACAGAAGGCGTTTATCCGGTGAAAGGACCTAATTAATAAAGTATTCCTTTCAACTCGGAGAAAGACGCTGTTGTTCTTTTATACCCCTAAATTTAAGGAAGAGAGGAGGGGATCTGTATGTGGGTAAGAAGAGATAACGCCTTTACCTTGATCGAAGTAATGATTATCTTAGCAATTATAGTTTTATTAGTTGCTATAATTATACCAAGGTTTATGCAGGCAAGGATAAAGGCCCAGACGAACGCGTGTGTATCAAATCTTAAACAAGTTCAAGGTGCCATCTCACTATGGGCCTTAGATAATGAGATGAATGGCAGAGATCCGGTTAAGATGGCGGATCTGGTGCCGGCTTATCTAAAATCTCCACCCGAATGTCCTTTGGGCGGAGATTATATCTTTGCTACGGTAAGAGGCCTACCTTTATGCCCGAACTATGAGCCTAAAGGGCATCCGGCAATATTGTTTATAGATTGATATTTATCCTTGAGCGGCCCGATAGTTTTTTTGGGGTGGTGACTATTCACCGCCCCTTTTTTTATATTCGCACCCCTTAATTGAGCAGGTCAAATCAGGTTGATTGGGTTGACAAGACCAATCGCTCATAGTATACTTATATTAGATAATAGTCTAATCAACCTAAGATATTGAATTAAATACTATATGGAGGTGTACGATGGCCAAAAAGAAGGAAGTGCAACTATTTGCACAACACGGACTTCGATATAAGTTATTGATTGCCTTCAGTCTCATGTCGGTGATACCACTTCTGATCTTAGGCTACCTTGTGACGAACTACATATTTCCACACCTAGAAACTCTGGAGACCGTTTCACTTGTCGTGCTTATAGCTATCTTTATAGCACTAATGGGATTTATTCTGGCCAAACGCCTCGTCTATCCGGTTATTGAAATGGCAATGGAGGCTCGCATTATAGCCAGCGGAGATGTGAGCCGCAAGATAAACGTAAAACGGGAAGATGAGATAGGCGCGCTGGGCAGTTCGATCAATCGTATGACGCAGACGATCAAAGATAATATGAATGAGCTCTCTTTGTACGGCAGGAAGACGAAGGATCTGAATATGGAGATCCATAAAAAGGTCCTGACGCTATCTAGTCTACTTCAGGTTGGTGACGCGATGTCGACAGCTGCTAAATTGGACGACATCCTCAGTTTCATAACGGCCAAGGTTTCACAGAGCTACGAGAGTGGATATTCGTTACTTCTATTACCTGCAGTCGAAGGGGGGTCTTTCACCGCGCACAATACATATAATTATGCAGAGGGAGAATTGAGGAATATAAAGTTGCGTATAGGCGAAGGATTACTAGGCAAATTACTAAAGGATAAGGAGATGCTTATCGTAGATGACACGATTACGACTGCTCCGGAAGTAAAAGAGTTAATGAGCAATTATCATATAAAGAATGCCGTCTTTTGCATTCTCGGTACGGCCGTGAATGCCAAAGGCATACTGATAGCAGGTAATGACAAAAGGGATTTCAAATATAGTGAGGATGACATAGAGCTGATCAATATCTTTGCGAAACAGATATCTATAGCTATCGAGAACGATCGCCTCATGAAAGAGGCGAAGAGTTTAGCGGTAAGGGATGAGCTGACAGGATTATATAACAAGGGTTATATAGAAGGGCGGCTCGATGAGGAGATAAAGCGCGCCATATTCTGCCAACGCCCATGTTCATATGCCATCCTTCACTTAGATCAATTCGATCTATTTCGTCAGAAGGAGGGGGAGCTGGCAGCGGAAGCTGCACTGAAGAGAATAGCAGATACGCTCGAGAAGAGCATGGAGGATCTGGACAAGGCGGCGAGGATAGCCGGAGATGAATTTGCCATAGTAATGCCTGAGCGGAACAAGAAGGAGGCGGCCAAATTCGTCGAAGAACTCAAGAAGAAGGTTATAAATACCTCGGTAAAGGGCCGTGACGGCAAAGCCAAGATCGATCTTAGCGCGAGCACAGGCTTGAGCGAGAATCCCATAGACGGTACTACAGCTAAAGAGCTGACGGAGAAGGCAGCGATAGATTTAAAAGGGTAGGTTCGATAGGTAGTGAGCTATAAGATGCAAATGAAAGGCAGAGGTTAAGGGCATGGTATTCAGGAGGCTTATATCGAAACAACTTGGTGAACTTCTCATGGAGCGTGGCGTTATCAACAAGCGCCAGCTAGAGAAGGCGCTCGAGATCCAGCGGGAGAAGGGCGGCCTGCTCGGCCACATCCTCGTGGCGCTCGGCTATGCAAGCGAAGAGGCAATCGCACAAGCGCTCACCGTCCAATTCGGCTTTCCTTATTTGCCGCTCAACAGCTATAATATCGAAGAGGAGATTATCAAGATAGTCCCGGAGAACGTCTCAAGGCAATATTGCCTTATTCCCATAGATAAGATGGGAGATACCTTAACAATAGCCATGTCCAACCCACTCAATCAACAGGCGATAGAAGATATCGAGATGCTCACCAACTGCAAGGTGCAGGTATTCGTCTCGACGATGACAGACGTCAATAATTCAATAAATAAATATTATAGAAAGTAGCGTGATATGGTAACCTCATTGCGCGATCAATTGACAAAGGTCCTCATAGAAGGGGGACTATTAACAAAAGAGGGGTTTGAGGAGGCCCTGAAGATTCAGAAGGCTGAAGGCGGGACCCTGAGCAATATACTCGTTGACCTTGGTTACATAAGTAAAGAGGAATTGATGATGGCGCTCAGCCGCCATATGAATATACCCCCCATAGATATTAGCCGCTATACAATAGATCAGAAGCTTACAGGACTCATTCCTGCCAAAGTTGCACGGAGATACAAGGTAATACCGATAGCCAAGATAGGAGATTTTATAACTATAGCCATGGCAGATCCGCTAAACGTCCTGGCTATGGATGAGATCAGGGGTTTGACGGGATTTAAGATAAGCCCTGTTATTGCCACAGAGGATGAGATAGAACATGCCATAGATACACACTATGGTGAGGTGACGCACCAGGCAATAGAAGAGTTGATAAGAAAGATGGATAAAGAACCCGGTAAGCTGGAGATGATAGAGGAGGAAGCTGTAAAGGAGGTTACATCCTCAGAACTGAGACGGATGATAGAAGAGGCGCCGGTGATCAAAGTGACGAATATGATTCTTTCCGAAGCGATTAGGCTCAATGCCAGTGACATCCTTGTAGAACCACAGGAGAAAGAAGTAAGTATAAGATACAGGGTTGACGGGGTCCTGCAGGAAGCGACAAAATTTCCTCCCAAATCGATGCAGGAGATGATAGTCTCAAGGCTTAAGGTTATGGCTAGTCTGGATATCGCAGAACACCGCCTTCCTCAAGACGGCCGTTTTATGGCGCGTTTTAAGAACAAATCGGTAGATTTCCGAATATCGGTCATACCTTCGAGTTTTGGTGAGAAGGTTGCCCTGCGCGTACTCGATAAGACACAAGTGATACTTGATTTAGACCGATTAGGTTTTGAGGTCGAAGCTGCCGAGAGAATTAAAAGAGCAGCCTCCAATCCCCACGGCATGATACTTGTCTGTGGCCCAACCGGATGCGGCAAAACGACGACTCTCTACTCCATACTAAAATATATAGATAAGCCGAATATGAATATAGTAACCGTCGAGGACCCGGTAGAGTACCAGATGGAGGGGATAAATCAGGTACCGGTTGGCAGTGAGAAGAAACTCAACTTCGTGTCGGCCCTGCGCTCTATACTCCGACAGGACCCTGACGTGATAATGGTTGGTGAGATACGCGATTCAGAGACAGTCGATATCGCCATCAAGTCTGCACTGACCGGCCACCTCGTCTTGAGCACCATCCATACGACGACAGCAAGCGGTTCTGTAGTGCGCCTCATCAATATGGGCATAGAGCCGTTTCTCATCAGTTCTTCGGTAATAGCGGCTGCAGCACAACGGCTCCTCAGAAGGGTCTGCCCACACTGCAGGGAAGAGTATTCTGTAAAAGGTCCCCTTGCCGATCAATTGAAGCGCGATGGTTTTAAGGATGTCAAGAAATTCTACAGGGCCAAGGGGTGTAGTAAGTGCAGAAAGACCGGATACCTCGGCCGAATCGGACTGATCGAAGTGCTTACTGTGACTCCCAAATTGCGAGAACTCATAGCTGCTAAAGCGGATGAGGTACAGATACACCAGTTTGCACGAGAGGAAGGTATGCGCACCCTCAGGGAGAACGGGATCCAGAAGGCAGTCGAGGGAATTACTACATTGGAGGAAGTATTTAGGGTTACTGCGGGAGAAAAGGCATGAAGGGTAATAGGCCTATAACAAAAAATCTGACGGATCTCTTTGTAAATAGCAAGCTCATTACAGAGAAGCAGCTCGATAAGGCACGCGAAGTCCATAAAGCCAAAGGGGGCAATCTGGGCAAGATACTGGTTGAGCAAGGCATGATATCCCAGAAGGATCTTATGATGGTTTTGAGCGAGGGGTTGAATATACCGCCGATCTCTCTCTCCAGATATAAGGTGGATGAGAAGGTGATGGAGTTGATTCCGGAATATATGGCGAGACAGTATCTGCTATTGCCGATCTCCAAGATAGGAAAGATCCTCACCGTTGCCATGGCAGATCCGCTCAATATATTTGCGATAGACGATATCAAGGTCTTGACGAAATACGAAGTCAAGCCTATAATTGCCGCTGAAAACGAAATTCAAGAAACACTCGATCTCTACTATTCCAAAAAGGGCAAGGGTCTAAAGGAAGTTCTGAAGGATATGGAGAAGGAAGGGGCTGCAAAGGATGAGATCTCTCTTGTCGGGGAAGACGAGCTCGATATTTCTGAGATCGAAGAAGAATCTAAGAAACCACCGATAGTTAAGATGGTAGATCTCGTGATATTAGAGGCCCTCAAGCGGCGCGCCAGCGATATACACGTAGAACCCTGCGAGAAGGATCTTCGGATAAGATATCGCATAGACGGAAATTTGGAGGAGGTACTTCGGATTCCGCGCAAGAGCCAAAATGCCATTTTGGCACGTCTTAAGATAATGTCGCGATTGAATATTACGGAATCACGAATTCCCCAGGATGGCAGATTCAGGGTACGCGCAGGGGAGAGGGAGATAGATTTTAGGGTGTCGGTATTACCCACCTCACACGGTGGGAAGATCGTAATGCGTACCCTCGATAAAGCGGATCTGAGTGTCGGATTGGCCAATCTCGGATTTTTGCCGGAGCCGCTTAAGGTTTTCGAAGAAGGTATCAAGAGCCCCTACGGTATGATACTCGTAACCGGGCCTACCGGAAGCGGTAAATCGACAACGCTCTACTCCATCATTAACCAATTGAATACAAAAGAGCGTAATATAATGACGATAGAAGATCCTGTAGAGTATCAGCTGGGCGGCATTACGCAGATGCAGGTATTGCCGGATATAGGGCTTACATTTGCAGATGGGCTTAAGGCGGTATTACGGCAGAGCCCGGATGTTATAATGATCGGTGAAATAAGGGATTTTGAGACGGCGGATATAGCCATAAAGGCCGCCCTCACAGGTCAGCTCATATTCAGTACATTACATACGAATGATGCAGCCGGCGCCCTGACGCGGTTGGTCGATATGGGCATAGAGCCATTTCTCATTGCCTCAAGTCTCGTCCTGTCTGTGGCACAGAGGTTATGCAGACGGCTCTGTTCTGGCTGCAAAAAGCCGTATGATATACCCAAGTCGGTACTCGACCGCAATGGAATATCACCCGTAGGACCAGACGGAAAGAAGAGGATATTCTATACGGGTGAGGGGTGCACAAAATGTAATAACACAGGTTACTTTGGCCGCATGGGGACACTGGAGATTTTACGGATAGATGATGCGGTAAAGGAGATGATCGTTTCCAGGGCCATGACCAAAGAGATAAAAGAATATGCAGTAAAGAAACAGGGCATGAAGACATTGAGGGATAATGCGATTAGTAAACTTATAATGGGATCTACCACGTTAGAAGAGGTCTTACGGATTACCGCAGAGGAGTGATCTATGCCTACATTTAAATATGTTGCAAAGGATAAGGACGGAAAGACGATCTCAGAGGTTTTGGAAATTTCAGATAAAGAAGCGCTTATCAACCTGCTTCGCCAAAAGGAATTTGTAATAATCTCTGTCGATGAAGTGAAGGGTCAAAAGGATGCCTCAGTTACGAAAGAGAAAGGGGTAAAACTTGATGAGATCGTCATATTTTCTCGTCAGATGGCGACAATGGTTGATGCCGGCATACCTTTAGTCGGTGCGTTGGATATATTAGGCGAACAGATAGAGAACCCTAATTTTAAGCAACCGATTATTAAGATGCGGGATGAGGTAGAGGCAGGTTCGAGTTTCTCCGATGCCCTATCACGGCACCCGAAGATCTTTCCATTCCTATTTGTCAATATGGTTAAGGCGGGTGAGTCATCAGGTGCACTGGACGTCATACTGGATCGACTGGCCACATACTATGAGAAGACGAATGCAACTCAAAAGAAGATTAAATCGGCCCTTACATATCCTGCGGTTATATGCGTCATGGCCCTGATCGTTACAAGCATCCTGATCCTGAAGGTAATCCCCGTCTTCAAGGAGGTATACGAAGGTTTCGGGGCTGAGCTGCCTGTGCCTACACAGCTCTTAATAACTTTTAGCGATCTCTTTAAGAAACATTTCATCGTATTTCTCATTCTTTTGGCCCTGGCATTCTTCGGTTTTAATCGTTATATAAATTCTGTACGCGGACGTCTAAAATGGGACGGCCTTCTGCTAAAGATGCCCATACTCGGTCCCTTATTCAGGAAGTTGGCACTCAGCAGATTTACCCGTACACTTTCAACCTTGACCCATAGCGGCGTGCCGATACTGAGGGCACTCGAGATCGTAGCCAAGACAGCCGGGAATAAGGTAGTAGAAAACTCTGTGACTATTGTGGCCAGGAACGTGCAGGAGGGGGAGCAGATCGCCGAGCCGATGGCGAGGGATAAGATATTCCCTCCCATGGTAACACGTATGGTGGCGGTGGGCGAGAAGACAGGGGCGCTCGAGAAGATGCTCTCAAAGATCGCCGACTTTTACGATGAGCAGCTCGATACAACGGTCAGTGCATTGACGAGCCTGGTGGAGCCATTGATCATAGCCTTTTTAGGTGTAGTCATAGGTTCAGTCGTTATCTGTATGTTCATGCCTATATTTAAGATGTCGGCTATAATTAACATGTGCATTCTCTGGTAGCCAAAGAAAGGTCTCTTCACAACCAGCTTGTTTGGATGGAGGAAAAAGGGCTGCAACTTTGCAAAGATATAAATTTGAACAGCCTCGGGTATATTTTCTCCATCTCTATATTTTATAATAAGTTATGTTGGTGATTTTGTGTGACTTCTTGACAATCAAAATCTTATGTGGTATAGTTAAACTGGGCAAGTGCATCTAGCCGGAAAAGGGGAATAACGTATACCTTCCGTCTTCTTGCATCAAAAAAAAGGGGGCATCCCCAGAAAACAAACGATAGAGAAAGGAGGAGATGAAATATGTGGAGAACCAATAAGAAGGCCTTCACCCTTGTTGAGATAATGATAGTTGTCGCAATTATCGGTCTATTAGCTGCCATAGCCATACCAAACTTTGTCCAGGCAAGGAAAAGGGCCCAGACCAACGCCTGCATAGCAAATCTTAAGCAGATACAGGGGGCTATCTCCCTGTGGGCGCTGGATAATGGGAAGAAAGACAGTGATGCGGTCGCGATAACCGATCTGGTAACCACCTATATAAAAGCCACACCGACATGTCCGGTGACCGGAAGTTATGTTCTGACAACGGTGGGTGCCAATCCAACATGTCCGAGTTATAGCGCGACGGATCACGCAGCTGTATTACCGTAAACTTAAAATTTGCTTGAAGAATAGAAGATAGGTTTTAGGGGTGACGAGTACTCGTCACCCCTAATTTTTTTAAATACCCGTAATGGCTAGGGGATAAATTTGCAATAACCCACTTTTCCTTATAATAGTTGGCGAAAATAGCATAGTTACCTATGTAAGGCGCCTGTAATGAGCTCTTATTTCTTGACAAAAATTATTCTCTATGTTACTGTTATGATATAATTACGTTCTATATATATTAAATATGCAGGGTTATCCCAATTAAAGGAGTGAATATGAGAGTCAAGCGGCATCAGGGTGAAGGTCGATTTGGCTTTACGCTCGTTGAGATAATGATAGTCGTTGCGATTATAGGTGTTCTGCTTGCTATAGCCGTACCTAATTTCATGAGGTCCCGCTCAGAAACAAAACGGACTATATGTGTAAATAACCTAAAACAGCTAGACGGCGCTATAGACATATGGGCTATAGATACCGATGTCAATGAAGGCCTTACGCCCGGTGCTGCAGAGGAGACAG
>JABMSB010000087.1 GCA_013202205.1 Candidatus Omnitrophota bacterium
AGAGCAGGGATTATAGATCTCTTACCGATTTCTGGGGCGCAAATCTGATAACGCAGCAGGAATTTGCTGCATTGACAGCCAATATAGATGAAGAGCAGATGGAGATGGTGTTGGAAAGAATGGATCAGGTTGTCTTGGGCGGAGATGAGAGAGTAGCCCTTGCAGGATTGCCCCAGACGCGTGTTTCGAAAGACCTCTATGATCTCGATCCGGACCACTTTGGCGGGGAGGGTGCGAATCTATTCGACCTGGTAGCGGAGGCGGTCAGCAGGTTGAGGCCCGAGGCAGAATTTCTCCTTCAGCTTAAAGGGTCGGCTACATACGCACACAATTACGACGACCTGTGCTTAGACAGGATCGACGATTTCGATATGCACCTTTTTATAGAGATGCCCGTAGAAGAACATATAGAATTTGGCGATATTTTAAATGAGCAATTCAGGATTGTGGCGGAGGAGGCAGGATTGACCCTGGTGCCTGATGAGAAGGGCGGCTATGCTATAGCGGAAGAGAATGGGCGTACCCATCATGTCGATATAGCGGTTGTTCCGAGAACGAGAGGGCTATTCAACGCATATCCTCCGGGCACAATACGGCACCCCCACTTTAGGTACGATCCGGTTACGGTCTATTTTGGGACACCCAGACTCTTGAGACGTTTCCAGGGACATGTAGAGAGGACATATCTGCAGCCAGGAGTATTGGGAGATCACCTCTACAACAGTTACACCGCGGTATGCTATAACATCGAATCAGAAAATAGAATAAATAGCGCCAAAAGCCTCAAGTGGATGGGGCAGCTTGCGCAGTGGATAGGCATGGGTCGTCTTAAACAGGTATTGTTAGATACATACAAGAGGCATGTAGATGTGGGGTTGTCGACGCCCTACGTACCACAAGAACCATCTGCCAGAGCGTATGTAAGTGGATTGATGGCTGAGAGATTGAGTCCTGATAGATTGGGTGAGGCCAATATCAAGAGGCGGATGGCGATAGAGTACTATAAGACGGATATGTTAGTAGAGGAAGTTAGGGGCGGTATTGCAAGTGGATCAGCCCAGAATAATACCAGCGAACTGTCTCTTATCTTTATGCGCGCATATGACAATGGAGAGCATAATTTCAGGGCAGCGCTGGAGGTGGCGTTCACGGAACTCTATAATAGGATGGGCGAAAGGGGTGCTGTGTTGGGTGCGATCTTCGAGGGCTCAGTGAGAGAATTTAAGACACGCCTCATAGAGAGATCCGGTCCATTGAGCAACGAAGGGGAAGAGAAAATAGATGTAATAGTTGCGGCTGCAGAAGCCAGGTCTACACATAGAATATTGTCTGATGGAGATGATGCCTATTTCGCTGCGCCAATACTTGCTGCTGACCCAAGGATAATACCACAAGAGAAACAGCTTAAGATTATAGACCTATCTTGCTTTGTAGATGAGTCTGGAAATATAAGGTCGTTGGGATTTGAGCAGGTTAGGGATATGCTGAAGACTGCCATGAAGGGGAAGGTGCAGTTTGTCATAGTCAATCGCGACAGGAGCCTGGTCGATGCCGGGGAGATTGTGGAGAGGGCTCTCGGCATGACGGCCCAGACATCATTTATCACCTTTGTGGACCTCTCAGACAGAGAGATGGTCGGTGATGTAGCCAGTTATGTGATGAGACGGGCCAATGGACAGATCCTTCTTGATGAGGATCAATTTAAACCCGATGATGTAGCGATTGTATATTTGGCTGAGAATGAACCCAGCTTTGCCATGGGCGAAAGAGAAGAAGAGATTGTGTACATTCCGATAGAAGTAGAAGAGGGTGCTATAGTTTCAGCACCGGCGATCTTCCTTATAGCGTTACTGGAGGACCCGGAGCATGCAATAGCATTATTTGAAGACAAAGTGCTCAGAGATACTATATTTGATGATCTTGGCATTGACCCACAGATCCTGCCTCTTATAGAGAAACTCAGGTCGGGCGGTTTCAATGCCGTAGCCAACATCCGGCCACCAAGATCGTATCTCAACCGCCTTGATCACCTCCGCCACTCCCGCCGCGCCCAGGCCACCGCCGCCTAATAACACCAAGACGTTTCTACTTCCAATCGGGGATCTGCCCCAAACTTAATCGGAGATCTGTCATACATGACACTTCTCCGATTGGAAATAGGTCAGGTCTCCGATTGATTTGAGAAACGTCTTGGTTTATATTAAAAAGAGGAAGTCTTAAGAGGGGTGTAGATGGAGCCTTTTGGGGTGAGGGTTGATTGGAAGAGGGTGAGGTGGGAGACATCCATAGAGCAGGGACAGTTCCAGCCAGGAGTTATACGAAAACCAGGGGAGAGTCCCTTTCTTGTTTTTATCCTGCCGAGGGTTAGATGGGGATGGAATTCTCGTTCTTCGCGTTCAAAACCTTCTTTCGCGAGAAGGTCCTCCAACTGACCGTTTATTCTTCTTACCTCATCTGCGCCTTTATCTATTCCCACCCAGATGACTCGCGGGCGGTTGAAGTTTGGAAAACCTCCCAATTTACCGAGAGAGAGGGTAAAATTCTGCACACCTGAGATAGTTTTATCCATCACCCTTTTTACTATGTCCAACTCTTCGGTGGATAGGTTTCCGAGGAACTTCAGCGTGAGATGGATATTTTCTACCTTTGCCCAGCGGATATCGCCCTCGACCTGTTTAAGCTCAGCAATGAGATTACCAAGCTCGCCTTGGATCTCTTTGGACAATTCGATTGCGATGAATGAGCGGATCTTATCCGGCATCTAACAGGTATCTCCTTGCCATGTCGAGTGCGCGTTGCGCAGTCTGAAGCTTTATGTCGGTACGGTTGCCGCTAAAGAAGTATTTTTTTACCACGCCCTTTTTCTTAGTGGCTAACGCTACATAGGCTAATCCCACCGGTTTATTCTTTTTTTTGCCTGCCGGTCCTGCGATGCCGGTAACAGAGAGACCTATATCGGTATCGGCGAGCCAACGCACCCCTTTTGCCATTGCCAGACAGACTTGAGGGCTTACCGCACCATGATGGGTTATTAGTTTGGCAGGCACGCCCAGGATCTCTTCTTTCGATTTATTACAATAGGTCACGACATTTGCGCGGGTATATTTTGAGCTTCCCGGGATATTGGTGAGAAGATTTGAGATGAGCCCGCCGGTACAGGACTCGGCAATGGCAATAGTTTTCCGTTTCTTTATCAGAAGCCCGCCGACGACAGACTCGAGCGTGTCGCTATCTTCACCGAGTACGAAATCGCCAAAACGGTTCTTTATTTTCGAGGCAACCTTATTTATGCCGCGGTCAGCCTCTCTTTTTGTTTTAGCCTTCGCCATTATCTTTAGATCGACCTCGCCCAGATGAGCATAGATTCCAACGGTAACCTTTGGCCCAAGACGCAATAGATCTTTCACCTTTGTGTTAACCTGAGATTCGGCTAATCCCGTAATTTTTAGAACGCGAGATTTTATTATTCCTCCACCACTCATCTTGCTTAAAAGCGGCAGTATATATTTTTCGAAGATCGGGTTAAGCTCGCGGGGAGGGCCGGGGAGAGCGATAAGAATCTTTTCACCCATTCTAATTATCAAGCCGGGTGCGGTGCCGATTTTATTCGAAAGCCACCGGCCCCCTTTTGGAATATATGCCTGGCGAAATACCTCTTTTGGCGGCCTTATCTTGCGGCGCTTAAAAGATGCTTTGATCTCTTTCTCGATCTCTCTGTTATAGACTAAAGATCTTTTTGTAACTGATGCGATGGTTTGGAGGGTGATATCGTCAACGGTCGGACCAAGGCCGCCGGTCATTATAACTACATCAGAACGCTCAAGCGCGGCCTCTATTGTGGAACTGAGGCGGGCGTGATTATCTCCCACAGTGACCTGGTAGAAGACGTCCATTCCAATAGAGGCAAGGCCTTGGGCCATGAAGGCAGCATTGTTATTTACTATGTGGCCCAGGAGTATCTCCGTACCTATCGATATGATCTCGGCTTTCATGGGGATTGTCCTTCTGTTAGGGTTATTATACCCTAATCCTGCATAAAGGCAAGTCTTTTTTTGATCGTACTTATTACTTAACCTGTTGATCTGAAAAATGTTATGGAATTTGTATAGGAAAATTTTAAAATTTTTGAAATAAAATCACTCTTTTTTGCGTCTATATAGGGTGAGCAAAGAGGTCCTTTTGAAGGGGGTGATCCTATATAAAAAATGTCAAAAAATGGCCCTTTTTCGCTTTACAAGGGATTATGCTTATAGTATAATATGGGTTCTATTGGAAAGTAATACAACCTTAATAATGGAGGGAAGTTAAAATGGTTGCGACAAAGACCAAGCCTAAGGCAAGTGAAGCAAAGGAGAGCGTAGATATTTCACCAAAGGATTTAAAGAAGCAGAACAAGGAAACAGAGAAGGGTCAGCGGCTCAAGGCGCTCGATATGGCCCTTAGCCAGATAGAGAAACAATTCGGCAAAGGTTCCATAATGAAGCTGGGTGCCAATTACAAGGTGGATGTGCCGGCCATACCTACAGGCGCACTTTCGCTCGACTTCGCGCTCGGTGTTGGCGGTGTGCCAAGAGGAAGGGTCATTGAGATATACGGCCCTGAGGCGAGTGGTAAGACGACATTGACTCTTTCGATCATAGCGCAGGCGCAGAAACAGGGTGGTCAAGCCGCATTTATCGATGCAGAACACGCATTCGACTCTGTCTATGCGAAGAAGATAGGCGTAGATCTTGATGAGCTTCTAGTTTCACAGCCGGATACGGGTGAGCAGGCGCTGGAGATAACCGAGACATTGGTCAGGTCAAATGCCATAGATGTCCTGGTAATCGATTCAGTAGCTGCTCTTACACCGCGTGCTGAAATAGAAGGAGACATGGGGCAGTCGCACATGGGGCTTCAGGCGCGTCTTATGAGCCAGGCCCTAAGGAAGTTGACGGGCGTGATAAGCAAGTCAAAGACCTGTGTCATATTCATAAACCAGATTCGCATGAAAATAGGCGTCATGTTCGGTAATCCCGAAACGACAACAGGCGGGCAGGCGCTCAAGTTCTATTCATCGGTAAGGTTGGATCTCAGGCGTGTGGCATCGCTGAAGAAGGGCGAGGCTATTGTAGGCAACCATATACGCGCTACTGTTGTCAAAAATAAGGTCGCTCCGCCATTTAAGAAGGCCGAGTTCGATATATTGTATGACGAAGGGATATCCCGCGCATCTACCGTTATAGACATGGCTGATTCTTTAGAGGTTATGACTAAGTCCGGTACATGGTATTCTTATGGAGGCCAGAATATAGGCCAGGGCAAAGAGAATACGCGCCTATTCTTGAAAGAGAATCCGAAGATACTCGACCAGATAGAAAAGGAAGTCCGCCAGAAGTCCTTATCAGATTCGTAATAGCAAAAGGAGTGATGTGGGCAAGAAAGATTCGAAGCTAACGATCGCGGAGCTGCGGGAGATCGTGGCCGACAAAGAGAAGAAGACCGCTTCGATCAAGACCGTTTTTAAAGAGAAGACCTCCTTAGAGCCAGGTGATCGATCAAGACGGAATTTTGGTGATGAGACGAAACGCGCCCTTAAATTTGTATATGGCCAGCTCAGCAAAAGGCCGCGTTCGATTGCTGAAACAAGGACCGCGCTTAAGAAAAAAGGTTTTGGGGCCGAAAGAATAGATGAGGTGGTATCCCACTTAATTAATCTTGGGTACCTTGATGATTTAAAGTTCGCCAAGTGGTGGGTCCAGACGCGGCAAAATACACGGCCGGTCGGCGCATTCATCATGCGGCGTGAGCTTGAGGGAAAAGGCATAAGCGGCAAGATATTGGATGAGGCCGTATCCGGTTTGGGTGAGGGTGCAAGCGAACTTGATGCTGCAACGAAATTGGCCGATTCACGGCTTGAAAAGATGCAGGGTATCCCAAAAGGGAAGCAGAAGAAACGTATAAACGACTATCTGATACGCCGCGGGTTTAAGTACGATGTGATCAGGAGTATTGTCGAGAAGATAAGATGACGCATAATGAGCTGAGGACAAAATTCCTGGCGTTCTTTGAGTCAAAGAAACACAAAGTGCTCCCGAGTGATTCACTTGTGCCGGCAGATGATCCGACACTGCTGTTTACGGGTGCGGGGATGAACCAGTTTAAAGAGCAGTTCATTGGCAGGAATATAAAGCATCCCAGGGTGGCTACGTCCCAAAAGTGCCTGCGCACTCCGGATCTTGAGAGGGTTGGCAGGACTGCCTGCCACCACACCTTCTTTGAGATGCTTGGAAATTTCTCATTCGGTGATTATTTCAAGAAAGAGGCGATCGAGTGGAGTTGGGAGTTTTTGACAGATATCCTGAAGATATCCAAGAATAAACTTTGGGTGTCGGTCTATAAGGATGATAAGGAAGCATACGGTATTTGGAAGGACCTCATCAAGGTCCCGGATTCAAAAATAATGAAGTTCGGGGATGACCAGAACTTCTGGCCGGCCAATACCAAGACAGAAGGGCCGAATGGGCCATGCGGGCCGTGTTCTGAGATATTTTACGATCAGGGGGTTGACGTCGGCTGCCAAAAATCGAATTGTGACCCCTCATGCGAATGCGATAGGTATATCGAAGTATGGAATCTTGTCTTTACACAATTTGAGCGCGTCGGCGTAAATAAGTTAAAGCCCCTTAAAAATAAGAATATCGATACGGGTATGGGGCTTGAGCGTCTGGCCGCGGTGATGCAGGGGGCGAGCACCAATTTCGAGACGGATATCTTTACGCCGATAATCGATGCCGTAAAAAGCGAAGTAAAAGAGGCGAGTGGCGGCCGTTTCAAATTTGACAAGGTGGCACGGCAGCACATAAAC
The DNA here is from genome assembly GCA_013202205.1 of Candidatus Omnitrophota bacterium. Lineage (GTDB taxonomy): Bacteria > Omnitrophota > Gorgyraeia > JABMSB01 > JABMSB01 > JABMSB01. The sequence goes on from JABMSB010000087.1 coordinate 6,848, forward strand.
GCTATAGCTGACCATCTGCGCGCATCAACATTCCTGGTTGCCGATGGTGTATTTCCCTCCAATGAGGAGAGGGGCTATGTCCAGCGGATGTTGATCAGACGGGCCTTTCGTTATGGAAGGCAGCTCGGTATCGAGAAGCCATTTTTATATAAACTCGTCGCAATAGTGGCAAAGGTGATGGGTGAAGCGTACCCCGAGATTCTTATGCACCGCGAGGATATAGCGCAGGTCATACTCTCTGAGGAAGAGCGGTTTCAGAATACCCTCATGGAGGGCACTCAGGTCCTTGAAAATTTGATGGCGAAGGCCGATAAAGTATCGAAGAAGAGCTTGGCAGGTGACGACATATTCCGTCTATATGATACATATGGTTTTCCTATAGAGCTGGTATCCGAGATAGCTGCTGAGTCGGGATTTAAGATAGATCGCGCCGGTTTCAAAAAACGGATGGAGGCGCAGCGCGCCCTGTCGAGAAAGGGTTCTCAGATTAAAGATGGGATCTTTGCAGGACTCTCTACTAAGGAACTGGCCGATATAAAGAAGACGGAATTTATTGGCTATGAAAAATTAAAAGGAGAAGGCAAGATCGTAGCACTCCTTCTGGACAATAAGAAGGTCTCAAAGGTTAGCGGGTCCAAAGAGGTTGAGGTAGTACTTGATAAGACACCCTTTTACGGGGAATCCGGAGGCCAGGTTGCTGATAAGGGTGAGATCATTGCGGGATCGACCAAACTTGAAGTGACCGACGTAAAGAGGGCCGATGGCGTCTTTGTCCACATTGGAATGCTGAAAAAAGGAGAGCTCGAGGTTGGTCAGAAAGTAAGATCTTCGGTCGATGAGAAGAGACGCTCGGCCATAGCGCGTGCCCACACCGCGACACATCTCCTCCATTGGGCCTTGAGAAAAGTTCTCGGCGCGCATGCCAAGCAATGCGGCTCACTAGTTGAGGTAGATCGGTTTCGTTTCGACTTTACCCATTTTAAGAAGGTTGAAAGGGATGAGATCGCCCGCATAGAGAAGCTCGTCAATGAGCGGATAGCTGAAAATGAAAAGGTCGCGGTTGCCAGTATCAAGTTGAAGGAGGCCAAAAGAGAAGGGGCCATTGCTCTTTTCGGGGAGAAGTACACAGAGGATGTCCGCATGGTCTCAGCAGGTGATTTTTCTAAGGAGCTTTGCGGCGGTACTCACCTTGATCTGACGGGTAAGGTCAAATGCTTTAGGATTACGAGCGAGTCGTCTATAGCGAGCGGTACCAGGCGCATAGAGGCGGTGACCGGTTCTGTAGCATCGAATATAATAAGTGAGGAAGAGGCCCTGCTTGCCGACCTATGCAAGCTACTCGGCGTTCCAAAGGATAATGTCGCCGAAGCAATAGAGGCGATGGAGAAAGAATTGAAGATGCTCGAGAAGGAGAGAGTAAAATCGAAAGCAGCTTCATCACTCTCTCAACTTGACGAGATAGTAGATGGAGTTATTGATATAAATGGTGTGAAGGTGGTAGCAAAAAAAATAGAAGATGCGGATATGTCGATACTTCGAGCTTTAACAGACGAACTTAAGAAACGGCTCAGTCCCTGTGTAATCGTTTTGGGATCAGATGGGGGAGGTAGGGTGGCGCTCTGCGCTTCTGTTTCAAAGGATGCTGTAACTAAAGGGGTCAATGCCGGAGCGATAATGAAAGAGGCAGCCCAAATCGTCGGTGGTGGCGGCGGCGGAAGGCCGGATTTTGCCACAGCAGGCGGCAAGGATCCAAAACGCCTAAATGATGCGCTCAAGAAGGCATACGAAATTGCGGAGAAGATATTATCATGATGAAAATGGTTAAGACGTCTAGCAGTCAGTTTCAGAAACTCATAGACCGAAACGGTTCCCAGAAGAAGCGTATATATGAGACGGTTCGCAGGATCGTCGATGATGTGCGGCTCCATGGGGATGATGCTGTAGCCAAGTATACAAAGAAGTTTGATAAGATCAAGCTGCAGCCAAAAGAGTTTAAGGTGACTGAGCGCGAGATCAGCAGGGCATATGGTGAGATCAACCCCGACTTTGTAAATACGCTAAAGGTCATCAGCAACAACATAAATCGCTTCTATAAGAAACAGCTGAAGAAGGGGTGGAGGACAAAAGACGAAGACGGTATTATCCTGGGTGAGAAATATACCCCTATTGAGACGGTGGGTGTCTATATACCGAGTGGAACAGTACCGCTCGTATCAAGTGTATATATGACCGTATTGCCGGCTAAGATCGCAGGGGTGGAGAGGATAGTCCTGGTTACGCCGCCAAATGAGCATAAGTCTATTGACTCGCACATCCTCGCTGTAGCAAACCTTCTCGATGTAAAAGAGATATACAAAATAGGAGGCGCGCAGGCCATAGCAGCCCTTGCTTTCGGGACTAAGACGATACCGAAGGTCGATAAGATAGTCGGCCCGGGTAACCAGTATGTTACAGAGGCGAAGAGGCAAGTCTTCGGTTACGTCGATATAGATATGATGGCGGGCCCGAGCGAAGTGGTGATCATTGCCGACCAGAGCGTCGACCCAAAGTATGTCATAGCCGATCTCAGGGCACAGTCAGAACACTTTAAGGGGCTATCTATACTCGTTACGAAATCGAAGAAGCTCGTCAAGGCGGTTAAGTCAGAGGTCGATAAAGGGTATATAGTCTTTGTCAAGAATCAAAAAGAGGCAATAGACGTAGCAAATAGGCTTGCGCCCGAGCACTTGCAGATAATGACGAAGACCCCACAGAAGCTTATAAAGAATATAAGGAACGCCGGGGCCATCTTTGTGGGCCCGTATTCTCCGACAGCGATCGGTGATTATGTCGCGGGCCCAAGCCACGTTCTTCCTACGGGCGGAACGGCGAGGTTCTATTCGGGATTGGGTGTGAATAATTTCATGAAGAGTTCACACATTATCTCGTATACGAAGAAGGCGCTTGAGGGCGCGCGTGAATCTGTTGAGAAGGTTGCTTCATTGGAAGGGCTGATGAAGCACTTAGACTCTATTAAAGTAAGGTTTGAGTAAAAGGGGGAGACGATGAAAAAACGGAGCGCTACCTGTAAACGCAAGACATCAGAGACGGACGTATCGATCAAGCTCGTCATCGACGGTAGGGGTCTATCTAAGGTAGATACCGGCATAGGGTTTCTTGACCACATGCTGACGCTATTTACTAAACACGGGTTATTCGATCTGACCCTGAAGGCAAAGGGCGATCTGAATGTCGATATTCACCACACCAATGAGGACGTGGGTATATGTCTTGGGGAAGCTTTTAGTAAAGCCATGGGCAAAAAGGCAGGGATGCGCCGTTTTGGTTTGGGGTATTGCCCCATGGAAGAGGCGCTTGTGCGTGTTGCGATCGACATAAGCGGCAGGCCCTCCTTAAATTTTATCGAGATGATCAATCTCGGCGAGGTGGAGGGGTACAGCCTGCGCGATGTCAGACATTTTCTCGAGGCATTCTGCCGCACAAGCGGCATAAACATGTCTATAGGCATTAAAGCCGGTAACGATATGCACCACATCCTTGAATCGCTCTTTAAATCATTAGCGCGCGCAGTAGATGAAGCTACAAAGATAGATGCGCGCGTGAAAGGGATCCCGTCTACCAAAGGCAGGCTATGATCGCTGTAATAGATTATGGTATGGGTAACCTGCGCAGTGTTGAGAAGGCCTTGCAGAGTGTGGGCGGCGATGCGCGTGTTACGTCATCACCTTCTGATATCACGTCTGCCGAGCGGATAGTCCTCCCCGGAGTAGGCGCATTTAAATGTGCGATGGAGGAGCTGAGGCAGCGGGATCTTATAACACCTATACTCGACGGGTTCAAGAAAAACAAACCTTATCTCGGTATCTGTTTAGGGTTGCAGCTCCTTTTAAGTGAGAGTGAAGAGGCCCCGGGTACCCCCGGGTTAGGCCTTATACCGGGGAGAGTCAGGCGTTTTTCCACAGCCGGCATAAAAGTGCCGCACATGGGGTGGAATTCGGTCAAGATCAAGAAAGATGGCTGCCCGCTCTTAACCGGAATAAAGGACGCGAGCCATTTTTATTTCGTCCACTCTTATTATGCCGATCCGGAGGAGAAGACGATTGTAATGGCAACCACTCAGTACGGTTGTGAGTTTGCTTCAATGATATGGAAGGATAATATCTTTGCTATGCAGTTTCACCCGGAAAAGAGCCAGGGAATAGGACTTAAGGTCCTTGAGAATTTTGTGAAGTGTTAGCGGTTTTCCAGGGGGAGGTAAGATCCCCCTTAACTATGGCATAGGGGACAGATCCCCGATTGGGTTTGGGGCAGATCTCCGATTGGAAGTAGAAACGTCTTGGGTGTGGGAATGTTAATTATACCGGCAGTTGACATAAAGGATGGGAAGGTCGTTAGGCTGACGAGAGGCGAGTTTGACTCATCGAAGGTCTATGGGGATGATCCTGTTGCCATGGCCGGTAAGTGGGCTGGTGAAGGAGCAGAGCTCATCCATGTCGTCGATCTTGATGGCGCGCTCTTGGGCAAGCCATCGAGCACGGAAGCGATAAAGAGAATAGCCAAATCGGTCAAGGTCGATATTGAGGTTGGAGGCGGGTTGCGGGATCTTGAGTCTATCGCCGAACTCCTCGATGCCGGGGTAAAGCGGGTTGTGCTTGGGACGCGCGCACTCGATAAGCTATTTGTAGAGGAAGCGCTTAAGAAGTTTACGGCAGATAAGATAGTAGTCGGCCTCGATGTAAAAGACGGACGTGTCGCAGCCAAAGGGTGGATCGAGACGAGCGAAGTAAAGCCGGTCGATGTGGCGACAGCTGTTGAGGAAGCCGGGGTTAAGACCATTATATATACCGATATTCAGCGCGACGGTACCATGGCCGGGCCGAACGTGAAGGCCATGGAGGAGCTTTGTGACTGGGTCGGCATGGAGATAATTGCCTCTGGGGGCATATCGTCACTAAGCGATCTTTTGGAGTTGAAGAGACTAGAGAAGAAGGGTGTTGTGGGTGCCATCGTTGGCAGATCCTTATATGAAGGCAGATTCCTTCTTAAAGACGCGATAACGGCGTGCAATTGAGATTATTATGCTGACAAAGAGAATTATACCGTGCCTTGACATGAAAGACGGCAGGGTCGTCAAGGGGATAAATTTTGTAAACCTGCGCGATGCCGGTGATCCGGTTGAGCAGGCCTCTATATACGACAAAGAAGGGGCCGATGAGCTCGTCTTTCTCGATATCGGCGCGACGGTAGAGAACCGTGATATCATGATCGATGTTGTACGCCGCACCGCTGAGTCGGTATTTATGCCGCTTACGGTAGGTGGCGGTGTACGCGATCTAGACGATGTCAGGACCCTTCTTTCGGCAGGTGCCGATAAGGTCTCGATAAATACCGCGGCAGTGCGTGATCCGGAATTTATCAGGAAGGCATCTCAGCGTTTTGGCAGCCAGTGCATAGTATTGGCCATAGATGCCAAGAGGGTGAAGAAGGGTGAAAAAGAATGGAAGGTCTATGTAGTCGGTGGGACGATACCCACGGCCATAGATGCGGTAAAGTGGGCCGTAGAAGGCGCGAAACGCGGCGCCGGAGAAATACTCCTGACGAGCATGGATTACGACGGGACTAAACAGGGGTATGACATTGAGCTGACACGCACCATTTCAGAGGCTGTATCTATTCCGGTCATTGCATCAGGAGGCGCGGGCAGCCCGGAACACTTTTACGAGGTTTTAGCAAAAGGCAAGGCCGATGCGGTTCTGGCGGCTTCCATATTTCACTACAAGGAATATTCGATTAATGATACGAAGAAGTATTTAAAGGAGAAAGGGGTTGAGATCAGGTTATGAGCGTAGATGATCTTATCAAGTCACTCAATTTTAATGATAAAGGTTTGATCCCGTCCATAATCCAGGATGACGCGACGGGCAAGGTCTTGACACTCTGTTATATGAACGAAGCGGCGCTGAGGAAGACCTTTGAAGAGGGCAGGATATATCTATTTCGGCGCTCTAGAAGCATGTTGATGATGAAGGGCAGTACATCCGGCCATGTGCAGATAGTTAAAAAGATCTATATCGATTGCGCTGAGAATTCACTCCTTTTCCGTATTGAACAAAAAGGCGGGGCATGCCACGCCGGTTGGTTTACCTGCTACTATAGAGAGACGGATCGAGCCGGCAAAGTAAAGGTAGTTGAGAAGAAGGTATTTGAGCCCAGCAAAGTCTATACCCAGGGGAGATAACGATGTACTATCCATCGAAAGAAGAGTTTATAAAATTATCCGAGCAGGGTAACCTGATACCCGTGTACAGGGAGATCATCGCGGATATGGATACACCTGTGTCAGCCTTCAGCAAGATAGATAAGGGTAATTATTCGTACCTGCTTGAGTCGGTTGAGCAGGGGGAGCGGATAGGACGTTATTCTTTTCTTGGATCGAATCCATCTCTGGTTATTACGACAAAAGGTAGCGAGGTAACGATCGAAGAAGGCAATAAGAAAAGGAAGATATCAGCCGATGGCGATCCACTTAAAGTGCTTAAAGAGGAATTGGCGCGTTACAAGTTTATCCACACAAAAGGCCTTCCGCGATTCTGCGGCGGCTTAGTTGGATATGCCGGGTATGATATGGTCAGGTTCTTTGAGAAGCTGCCTGACAAAAATCCTGATGACTTAAATGTGCCGGATTCAGTCTGGATGCTAACGGATACGATTCTTATATTTGACCACATAGACCACAAGATAAAGATAGTATCGAATGCGCACCTGACTCCAAAGAAGAAGCCGTCGGTTGTTTATGACCAGGCGGTTGCTCAGATAGATAGGATAGCGAAGGCGCTTGCCAAGCCTCTTAAGCCGGAGAAGAAGGTGAGCCATAGGCCTAATAAGCTTTCGATCCGCTCCAATGTCACTAAACCTAAATTCATTGCGGCTGTCAAGAAGGCAAAAGAATATATAAAAGCGGGGGACATTATCCAGGTTGTTCTCTCCCAGAGGTTCAGTACTACGATAAATGAGAAGCCGTTTTATATCTATAGGGCGCTCCGTTCTGTGAACCCGTCGCCATATATGTTCTATCTGAACATGAAGGATATTAAGCTGGTCGGCTCATCCCCCGAGATATTGGTCAGATGCGAGGAGGGGTTAGTGCAGACGCGTCCCATTGCGGGTACGCGCAGGCGCGGCGAGACACCGGATGAAGATGTAAAGCTTGAAAAGGAGCTGTTGGCCGACCCGAAAGAGCGGGCAGAGCATATTATGCTGGTCGATTTGGGCAGGAATGATCTTGGCAGGGTATGTGAATTTGATACGGTCGATGTAAACGATTTTATGATAGTCGAGAGATATTCCCACGTGATGCATATTGTAACCGATGTCACGGGCCAGCTCGACCCTGAGAAGGATATATTTGATACGATCCGTGCGACATTCCCGGCAGGGACCGTTGCCGGCGCGCCGAAGATACGCGCCATGGAGATAATAGACGAACTCGAGACGAGCAAGCGCGGCCCATACGCCGGTTGCGTTGGGTATATAAGCTTCTCAGGCAATATAGATACATGTATCACGATAAGGACGATCTTAGTCAAGGGCAAGACGGCTTATGTCCAGGCAGGTGCAGGCATCGTAGCCGATTCCCAGCCGGCAAAGGAGTATGACGAGTCGGTCAATAAGGCAAAGGGCATGTTCCGCGCCATCGAAGTAGCACAGAGAGGATTGGAGAAATAACAATTTAAGGAGAAGATGATTTTATGATCCTCATGATTGATAATTACGACTCGTTTACATACAACCTTGTGCAATATCTCGGTGAGCTCGGCGCCGATCTTAAGGTGGTGCGTAATGATAAGATCACGGTAGGGGAGATTATACTGCTTAAGCCTGAGAAGATCGTTATATCTCCGGGCCCTGGCACGCCGAAAGATGCTGGAATATCTTGCGAGACAATAAAATTCTTTGCGGGCAGGATACCTGTGCTCGGTGTCTGTCTGGGGCACCAGTGTATAGCAGAGGTCTTTGGCGGCAAGGTGGTGCGAGCAGAAAAGCTAATGCATGGCAAGACCTCATCTGTCTATCATGACAGTAAAAACATATTCGAAGATGTTGCAAATCCATTTGAGGCGACGCGATACCATTCCCTCATAGTGCAGAGAGAGGGGTTGCCGGATCTTTTTGAGGTAACGGCAGAGACAGAGGATGCCGAGATAATGGCGATCAAGTATAAGCGCTTTCCTTTGTGGGGGGTGCAGTTCCATCCTGAATCTATATTGACCAAAGAGGGTAAGAAGATATTAGCCAATTTTTTGCATCAGAGGGCGTAATATGATCAAGGAGATGATCGAAAAGATCGACCGGAAGTCAGATCTCAGCCAAAAAGAGGCAGAGTTGGTGATGGAAGAGATTATGACAGGAAATGCCTCACCGGAGGATATGAGTGCTTTTTTGCTTGCCCTACGCAAAAAAGGGGAGGCGATAGACGAGATAACAGGTGCCGCGAGCATCATGCGTAAGCACGCCACAAAGATAAGCGTCAGCGCAAAAAATGTCCTCGATACGTGTGGTACGGGAGGCGACGGCGCCCACACATTTAATATATCGACAATATCCGCATTCGTTGCAGCGGGCGCAGGTGTAGTCGTAGCAAAACACGGCAATCGCTCAGTCTCATCTAAGTGCGGGAGTGCAGATATTCTTAAAGCTCTCGGCGTAAACATAGAGTGTGATACTAAGAAGGTAGAGGCTTGTATAGCTGAGGTGGGGATCGGTTTTCTCTTTGCCCCGCTCTTGCATGGCGCAATGAAGCATGCTATGCCGGTCAGAAAGAAGTTAGGTGTCCGGACTATATTCAATATATTGGGCCCACTGACCAATCCTGCCGGCGCACGCCACCAGCTTTTGGGCGTCTTTGACGGGTCATTGACAAAACAACTGGCCAATGTATTAGGAAAACTGGGTTCGACTCATGTATTGGTTGTCCATGGCGATGATGGGCTCGATGAGGTCACTACCACAACCGATACAGTTGTTTCAGAGCTTATAAACGGGGTGGTCAAGACATATAAGATCAATCCGCGAGATTTCGGCATAGAAGTTGCCAAACCAAAAGATCTTACGGGTGGAGATACTTTAGTCAATAAAGGAATTGCCGAGGAAATATTGGCAGGCAAAAAAGGGCCGCATAGAGATATCGTAATCCTGAACGCGGGTTGCGCGATATACGCTGCCGATAAGGCCAAGGATATAAAGAGTGGCATCGAGATGGCAAATGAGGCGATAGATTCCGGTAAGGCGTTACAGAAATTGAAAACCCTAATAGATTTTACCAATAAGTGAGAAAAGACAATGTTCTTATCAGAGATATTGGCACAGAAGAAGAAAGAGGTTGAGCAGCATAAGGGCACATTACCGCAGAGGGAACTTCTCCTAGCGATGGAGTCGCTCGATGCGCGCCGCAACTTCGCGCAGGCGATATCGGACCCGCACCACATAGGCCTGATCGCAGAAATCAAGAGGAAGTCCCCCTCGGCCGGAATCCTCTGCAAGGATTTCTATCCTGAGCGCATCGCGAGGATATACGAAGCCAATGGTGCAGCTGCGATCTCCGTCTTGACGGATGAGAATTTCTTTGGCGGCAATCTGGGCCATCTGAAAGAGGTGAAGAAGAGTTGCACCCTACCGATATTGAGAAAAGATTTTATTATAGATGAGTACCAGATATATGAATCGGCTTATTACGGTGCCGATGCGATACTTCTGATAGCCAATATACTTACTGAAGGTGAAATTCGAAAGTTCCAGAGCGTGGCTAAAGATCTGGGACTTGGAATTCTGGTGGAGGCCCATAGCGAAGAGGATATGTCTAAGGCACTCTCCGCAAAGTCAGCGGTTATAGGTATAAATAACAGAGATCTCCACACGTTTAAGGTAGATCTTGAGACTACCTCAAATCTTATCCGGATGATTCCGGAAGGCACGCGGATCATCTCAGAGAGCGGTATTAAGAGGTTTGAGGACGTGATGTTTTTAAAAAGCCTGGGCGTAAACGCCGTGCTCATAGGTGAGGCGTTTATGAAATCCAATGATATAGGTAGTGAAGTACGTCAGGTTATGGGACTGGTCTTATAATAGATATCCTAAAATGCGCATATGTGCAGGTGTCGATGGCTAAAATGCAATTAAGGTTATGGGGTTAGGATGACGCTTGTTAAGATTTGCGGCATAACTAACTCCCGGGATGCGGATACGGCTGTAAAGGCAGGGGCTGATGCCCTCGGGTTTGTCTTTTGGCGTAAGAGTCCGCGTGCCATCGATCTGGCCACGGCGCAAGGAATCATAAAGGACCTGCCTCCCTCCGTCTGCAAGGTGGCTCTTTTTGTAGATGAAGATAAGGAGAGAGTCCGGGAGACAATTTCATTGATGGGAGTCGATACGATACAGTTGCACGGAAACGAATCACCGGAATATTGTGACGGTTTCAAGGGTCTCAGGATAATCAAGGCCTTCAGGATGAAAGATGAGGCCGTGCTCGATAGTATCAAGAAATACAAAACAGACTATCTTCTCCTGGACGCTTATGTTGAAGGGGTCCCGGGTGGCAGTGGTGAACAATTTAACTGGGATCTGGCTGTCCGGGCAAAAGGGTGCGGCAAACCGATTATCCTTGCGGGAGGCCTTAATCCCGGCAATATAAAGGAAGCTATAAAGAGAGTAGATCCATTCATGGTAGATGTTTCGAGTGGGGTGGAGACGGCGCCCGGTGAAAAGGATCCGAAATTGATCGAAAAGTTCATAAAAACAGTGAAAGGCGAATAATATGCTACCAGACAAAAAAGGCCATTTTGAGGAGTTCGGCGGAAGGTATGTGCCTGAGACGCTGATGTCTGCGCTGGAAGAGCTCACAAAAGAGTATGAAAAGGCAAAACGTGACAAGCGGTTTAAAAAAGAGCTCAACTACTATCTACGCCAATACGTAGGACGGCCTACACCACTCTATTTCGCGAGGCGCCTGACAGAGAAGCTGGGAGGCGCGCGCATATATCTTAAGCGTGAGGATCTAGCGCACACAGGGGCCCACAAGATAAATAATACGATAGGCCAGGCGATCCTCGCTGTTCGTATGGGCAAGAAGCGGATAATAGCCGAGACGGGCGCAGGCCAGCACGGTGTCGCGACTGCTACGGCCGCGGCGATGTTCGGTCTTGAATGTGAAGTATATATGGGCACAGATGATATCGAGAGGCAATCGCTGAATGTATTCCGGATGAAACTCCTGGGTGCTAAGGTTTTGCCGGTCACAAGCGGTTCAAAGACACTCAAAGATGCTACTAACGAAGCAATACGCGACTGGGTTACAAATGTCTGCACGACACACTATATTATCGGATCGGCTGTTGGGCCACACCCATATCCTGCCATGGTGCGCGATTTCCAGTCTGTTATAGGCAAAGAGGCGAAGCAGCAGATAGTAAAACAGGTAGGCCGGATTCCGGACTATCTTGTGGCATGCGTAGGAGGAGGTTCAAATTCGATAGGGCTCTTCCACCCGTTTTTTAAGACGCGCGCTAAGTTTATAGGTGTTGAGGCCGCGGGTAAGGGATTGACATCAGGCAAACATGCCGCAACCCTTACGAAAGGACGCTTGGGGAGTCTGCATGGAAGCATGAGTTATCTCCTCCAAAGCGCTGACGGACAGATAAAGATAGCCCATTCAATCTCCGCGGGGTTGGACTATCCGGGTGTGGGGCCGGAACACTCATATTACAAGAAGATAAAGAGGGCGAAGTACGTCGCTGTAACAGATAATCAGGCGCTTGAAGGTTTTAACTTGCTGGCCGAGACAGAGGGGATACTCCCGGCGCTTGAACCTTCGCACGCGATATACCATTTAAAGAAGTTAGCACCCAAATTGTCCAAAAATCAGGTTATCATACTCTGTCTATCAGGCAGGGGTGACAAGGATGCCAGTGTAGTAGCTAAGATCCTGGGCGAGAAGATATAATTTAAGAGGAGACGAGCCGTGAATAGAATAGACAAGACTTTTAAGAGACTTAAGAAAAAGCGCGACAAAGCGTTCATAGCATTTATTACGGCAGGCTACCCGAACCTTTCGGCGACCAAGAGCGTAGTAAAGGAGTTGGCCCAAAGAGGTGCGGATATAATTGAGCTGGGTGTCCCTTTTTCAGATCCTTTAGCTGACGGACCGACGATCCAGGCAGCGTCAGAGAGGGCGTTGAAAAATAGAGTGAACCTCAAGTCGATATTTCGTCTCGTAAAGGAACTTCGCAAAGATATCCAGACGCCGATAGCCCTTATGACCTACTATAATCCTATATTCAGATATGGGCTTGAGAAGTTCACAAAAGACGCATTGCGCGCAGGTGTCGACGGCGTAATAGTGCCTGATCTGCCCATCGATGAAGATTTAGCCTTAAGGAAGGCATTAAGAGGCTCCGGGATCAAGGAGATACTGTTTCTGGCTCCAACGAGCACGACCGATAGGATAAAGCAGGCGGCCAGGCGTGCGGGAGGATTCATCTACTATGTCTCTCTTACAGGTGTCACCGGCGCAAGGAAGAAGTTGCCACAGGAGATAGCCCGCAATGTCCGGCGGATCAAGCAATACACCAAAACACCCGTCTGCGTCGGGTTTGGTATCTCAGGTCCAAAACAGGCTGAGAAAATAGCAAAGGTGGCCGACGGCGTGATAGTCGGGAGTGTTTTAATAAAAGCGATCACAGAAAATTTTGGCAAGAAGGACTTCATAAAAAGAGTAGGAACTATCGCGCGGAACATGGGGAGGGCAGTACACAGATGACCAATTTTTACGCGGTGATAATAGCCGGTGGCGTGGGAGAGCGCCTGTGGCCGCTCTCAAAGAAGGGCGTGCCAAAGCAGCTCCTGTCACTTACGGGGCGCAGCACACTGGTGCAGGATACATTTGAGCGGATAAAGCCGCTCTTCCCTAAAGGAAATATTGTTGTAGTAACCCGTCAGGATCAGGCAGCGGCACTGAAGAAACAGATGCCCGCCCTTAAGAGTTCCAATGTTATCGAGGAGCCGATCGGCAGGAATACGGCAGCAGCGATAGGTTTGGCAGCGATAACTTTGAAGCAGAGAGATCCTAATGGTGTAATGGTCGTCCTGCCGGCCGATGGACGTATCATAGATATAGAGGAGTTTCATAAGGATATCCGCTCAGGCAGGAGAATAGCCGAGGCAGGCTGGCTCGTTACTTTCGGCATAAGCCCCGACTACCCTGCAACAGGTTACGGATACATAAAGAGAGGTACAAGGCTTCCTATTGCCGGCTCACGTGACGTATATAAGATAAAGGGTTTCGTCGAGAAGCCGAGCTTTGATCGGGCGAGTAAATTGTTGCAGCAGGAGGGTTATTATTGGAATAGTGGTATCTTCTCCTGGACCATACCGACCATACTGGCGAAGATCAAGCGGCATATACCTAAACTTTTTACAGGATTATGCCGGATCGAGGAGAGTATTGGCAAGGCCAGCTACAAGTCGACACTAAAGAGAGTTTACGGAGACTTAAATAAGGTTTCGATAGATAAGGGCATAATGGAGAAGGTGAGCGATGCGGTAGTCATACCATCATCTTTTAGGTGGAGTGACATTGGAAACTGGTCCTCTCTCACAGATTTTCACAAGAAGGATAGGGATGATAATGTGATATTAGGGGATCATGTCGGCATAGACACGTCAGGCGTTATCGTTGTCGGAGATAAGGATAAACTTATAGCGACATGTGGTGTCAACGACCTGATAATAGTCAACAAGGGTGACGTTGTATTGGTCTGCCGCAAGGATAGGGCAGAGGACGTAAAGCGTCTCCACGAAATCGTAAAGAAGAAGAACCACTTAAAGAAGTATGTCTGATCTTGAGGTGAGATGTGAGGGTATTAGGCCTTGATGTAGGAGATGTGCGGATCGGGATAGCTGTGAGTGATGGGCTTAAGATGATTGCCCAGGCGCTCGATACGCTTACAAGAAAAGATGCAAGTAGCGACATGGCAGCCCTTGGGGACATTATAAAGACTAATGATGTTGCTGAGGTTGTAGTAGGTTTGCCGCTGAATATGGATGGCTCAAAGGGTCCGCGCGCTGAGCTGGCGATCGCATTTGCAGATAAGATAAAGGGATCACTCGGCGTCGCAGTTACGATGTGGGATGAGAGGCTTTCTACTGTTCAGGCGGAGCGCACACTCCTTGACGCTGATATGAGCCGCAGGGGAAGGCGTAGGGTAATAGATAAGCTGGCAGCCCAACTTATATTGCAGAGCTACCTGGATGCACAGGCTAACAAGAGAGAGGTCGATAATGCCTAAAGAGGTTAGGTTAGAGAACGGCTTGAGGGTTGTGGTGGATGAGATGCCGCACATGGAGTCTGTATCTATCGGGGTATGGTGTGGTGTCGGGGGAAGGCATGAGATGAAACGCGTATGCGGCATAAGCCATTTCCTGGAACATATAGTATTTAAGGGTTCAGAGAGCTACACCTGTCGCCAGATAAAAGAAGGGATAGAGGGCGTCGGCGGTGCCTTAAACGGTTTTACCGGCGAGGAGTACACCTGTTTCCTGGCCAAGGTGCCACACGAACATCTTCAAGACGTATTCGCGATACTGGCCGATATGGTCCAGCACCCGCGTATAGAGAAAGAAGATGTAGAGAAGGAGAGGCTTGTAATACTCGAAGAGATAAAGATGTACAAGGACCTGCCGTCTCACTACGTCCATGACCTCTTAAGCGGAGTGCTCTGGCCAAAGCAGCCACTCGGCCGGCCGTTGACCGGTGACGAAAAGAGTATGCATGATATATCGGGGAAGGATTTGCGGGATTATAGAAATAAGTTTTACGCGCCTTCTAATTTGGCGGTGGTAGCTTGCGGCGGAGTTAATATGGATGATCTCGCCGAGAAGGCCGAGAAGATCTTTGCATCGAAAGCTAAATCACGCAAAGCAGTTCAGCACAAACCCGCAGATACGGCGCAAAAGAAGCCCAGGATACTTATCAACTCAAAATCGACCGAGCAGACACACCTGGCCTTAGGATTTCATAGCCCGTCCAGATTTGATGAGGATAGCTATATAGCAGGGCTGGTAAATATTGTCATGGGCGCTAATATGTCCTCCCGTCTATTTCAGGAAGTGCGGGAAGCGAGGTC
The DNA here is from genome assembly GCA_013202205.1 of Candidatus Omnitrophota bacterium. Lineage (GTDB taxonomy): Bacteria > Omnitrophota > Gorgyraeia > JABMSB01 > JABMSB01 > JABMSB01. Next base: position 22,024 of record JABMSB010000087.1, read on the forward strand.
ACTTGCTTATGAGATACATTCGAGCGTCAAGGAGTACAATGATACAGGCGCATTCGTTATCAGCGCGGGGATAGACAATAAAAATGTGGTGCGTGCCATCGAGGTGGTCGTGGCCCAGCTTAAGAAGATAAAACGTGCGCACGTCTCAAAAGATGAATTTCGAAGGGCCAAAGATTTCTATAGAGGCCAATTGCGCATGGCGCTTGAGGATACATTAAGCAGGATGCTATGGTTGGGTGAGAAGATTATATCCAAAGAGAAGATATCCCTTTCCCATCAGGTCCTTGACATAATAGATAGGATTACGATAGAAGACATAATGCGCGTGGCCAATAAGATATTTATAAAAAGAGGTGCAAACCTGGCGCTGATAGGACCGGCAAGTGATAAGATAAGACAGCGCCTGCAAAGATCATTGGAGTCTATTTAATTTAAGATGAAGGGGTCAATTCGGTTATTTAAAATATTCGGGATAAGGATCAGCATACACGTAACCTTTCTATTGCTGCCTTTAGTATTTGCGTACTTCTATACCACCCGCGCAGGGATATCGACCGGCGTAAGGGCGGTCTTCTTTATACTATTCGTCTTTACCTGTGTCGGCTGCCACGAGCTCTGCCACAGCATAGTGGCAAAGCACTTCGGTATTATAGTAAGTGAGATAACACTTCTCCCCATAGGCGGTGTTGCCTCCATGAAATCGATGCCGGAGAAACCGAGCCATGAATTTTTTATAGCGATAGCAGGCCCTTTGTTTAATCTAGTTTTTGGATTTATACTATTTATTATCGTGTATTCGATTTTTGGACTAAAGGTATTAATGCAGCCCTCCTTGAACAGCTGGCCGCAGACTGCCGCATATATGGTCTGGATAAACCCCATGCTTGCAATCTTCAATATGATACCGGCCTTTCCTATGGATGGGGGTAGGGTGCTTCGCTCACTCCTGGCCAAGAGGCTCTCTTACAAGCGCGCTACCGAGATAGCTGTTAATTTCGGCCATCTCTTTGCTCTTGTTTTCGGTTTTATCGGGTTGACATCGAATCCGCCCCATATCATCCTAATAGTAATAGCCGTCTTCATCTATATGGCAGCTTCCTCGGAGGAGCTTCAGGTTAGCATAAAGGAGACGATAAAACAATTTATGGTCAAGGATGTCCTGGCGCCCCAATTTACGTCACTAAAACCGACTACACCCGTATCCAAGATACTGGAGACGAGCCTCCATCGACATCAGGAAGATTTCCCCGTTGTGGATGAGACAAAGCTGGTAGGTTTTCTGACCCGGTCCGATATTATAATGGCGATACATAGTGGCGGCATGAATACGCTGGCCGAGGATGTTATGCGGAGGGAATTTCCAATAGCATACACGACAGATAAATTGACTGCAGTGCAGCAGAAGATGGAATCTTCCGGGCTTAAGGCCATGCCTGTATTAAAAGGCAAGCAGTTGTCCGGTATCATAACCCTTGAGGATATCTCGCGCGTATATGCGATGATGTCAAAACGAACAAAGTAGAACATTTTTAAACCTGAAAATCAAGGAGAGTATATGCGGAACGTTTCAAAAAAGGTGCTGGTAGCGCCAAGTGTGCTTTCAGCAGATTTCGGATCGCTCAAAAAAGATATCGGTGCGGCCAGGAAGGCCGGGGCAGATTGGTTGCACATCGACGTCATGGATGGCCATTTTGTCCCCAATATAACGATAGGGCCTTTCGTTGTAAAGGCGATACGCAAATGCACACCGCTGGTGCTCGATGTCCACTTGATGATAGAAGACCCGGCCTTTTATGTTAAGCCGTTTGCCGAAGCCGGAGCCGATTTTATAACATTCCACGTCGAATCGGTAAGGGATCCAAAGGTCGTTATCCGCAAGATAAAACATCTCGGTAAAAAGGTTGGCATATCCATGAAACCCAATACTGACCTATCGGCTGTGAGGGGCCTGCTCGATATGGTCGACATGGTGCTCCTTATGACCGTCAATCCCGGGTTTGCCGGGCAGAAGTTTATGAAATCTGTTGTGCCAAAGATACGCGCACTGAGAAAAGTTTATGACGGATATATCCAGGTAGATGGCGGCATGGGCCCCGGCAATGCAAAACAGGTTATCAGGGCAGGCGCGAATGTGATCGTCGCCGGGACATCCGTATTTAAGACCGATAATTATAAAGAGGCTATAAGAAAGCTACGCGGATTATAATCTCGCGCGAAAGACTAGGAAGGGGGAAAGGCTAAAGTGGGAAAATCAGGGAAAAAGAAAAAAGAGGTAATAAAATTCGGCACAGACGGCTGGCGCGCCGTAATCGGCGATACCTACACATATGAAAATGTGCAGGTAGCCGCCCAGGCCATAGCAGAATATGTCAAGACCCACAAAAATGATGCCAAGCGAAAAAGCGGCAGGGGTGTCGTTGCGCTCGGATATGACACGCGTTTTCAGTCAGATAAGTTTGCAGAGCTGGCCGCATGTGTATTGGCGGCGAATGGTGTCAAGGTTATCCTGGCCAATGGGCCCACGCCTACACCGGCTGTGAGTTATCTCATCCAGCGAAAGGGGTTGACGGGCGGGGTGATGATAACGGCAAGCCATAATCCACCACAGTATAATGGCATAAAATATAAAGCATATTACGCAGGTTCTGCCGGCTCGGATATAATTGAAAAGATAGAATCTCGGCTCAGGAAGAGCGCCGTTAAGACGATGCTTTTTGATGAAGCCATCGAAAAGCGAAAAATAGTTATTGAGGATATGCGGCCGGCGCACAAGGCCTTTTTACGTTCATATCTTAACATGAGCTTATTAAAGAGATCTCCGCTCAAAGTGCTTGTCGATATTATGTACGGGACAGGTGATGACTATATCGCAGGCATGCTTGCAGGGACGCGGGTGAAGGTGACGACGATGCACACTGAGGCCAATACGTCCTTCGGCGGCATAAATCCCGAACCGATAGAGAAGAACTTAAGGGAATTGATCCGGGAGACGAAGAGGGGCCGCTTCGATATAGGGGTTGCTACCGACGGTGACGCGGACAGGGTTGGGGCGGCAAGCCCGGACGGCAGGATTATATCGAGCCATACCATAATGGCGCTTATATTACTCCATTTTGTAGAGGATAAGGGCTACAGGGGAGAGGTTGTAAAGACGATATCAGGCTCGACATTGCTTGATAGGATATGCCAAAAGCATAGATTAAAGATGCATGAGACACCCGTAGGGTTTAAGTATGTCGCCGAGCTTATGATGACAAGGAATGTCTTAATCGGGGGAGAGGAGTCCGGAGGCATAGGTTTTAAAGGTTATATGCCTGAGCGGGACGGGACGCTATCCGCCATTTTGCTCCTTGAGATGATGGCGCACAGGCGTAAAGGTATTCTGCAAATACTGAAGGATGTCGAGGAGGTTTACGGAAAGTTCCGTTACGGGCGCATAGACACGCATTACCCGGAGGATAAGAAGGCGCGGTTGATACCGGCCCTTAAGAAGAAGCACCTTAAGAAGATATTGGGCAAGGATGTCGCTTGTGTCAAGTCCTATGACGGGATAAAGCTTATACGGAGTGATGATAGCTGGCTTCTTTTACGCCTTTCAGGTACTGAGCCGATATTAAGGATATATGCTGAGGCATCGAGTGACAAAGAAGTGGCGCGGCTATTGGCATTCGGCAAAAAAGTTGCTAATAACATCTAACGAAATAAGAGGATTCCTTATATGACCAATCTTGTATTGGTTAGACACGGCAAGACTGACTGGAATAAGATGGACCGCATACAGGGAGAGCTTGATATACCGCTTAGCATAGAAGGTAGGCGCCAGGCGCAGGAGATGGCGATAAGCCTCTCAAAGATAAAGATAGACGCCATATATTCAAGCGCGCTTTCCCGCAGCTATGAGACAGCCGAGTATATCGCCCAATACCATGATCTAAAGGTCAAGAAACTAAAGAGCCTCAATGAATTGAATCAGGGTGTTTGGCAGGGGTTGCGGATAGATGAGATAAAGAAGAGGTATAAGAAGCAGTTCGCTTCATGGCGCACCGCGCCCTTATCGGTAAAGCCGCCGAAGGGTGAGGGTATGAAGGATGCATATGACAGGATAGTAAATGCAGTCGATAAGATAGTAGAACGCCACAAGGCAGAGACGATCTGTGTGGTATCGCACGAACTTGTTTCAACCATGATCAGGTGCCATTATCAGGGGTTGGACATAAACCACATTTGGGATTTTGTCCCGGACAACGCGACATGGGAGATGATAGAAGTAACAGATTAAATATGGAACTGTCACGAATAAGAAATTTTTCAATAATAGCGCATATAGACCATGGTAAATCTACCCTGGCAGACCGGTTCCTGCAGTTTACAGGCGCCATAGGCGACCGCGAATTCAGGAATCAGGTGCTAGATGACATGGATCTGGAGAGGGAGCGGGGCATTACCATCAAGGCCTCCGCGGTCAAAATCGCCTACAAGGCAAAGGACGGGATAGAATACCTTCTAAACTTTATCGATACACCGGGCCATGTCGATTTTACCTATGAGGTGTCAAAGTCCCTTGCCGCGGTCGAGGGCGCGCTTCTTTTGGTAGATGCCGCGCAGGGCGTTGAGGCGCAAACGGTAGCAAATCTCTATCTCGCCATGGAGCACGACGTGATGATAATACCCGTGATAAACAAGATAGATCTTGCAAACGCCCAGATCGATGATGTCAAGCACCAGATATCGTCGATACTCGACTTTCCCGAAGATGAGATAATTTTAGCCAGCGCCAAAGAAGGCATAGGTACGGAAGAGATTCTTGAGCGCATCGTAAAGAAGGTGCCTCTGCCCTCAGGGAGCGAGGAAGCGCCCCTGCAGGTATTGGTCTTCGATTCCAATTTCAATACATACAAGGGCGTGATAATTTATGTGCGCGTCTTCAACGGATATCTTAAGCCGAACATGAAGATACAGATGATGAGCAGTAAAAAGGTGTACCAGATACAGGAGGTCGGGGTATTTAAGCCCCACCCCACAAAGATCGACAGGCTATCGTGTGGTGAGGTCGGATACATCACCTGCAATATACGTGACGCAAAAGAGGTCAGTACGGGTGACACGATAACAGACGCCCTACATCCGGCAGCTGTAGCTCTGCCCGGGTATAAGAAGATGCTGCCGATGGTCTATAGCGGTATTTATCCGGTAAATGCAAAGGATTTTAAAAAATTACGCGATGCGGTTGAGAAGTTACGGCTCTCCGACGCATCTTTCGTTTATGAACCGGAATCCTCGGTAACTTTAGGGTATGGGTTTAGATGCGGTTTTTTAGGCCTCTTGCACATGGAGATAGTCCAGGAGCGCCTGGAAAGAGAATTCGATCTAAACCTGGTCATGACGACGCCGAGTGTAATATATCAGGTGCGTAAGATAAACGGTGAATTACTCGAGGTGGATAACCCGAGCAAGATGCCTCCTCCGAATGAGATAAGTGAGACGCTGGAGCCTTATGCAAGGGCCTATATAATGCTCCCAAAAGACTCGATGGGCTCTATATTGGAGCTGGCTGAATCTAAACGCGGCGAGTATGTAAGCACTGAATATCTGGATGAGAATAAGGCGCGTCTAGTGTATCTTATACCGCTCTCGGAAGTCATAGTAGATTTCTACGACAAGATAAAGTCTATGACCCGCGGGTATGGGTCTTTGGATTATGAATTCTTAGAATATAGGGTTACTAAGCTTGTGCGGTTGGACATATTGATAAATGATGAACCCTGCGACGCGCTCTCCTCACTCGTATTTAAGGATAAGGCATACAATAAAGGCAGGGCGCTGGTAGATGCGCTAAAAGACGCAATACCCCGCCAGCTTTACCAGGTCGCCATACAGGCGGCTATAGGCACCCAGGTGATAGCGCGTTCAAGTGTACGCGCGTTGTCAAAGGATGTCACGGCCAAGTGTTACGGTGGAGATATAACGCGTAAGAGGAAGTTGTGGGCCAAGCAGAAGAAGGGCAAGAAGCGCATGAAGCAGTTTGGTAAGGTACAGATTCCCCAGGAAGCTTTCCTTGCAGCGCTAAAGGTATAAAAAAAATAAAAAGAGGCCCAAATATGGATAGAGTGAAGCTAAGGAAGATCTGGGATTACTGGTATGAAGAATGGATAAAGCCACTCATCATCGCCATAGTACTCGCACTCATTATACGCACTTTTATCATACAGCCGTTTAAGATACCGTCAGGCTCTATGCGGCCGACCCTGGTTGAGGGAGATAGGATATTTGTCAGTAAATTTATCTACGGTGCGCGCATACCATTCACCAATAAGCGTGTTTTCACCGTGCGCGCGCCTGCGCGCGGTGATGTGATGGTCTTCGAGTCGCCGCTCGATCCGGATAAAGATTTCATAAAACGAGTGATAGGGCTTCCCGGGGAAGAGGTAGAGATAGCCAATGGCAAGATCAGGATAGATGGCGAGATCGCGGAAGAGCCTTCCTTTATCCATAACAACTATTACTATAATAGGTCTGTCTTTGGTAAGGAAGGGGAGGCCTTTGAAGTTCCCCAAGATTCCTATTATGTCCTGGGTGACAATAGCGCCTCAAGCCGCGATTCCCGATACTGGGGGATCGTGCCAAAGGACAATATAATCGGCCGGGCCTTCTTCATATTCTGGCCGCCGAAACGTATAAAAATATTACGAAATAATTAGTTGTAACTGGTTGTATTTAGTAGTGTTAGAACTCACCACCCCCCTTGACATCGTGTATATATGTGATATAGTTAAGATGGAAGGGAGGTTTAAGGTGAGGTATTTAATAATCTCCCTGTTAGTGCTTATGTTGGTGACCGTATCGGGATGTACTACCACCGAGAAGGGTGCAACATACGGTGGTCTCCTTGGTGCGGGTGCTGGTGCCATAATAGGAAACCAGTCAGACCATGCCCTTGGTGGTGCTGCGATTGGAGGGTTGGCCGGTGCTGCCGCAGGAGCGCTAATAGGCAATACGATGGAAGAGGACTAACAGTCTGTCTCTATGAACCTCGCCAATAAGATCTCCATAGGCCGGATTCTCGTAATTCCTTTTTTTGTTGCTTCAATACTTTATTATCAAAGCAATAGGGGAATTCTTTCTTACTTGCCGCTGATCCTCTTTTCGCTGGCAGTCATAAGCGACGGGGTTGACGGTTTTATTGCGCGCCGGTTTAACCAAAAGACCCGCCTCGGTACCATACTCGACCCCATAGCAGACAAGGTCCTTTTGATAACTGCTTACCTCTGCCTCTCAATGGCCGAAGGCCTACCTGCTGATATGAAGTTGCCGGCATGGGTCTCAGTCATAGTAGTTAGCCGTGACATGGTTATAATACTGGGTGCTATAATCATCTACATCATAGCCGGCAAGGTGGAGGCTGAACCTACTGCCTTAGGCAAGATGACGACATTTTTTCAGATGATGACGATCATAGCCGTACTCACCCATTTTCGGTTTGCGTATATATTGTGGAGTGTGGCCGTCATCCTTACCATTGCATCCGGCATAGATTACATTATAAAAGGATCAAGGCAATTAAATGAGACATAAAAAAGAGCAAGTACCTGATATCAATGGATCCGGCATGCCGACGGTGACGATCGTAGGACGGCCCAATGTCGGTAAATCATCCCTATTTAACCGGATTCTTGGGCGAAGGCACGCCATAGTAGAACATGCCAGCGGCACGACGCGTGACAGGATAATAGCGAGCGTCGAAAAAGACGGATCTATCTTTAATCTCGTCGATACCGGCGGCTTTGTGCGCAAAGACGCGGATGAGATGGCGCACTCGGTTAAGCGCCAGATAAAGCTGGCAGTGGAGGAATCAGACCTTCTTCTCTTTGTCTGTGATGCAATAGACGGGATAACGCGCTTGGATGAGGAGTTCGTGCCCATACTCCGCCAATCCGGAAAGAATGTCCTGCTCATTGCCAATAAGGTAGATAATGAGAAGATGGAAGAGGATGTGATGCAGTTTTATCAATTAGGGTTTGACCATCTCTTTGCCGTTTCAGCGCTGCACAATAGGGGCATAGACGAAATCTTATCCCATATAGTATCAGGTCTCAAGCCGTCTCCCCCCGGCGCACCCCAGGAGGAATATCTGAAGATCGCCATAGTGGGTCGCCCCAACGTCGGAAAATCATCCTTCCTAAACTTTTGCCTTGGTACGGAACGTGTTCTCGTCGATGATAAGCCCGGGACGACAAGGGATTCAATAGATACGATCTGCGAGATAGACGGTACCAAGTACCTCCTTATAGACACCGCCGGCATAAGACATAAGCGTAAGATAAAAGAGGCCGTCGATGTATATAGCATTATGAGGGCGGAGGAAGCCGTGCGCAGAAGTCAGGTTGTGCTCCTTCTGATAGACGGGTATGACGGTTTAAGAAAGGATGATATAAGAATATTGGACTTCGCGCTAAAGGCGGGCAGTGGACTTATCCTTGTCGTCAATAAGTGGGATCTTGTTAAGGAATTGCCTATGTCAGACTATATGGATATGTTGCGGGAGAGGTTTAAAAAAATAGAACTATATCCCGTGATATTCACATCGGCCAAGACGGGAAGGAATGTGTTGAAGGCGATGGCCTTAGCCGAAACGATTGAGGAGAACCGCAAAAGGCGCATACCCACACACAGGCTAAATGAAATACTTAAAAATTTTAAGAAGTACTTTCCCATGAATGTGAAGGCCCAGTTTATGACACAAGTGGAGACCTCTCCTCCGCGTTTTCTGATCTTTGTAAACAATACCAAAGATGTGCGGGCTGATACAATAAATCGCCTTGAGCGTGTATTGAGGCGTGAATTTGACTTCTCAGGCACACCCCTTAGATTTGACTTAAAGAAGAAAAGGAGTTTGAGATGACAGTATTATTTTTACTATCCGGACTTTTTTTATCATACTTAGTCGGCTCAATACCAACGAGCTATATCTTTGCGAAATTATCCCGTGGTATCGATATCAGGAATTATGGCAGCGGTAATGTCGGTGCTACAAATGTTTATCGCACGGTAGGTAAATTGCCCGGCCTCTTAGTATTGATCCTCGATATACTAAAAGGTGTTGTGGCCGTTTTGTTCATAACAAAGACCTTCTACAGGCCGGTGGGGAATATTGATTTTGAGGTTTATAAATTGGCGATTGGATTAGCAGTCGTTATCGGCCATGACTGGACCATATTTTTGAAATTCAAGGGTGGTAAAGGGGTTGCCACCTCAGCAGGCGTTTTATTCATGCTATGCCCAAACATCCTTGCCTTGGGCGCAATTACGTGGGTTATAACGGTATTGATAAGCAAATACGTTTCACTCTCATCGCTGGTCGCATCCGCCAGCATCCCTATATTTGCCGCTATTCTTGGCGAGCCTTTGGGTTTAATACTGGCTACAGCACTTCTCTGTTTAATGACCACGTACAAACACAAAGAGAATATCCGCCGCCTCATGATGAAGCAAGAAAAGAAGGTCACCCAGAAGGCCACCTAAAAGCCCCAACTTCTCCCCAACCCAAGACGTTTCTACTTCCAATCGGGGATCTGCCCCAAACCCAATCGGGGATCTGTACCCTTATTGTATTGTAGGTCCCTAACTCCTCAATCTTATTTTGACATTGGCAGTAAAATATGATATAAATTAATTAGAGGCCATCGTCGGTCTTATAAGCTATTATCATCCCTAATATTAGGTGATAAGATGAATAGGCGTGCTTTTACATTACTTGAATTGATCATAGTCGTTTTGATTACGGGTATCCTGGCCGTTGTGGCGATGCCCGAATATCAAAAGGCTATGCGCCGGTCTATGTGCGTTGAGGCGTATAATGTCTTCGCTGCCATAAAGGTTTCCCAGGAGGTCTATTTCGTTGAGAATCAAACATATGCCAGCGATATATCAGACTTCGATGTAATAATGCCACCCCAGACAAGCAGGTATTTTGAATACGGTATAAAGTTACCCGCTATCCCACTACCCCAGGACCAGGATACTGACTGGGTAGATATAGGCCCGTCGGACGATTATTGTATAGCTGCCTGGCGCGATGTGGGGACAAGCCCACCATATTTTCCGGAACACCCCCACATGCATAAAGACGGCGAGCCGGCCATTTATATGGTACCCGAAGAGGAGATGTATACAACGAACTATCCTCCTGTTGCGCATTCCCACGGCAGTACGACACATACCCACTGTCTATGGGCTACCCCTGAAGTCATCGAGTAGCCGCCTTTCGCACTTTTTCAACAGATAATCCAATACTATTTAACATAACTCCTTTACAGACAAAGCGTTACACGTTTTGGCTATGTTCGGATATTGCAATTACCTTATTATATGTTATACTTATAAGTAGATAACAAAGGTGATGATAAAATGAAGAAAAATACCAATAAAAGATGGTTATCGAAGCTGCTAAGTTTGGCCGTGGCAGCATCCATGCTCGTCACAGCAGGCCCGGCTATAGGGCTGGTCTATGAATATGAGGATGGTGCGCGTGCATTATCAGGGTATCTTAAGGGTGACTCCGGCAAGAAGGAGACAGCAGCCGATATAACAATGGAAAGAGAGGTCCAGTACAGGACCGGGCTCGATCTTGATAACATGCCCCAAGGGGTTAGGGCTGCACTGAAGATGATAGATCTCTCATCGTGGGGACTCAGCCTGAGCGACAGAATCAACATAGAGCATGATGGAAGTAGGCCAACATTTATCAGAGATGCAGATGGGAACATCTTGGGCAAATTTAATTATACGGGAAATGGAAACTTAGAGTCCTTCGAGGATAGACAAAACCGCGTAAAGACAAATTTTTCTACCAGCAATACGTATACCTATCAGAGTACTTATGTTACCGGCCAGGGCGGACCAGCCCAGAATTACGGATATGGAACTCAAACCCACACAGTAAATAATGCCCTTGGTTTAATGACACATATTTCTTTGACAGACCCGTATGGAAACGAAATCAGCGCCAATAATGTTCTTTCAACCACGAGTAACTATGAGAGAGGAATAATTGAGTTTGCAGAGGGCTCTCCTCTTGTACCATGGTATAGTGGTGGATATCCCCCTGTATCTCGATATCGTGGCGGAGGTAATGATAAACTTATGTCCAAGCGCTTCGAATATGACGTCGATGGGAATTTGACACGAGAGGTACACTATACATGGTCTGCTGGGGCGCGAAATGGATATGGAAGGCAGGGAAGATATGCATATATGGCTAAAAATTATGACCAGGATGGAAATGTGAGCTATGCTAACTACAATGACCCCGCACCAGCTAGATGGGAGCCCACCTTTATTGGAACGCTTGTAAAGGATTCATATGGGCGGCTTGCAATAAACGTGCAGACAGCTAGTGCTCCTGCAGGCGAAAATGTCGATCCTTCGAAATGCGAAAATAAGACATTTCTTCTGACGACTCGCTTCTCTGATGAAGGGGGGCAACCTGGTGTAAATCAGTGGAGTCAGCAAGATTTATCTACAGCCACAGGTGGAGGCGCAGCGAGTTTTTCGAGTCAAGACCTTGACTCCCTCGTTGGTAAACAGATTTCTATAACGGGTCATATATTGGGTACTGGCGATTATCGTATGAATGCGTCTGGGGCGGTTGGCGAAACACGAACGCTACCTCGCGTTAGATATCGGAACGAACAAAACCAGTGGGTATATGAATCGGCCCAACCTACTTTTGATAGCGAGCAAGTTGATATATTCAGCGTCTTCTCCGGTATTGAAATCCTCTAACCTTCAGGTAGTTTTCAGGGATGGTTCCGATTACAACTTTGGAGCCGTTGTACTAGCTCAATAATTCGGTAACTTTTTGAAGCTTGTCAAATGGGGTTATATAGTTCAATCCCCCATGCCGGCGTAAGTGGTTATATTCGAA
>JABMSB010000088.1 GCA_013202205.1 Candidatus Omnitrophota bacterium
AATTCGGACTAAACGATAAGCAGTTTATAATCAGACGAAGATACCTGGCCGCCGAAGAAAGCTATGGCTTGACAATATCGAACAGGGCGGGTGCCATTACGCTGAAAAATGAAAGCTTACAATTAGGGCCTTTGAAAGACCCGCTAAAACAGCCATGCTATTATCCGTTTTATAAGATGCTCATCGACTATAACGGTGACGTAGTGATCTGTTCAAATGACTGGTTAAAAAAGGTATTAGTGGGTAATGTTGAGAGGCAGACGGTCTTTGAAATCTGGGCTGCTGAGAGGTTCAGCAATATTCGAAGAGAGCTGATAGCAGGCAATAGGGCATTTTCTCCCTGCAACGTGTGCGATGTCAACGGTCTCTATAATGGACGTATGCATTTTCAAAGATGGGCGGCATATTACGAAACGAAAGAAAAAGGAATTACTAAATGCTAAAATTTGGATTTATAGGTTGTGGAAAGATGGCCGGATTTCATGCCGATGCAGTTCGGGCGCTGGACCATGATATCGTCGGAGTTTCTGGGAGGCCAGGATCAAGGAATATCGCAGATTTTTCAAAGCTCTACGGCATTGCAAATTCCTATCAGGACTGGAGGGAGATGATTGAAGAAGAGAGGCCCGATGCGCTGGTCGTTTCCGTCAGCTGGGACCAGACAGAGGGCATAATACAGGAAATTGTTAATTCAGGCCTACCATCTTTAGTGGAAAAGCCGGTCGCTTTAAGCTCCAGCGCATTACAAAAGATAATGGCTAACACAGCACAATATCATGACAGGATTATGGTAGGATATAATAGGCGATTTTATGACTTTATGCCTCTTATAAAACAGGCGCTCGACGAGCAGGAACTCATTTCGATCGATCTAAACTTTCCTGAACCCCTTGGGAATTTGATGAAGACTAAGTCGCCCAAGATAGCAAAGTACATATTGATCTATATGTCATCCCATTGGCTGGATCTCCTCATCTCTTTAATCGGCGAGCTAAAAGTGGAGTCAATGAGCAAAAAGCGCAGCGCAGGGCCGGGCCATGTCGAGGCATATAACGGCATCTTGCGCTCCATTCGCTACGATATCCCAGTACACTTAAAAGCAAATTTCGACGCCCCAAGCAATACAGCCATTACTTTTAATTTTCGCGATTCAATTTATAAACTATGCCCGATCGAAGTATTAAATATATACAAAGGCATGGAATCTATTGAACCATCAGGGGAGGTCCCGATAAGAAGATATGTCCCGCATGTGGAAAAAACTCGTTACACCGATACTAAGTATAAGCCCGGGGTTTTAAAACAGATGGAATGTTTCATCGAAACCTGTGTCCATAAAAAGACGGCCAATGGACAAGGGTGTACACTTGATCAGGCCTTAGAAGTAACCCGCATTTGTGAAGAAATCGAACGGAGCTGACATGAAAGTCTCACTAATAGTAAGATCAAAGAATGAAGAGAGGTGGATCTCTTCTTGCCTGCAGTCGGTCTTTAATCAATCGTACAGGGATTTCGAGGTGATAGTCGTTGATAATAATAGTACAGATGGAACGATTGCCAAGGCGAAGAAATTTGACACAAAGATTTTAACGATCGATAGCTACCTGCCGGGAAAGGCGCTAAATTTGGGGATAAAGGCCTCAAACGGAGATTTCTTGGTTTCGCTTTCGGCTCACTGCATTCCCAAAGGAAAAGACTGGCTTGTTAACCTTCTCCAAAATTTTGACGACCCAGATGTTGCAGGAGTTTATGGCAGGCAGGAGCCAATGAATCAAACGACCGATTTGGATAAGCGGGATTTATGGATAATCTTCGGCCTCGATAAGCGTGTTCAGGTAAAGGACAGCTTCTTTCATAATGCAAACAGTATGATAAGGAGATCTCTGTGGGAGAAGATCCCATTTGATGAAAATGTGACAAATATTGAGGACCGAATTTGGGCCAAAGAGATTATCAAGAGTGGCTATAAGATAATATATGAGCCCGAGGCCAGCGTATACCACTACCATGGCATCCATCAATCGGCGGACGCGGCGCGTTGCAGCAATATTGTGAAGATCATGGAGTCGAGAGAACCTATTTCGCACAAAGAGAGACATCTTATCGAAAATCTGAATATAACGGCTATTATCCCGGTAAAAGGCGAGGTGCAGTATCTATGCGGCAGACCGTTAATAGAGTATACTTTAGAACGCGCAAAAGAATCGAAATTTATTGACAAGGTTATTGTCTCTACAGACAACCCTGAAATAGCTGAAATTTCAAGGGGTTTTGGGGCTGAGGCCCCATTCAGGCGACCAGTCGAGCTCTCATTGCCGGAGGTTAGTATTGAGGAGGTTTTGAAATATTCTGTGATGGAACTTGAGGGGATGGGCCAATTTGCTGACCTAGTCATCTATCTAGGGGCCCATGCGCCTTTTCGACCCCATAATCTAATAGATGGCCTTATCGAGCTCTTATTTCACAATGGTTTAGACTCTGCATTGTGTGGACAGCCTACCTATAAATCTTCGTGGCAACAACAGGGTGATACCTTCATGCGTCTCGATGAAGGTTTTGCAGCAAGAAAGGTTAAGAAGCCCATTCACAGCGGTTATCCGGGATTGGCATGTGTAACGTATCCAGAGTTTATCAGGCAGGGCAGATTACTGGGAGATAAGGTAGGTATCTTTGAGATTATAGATCTATTTTCTGTGATAGAAATTACAGATGCGAAGAGCCAGCAGTTGGCGGAGAAAGCATTTCCGGATTGGTGGAAAAAAGAAAACAGCAGGAGTCATCAGGATGAAGCTCTCTTTTGTGGTCCTTCCCTCTCAAAAAGAAGTTGATCGAGGGCAAGATTGGTCAAGAAAATTTTCCCTCCTATCCTCCTTGGGGTATAGCGGGGTTGAGCTTGCCATCGGCAACCCTGAATCGATAGATATCGATGCGATCGAGACGGCAGCTAGGAGGTGTGGTCTAGAGGTGCCGGCGATAGGCACAGGACTCGCATTTATAGAAGAGGGATTATCATTGTCGTCGCTGGATGAGGAGATAAGAGAAAAAGCCTTAAAGAGAATGGTCGATCATATCGATCTCGCAAGGCGTCTTAATGGGCAAGTCATAATCGGTCTTGTGAGGGGCAAGGTGGACGGGGCTCCTATCGGAAGTCGCCGCTGGAAGAATTCCTTCGACAAGCTCACAGAAAGCATCGATCGGCTATGCGATTATGCGTCTAAAAGCAATACAATTCTTGCCATAGAACCGATAAATCGGTACGAAACGAGCTTTTTGAATAAGACCGACGATGTGCTCAGCTTTATATCACGATTTAAATACAGCGGGTTAAAAGTATTGCTGGACACCTTTCATATGAATATAGAGGAAGGGGATTTTTCAACGCCTGTAGCGAAAGCAAGGGGATTGATATCACATATCCATTTTGCAGATAGCAATCGCCGCTACCCCGGAGAAGGCCATATAGATTTTAAAAGGATAGCTAAGGATTTAAAGGATATAGGGTATCGGGGTTATATCTCGGGAGAGATAACGCTCGAGCCAGGATTTGACGAATGTGCAAAAGAATTTATGGCCAACACAAAGGAGTGCCTAAAAAGTGAAGAGCTACAAGACAGCGCTATCTATCAAAAGAGGATATAATAAAGTAGAGTTTCCGGAGAAGGCCTTTAACTATATTACCGGATTCGGTGTGATTTTTCTGCGCTATGGCGAGGAGATTCTGCTCGAGAGCGGTACCAGCGAAGTAGCCCTGGTAATCTTCGGAGGTACTTGCGACATCACCCTGGATGGCAAAACCTTTAAAGGGCTGGGAAGAAGAAAGACCGTCTTCGACGATCTCCCATCGGCTATATATGTACCCAGGGATACAAAGTATGTTTTGAAGGGATACGACGCAGAGATAGGAATTTGCTCAGCAAAATGTGATAAGAGATCAAAATTTGCGGTAATCTCTCCGGAAGATATTAAGATTATGCAGGTTGGCAGGGATAACTGGCAGAGAGAAGTCAGGATGATCATTGGAGACAACTCCCCATCGGTAAATCTCATTGTCGGGGAGACGATAAATCCCGCGGGAAATTGGTCTGGAACGCCCCCGCACAGACATGAGACCCTGAAGTTACCACAAGAGTCTCTTCATGAGGAGCTCTATTATTTTAAGATGGCCAAGCCCGGCGCCTTTGGTATCCAGAGGATCTATTCTCCCGAGAGGGGTGTCGAGGAGACGATCCTTTTAAAGAACAACGAGATAACTTTTATACCATGGGGCTATCACCAGATTGTCGCAGGACCGGGTTATAAGATGTACTATTTATTCCTTTTGGCCGGTGAAGGTAAGAGATTGGCCGGTTGCGTTGACCCGGACCATTCCTGGCTTATAAAAAATAATGAAGAGGTAAAAGATGCGATCCGTCGATAAAATGGAAGATATTAAGTTAATTAAAACGATCGAAGAGAATTTGCATGCCGCAAAGGAAGCAGGAATTGAGTTCAACCCGGATGGTTTAGGCGAAAAATGGGAAAGTCAGGTTCCGCAAGAATCGAGGCGTTTCATAAATTCTGACTTTACACTGCGCGAGGATGTAATAAGGAACTTCAGGGGCCAGACCGTCTTTATTTACGACTGGCCATGCGCAAAACCCGGTTTTATGACCATATTAAGGCGATTGATTGATGGAAACTGGAGAGGGCGCTATAAAGTTCTAAGGGGACGCCTAAAACTTCTAAAAGATTATAATTGTGCAGATCTTCTTAAAAAATATCCATCGTCTACCGTCGGCAACCCCAATCTATTCTCTTACAAAGGGTATAAGTACACTTGGCGCTGGACCAGGCACATATACCTGCTGTGGTTATTTAAGCAGGTATTAGAAAAGAGGCTAAGCAGCGATTTTGTCTCCATGGATATAGGGTCAAGTTATGGAGTTTTTTCCAACTTACTAAAAAAAGAATTTCCAAAGAGCCACCATGTCCTGGTCGATTTTCCGGAACAACTCGTTTTGGCCCATTACTTTTTAGGTAAAGAATTTCCGGAGGCCAAAATAGCCTCTATGAAAGAGATCCGCGGTGCTGGCAGGATAAACAGGGAATTTATCCGTAAATACGATTTTGTCCTTCTGCCCTGGATGTATTACGAAAAGACGCAGCCAAAGAGCTTGGACCTATTGACAAACTTTAGCTCCTTTGGCGAAATGAGCAAAAAGTATTTTGATTATTATTTAAGAAATGAACCGTTCAAAAGCACCCCGTATTTCTTTACATGTAATCGATTTCATTCCCACTCTACCTATAAAAACGATATCTCAGTATTAGATTATCCATTAAGCGAATTTTCAAAGCTGCACTTTGACATCTTCCCGGTTATTTCGGAACGCTATAGGCGGCATGGGATCCTTTTTTATAAATTTTTTCCGTACCCTTCCCAATGTTTTGAATTTATAGGTGTCAGAAAACCCTTGGAGAAAAAAGGAGAGTTATGAAAGATATATCCAGCAAAGATATGATCGATAACCTGCCGCTTATCACAAGAAAGGATTACACAAGAAAGGTTTGTGTGGGTGGCCTGGAGTTATCGAAAGACCAGCCAGCTGTTATCGCAGGCCCATGCACAGTAGAAAGTAAGACCCAAATCATGGAGATCGCCAAAAATGTTAAGTCGTCAGGGGCCAAGATGTTAAGAGGGGGCGTCTTTAAGCCTCTCACATTTCCCTATGGCGATCCGCTTATGAGGCCGGACTCCGATAGCGGCATAACCGAGTGGGACAGAAAAAAGATACCTTCTAAGAGCGAGCTCTATAACAAAGCTGAACTGAGGCTGGGCTACCTTAAAGAGGCTGGTGAAAAATACGGCCTACCTGTGGTATCAGAGGTCCTATATGCTGACTCGGTAGGGATTATGTCACAATATGTGGATATGTTTCAGCTAGGTTATCGACATATGTTTAACATGGATTTGATAGAGGCGCTCTCCGCAACACAAAAACCGATCATGATAAAGAGGCACTACGGAGAGAGCATCAGGTCTCTGTTGGGCGTTATGGAGCATTTCGAGGCAAGAGGTAAGCACAATTTTATCTGTTGCGAAAGGGGAGTTGCAGCATCCCATACTCATAATGCAGAATCCAGGGCGATTATAGATATTCAAGCGATATGCGCATTGAATGAATATGCCCCTTCGGTTTTGGTATTCATAGACCCAAGCCATGCTACCTTTAAGAGGGGTTATGTCCGTGCAGTCTCAATGGCAGCTATAGCAGCAGGCGCGGACGGCCTGTTGATAGAGGTGCACCCAGAACCCGAAAAGGCATGGGTAGATCCCCTCCAGGCGCTTGGTATTGGAGATTTTGACGCTCTCATGAAAGATATCGCGAGAATTGAACAGGCGTTAAAAAGGAATTGATATGAAAGCTAAGAAGAGTAATTATCTATACGAGATCGTAAAATCACACAGATCGATTTATATATCGATTATTATCTTCAGTTTTTTAGCCGGTTCTTTGGCCAGTTTCAACATTGTCGCCATATATCCGCTCTTGAATTTTATCATGCCCGAATATTCTTCGCAAAACCAACAACCCCTTTTAACATTAGTAGAGAGCACAGCTAAGCTCATCCCCATCGAAAATCCTGTAGTCTCTGCGGCCGCCTTTCTTTTTGTGGTGACGATCCTCTCTTTGATGGTTTCGTTATTCTTGGCGTATCTGATAGGACGGGGCGCGAGCAGCGTGGGATATAACCTCAAAGACCGCCTCTTTAAGAGATATGCAGCGAGCGGATATCAGTTCTTCGCCGAGCATAAACAGGGGGAAATTTTATATTATCTATTTTCGGCTCCACAGAATACCATGGCCTTATTCATGCTCCTGCCACAGCTTGCAGGTGAATGCATCCACATACTGTTTTTGGTAGGGTTGCTCTTCGCCATTAACCTCAAGTTTACAATATTTGTAATAGGTTTTATAGCGCTCTTTAATGGTTTAATAACTGCCATAGCCCGGATGGTGTTATATACCCTTGGCAAGAAGAGGCGCACCTTTGCTATAAAACAGCAAGTGATTACGAACGAGTTTATAAACGGGGTCAAGCATATTTTGATATACCTGGCAAAACCCCGATGGATAGCCGATTTTGATAGAGCAAATAGGAAACTGCGCAGTACGTATCTTAAGGAGACGATGTGGCTTTCCGTGCCAAAGGGTATTATAGAGCTATCGATGTATCTCTTTATCATCGTAGTCGTTCTACTGGCACAGGGAGGGGCGTTAGCCATAAAAGACCTTGCCGGGATTGCCCTCTATTTAATGGCATGCGTACGCCTCCTGCCTCATGTGACTAATGTAGGGCGTATGCGCATGAAGGCGATGAGGCTCCTGCCGGACGCCGAAGCGGTTTTTGACGTGATTACATCCCGGATAGAAAAACCCGCGGACGGAACCAAAAAGATTTCTTGTTTGAGAAGTCCAATAAGGTTCGAAAATATTCACTTCGCCTACAAGGATAGGCCGCCCCTTCTAAAGGGATTAAGCTTTGAAATAGAACCGATGAAGACGACAGCAATTGTCGGAACATCCGGAAGCGGGAAGACCACCCTAATAAACCTTTTCTTAAAATTGCTCACTCCAAGCCGGGGCGAGATCTTAGTCGAAGGGGCAAATCTCCGGGATTATATAACCGAGAGCTGGTTAACGCAAATAGGTTTTGTAAGCCAGGAGCCGTTTATATTCCATTCCACAATAAAGAATAATATCACCTTTGGCCACGACGGATATTCGATGGAGGAGATAACAAGGGCTGCTAAGATCGCTTATGCCGATGAATTCATAAACAATTTTCCTGACAAATACGAAACGCTGGTAGGGGAGAAGGGCATGAAATTATCGACAGGACAACAGCAGCGTATCGCGATAGCACGCGCGGTGATACGAAATCCGAATATTTTGATATTCGACGAGGCTACAAATGCCCTGGATAATATTTCTGAGGCCATGTTACAAAACGCAATCGACTATATCTCGAAAACGAAGACAGTCATCGTTATAGCTCATAGGTTATCCACTATACGCAATGCCGATAAGATAGTGGTCATAAGGGATGGGGTCAATGTGGAAGAAGGGGATCACGATAGTTTGATTTGTGCAAAGAGCCATTATTGGGATATGTACTCAGCTGCAAAGTGAAGAGAGAGATGGGCG
>JABMSB010000089.1 GCA_013202205.1 Candidatus Omnitrophota bacterium
GCCTTAAAGAACCCAAGATTATACCCTATCAAAAGGCCTATGAGATATTCTTGAAACAGATAAGCATCTTAAATAGCTATGCAAAAAGAATGGGTGTCAGGCTATTGGTGGAGAACCACGTAGTTGTTTCTTCGAATTTGATAAACGGCAAGAATCTCCTTCTTCTTGCTGCCGGCTCAAGGGAGCTGATGGATCTCTACAAAAGCGTCAATTCAGATAATTTCGGATTTCTTGTAGATTTGGGCCACCTTAAGATCACCGCCGAAATCCTGCAGTTTGACCCATATTCTTTTATCGATGAGCTGGGGACGACGGTAGGAGCCTTTCATGTGAGTGATAACGAAGGCTATGATGATTCCCATTCGCGATTTGACGAAAAGGCATGGTTTAAAAATATTGTATATAAACCCGATACCATTTTTATTATTGAAAGTTGTAATTTAGAAAGTGACGAAATAAAAAAATGTTACACCGGGCTTACAAATATATTGAGAAAAAAATATGCATGATTTCCAGAGTAATATTAATAAAAATAGACTACTTTCAAAGAGATTCCAATATGCGCAAGGTGTTTCGTCACCAACCCGCGGCATCAAGTTTAGTGCGCTGCAAGAAATAGCCCGGAAGGGCGTTGAGCAGAAGGTAATAGATGATATTTACACTTTTGAAGAAAATGGTTGTTTTTGCAGGCATAAAGAGGTGATGTTTATAGCTGCGCGCGATCGCTATAATTTGTATTATCCTGTGGTTATCTGCAAAAGGTGTGGTTTAATACGAAACGATCCCAGGATGACGAGAAGCTCATATCGGGAGTTCTATGATATTGAATATCGCAATCTATACGGAGATGGCGATCTTGAAATAGATGTGAAGTGGAATATAGGCGTAAGAAAAGGAGAAAAGATATGGCAATTTGTTGCCGACAGCTTGCCAGGTTTTCAGGGGGTCGTCTTTGATGTCGGTTGCTATATGGGGGCCTCTCTTCTTGCTTTTTCGAAAAGAGGTTTTGTGGTAGCCGGCGTAGATTACGGAAGGGAGCACCTGGAATATGGGAAGAAGTATTCCGGTGTCAAAAATTTATATGTAGGGGGCATTGAGAGACTCGCGGAATTAAATAAGAAAGCAGACCTGATCATCCTATCTCACGTAATTGAACACTTAGTCGATTTGGAGTCTGAGCTAAAAAATATTCGCAATATTATGAAACCCAATGCGTATATTTATATTGCTACCCCGGGACTTTTTTGGCGTACCACAAAAGTGCACAACAGAAACTTTTTAGCCCTGCTAAACAACGCACATACCTACTACTTTTCGCTAGATACGCTTGTTTATGTAATGGAGTGCCTTGGATTTGAATTGGTAAAAGGAAATAACAGAATAAAAGCACTTTTTAAAAAGAAGGATAGTTGCCGCAGCAAAGATAACATCCCCCACGGGGAATATAGACGGACCAAGGCTTTCTTAAAGCGTACAGAGGCTTTTTATTCTTTAACATGCAGGGTAATCAGGTTATTAGCGCTATTTCATGTTAAGGGAGTGGTAAAATGGCTTCTCTCAAAATTTGTGACCATGAGGAGATTTTATGAAAAAAGATACCCTATTTTCCAAAAAGGGAATTGAATTAGCCGAGTTTAATTTTGGCAGGGATACTGCCGAAGTATTCGATGACATGCTCAATAGGAGCGTACCGCTATATCAGGAGCTGCAGCGCATGATAGGCGAAATTGCCGCGGAATTTGCACAAGATGGTACAGGTGTTTATGATCTCGGTTGTTCTACAGGAGTTACACTGCAGACGTTACACGAACATATAAATAAAGACATAAAACTTATGGGCGTCGATTATTCTCAGGACATGCTGGATAAATGCAGAGAAAGACTTACAACCATGCAGGTTTCAAGGGATTGCGAGCTTCTCCAGAGTGATTTGAATAAACCTCTAAAGATTAATAATGCATCAGTAGTGGTTTTAAATCTCACGCTGCAGTTCGTGAGGCCTCTATATAGGGATAGCTTGATACGCAGCATATTTGAAGGCCTTGTTGAGAAGGGGTGTCTTATTTTAGTTGAGAAAGTTTTGGGAAACGAACCGAGCTTTAACCAGATCTTCATAAAATTTTACTATGAAATGAAAAAGAGGCAGGGGTACTCAAAATTGGAAATTTCAAAAAAGCGGGAGGCACTCGAAAACGTGCTCATACCCTACAGGTTAGACGAAAACAGGCAGCTCTTAATTCGCAATGGTTTTACATCTCTTGATATATTTTATAAGTGGTATAATTTTTGCGGCATAGTGGCGGTGAAATAGATTATGAAAATATTAGCGATAAACATATGCCTAAGGCCTTACTTGAAACAGACATATCCCCCCATGGGGTTGGGATATATTCTCACAGCCATCAATAGGGCAGGATTTGACTGCGAACTTCTGGATATAGATGCCCATAGATATTCCGATAGTGAAGTAGAAAAAATTATACGCACAAAAAAATTTGATGTCGCTGTTTTTGGGTGCATCGTAACAGGGTACAAAATCGTAAAATGGCTGGCAGACACTATCAAACAGAAGGATAAAAAGATACCGATAATTGTC
The DNA here is from genome assembly GCA_013202205.1 of Candidatus Omnitrophota bacterium. Taxonomy (GTDB): domain Bacteria; phylum Omnitrophota; class Gorgyraeia; order JABMSB01; family JABMSB01; genus JABMSB01. The sequence goes on from JABMSB010000089.1 coordinate 2,597, forward strand.
GGTAATTCTGTAGCAACATCTATTCCGGAATTCTTATTATCTAAAACAAAGGTTGATATCGCCGTGATGGGAGAAGGAGACCTTACTATCATTGAGCTGCTTTCGGTTATTGCGAATAATGGTCCCCTTGAAGAAGTAAAGGGAATCTGCTTTAAAAAGAGCCAAAATGTTATAAGAACAGGAGAGAGGCCATTAATTTCCGAGATCGATCAAATTCCAAATGTAGATTGGGGCCTATTCGATACGGATCTCTATTTGGACAGAAGCAAGGATGGGGTGCCAAGGCCTTATTTAATAGATTATAACTCCGTAAGGGCCATGCCTGTGGTCAGCGCCAGGGGATGTCTTTATGAATGTAGTTTTTGTTACCATGTTTTTAAGGGAAGGGGCTATAGGTCCCGTTCTCCAAAATCCATATGTGAGGAAATTAAGCAGCTTAAAGCGAGATATAATATCAATTTTATTAACTTCCGTGATGATTTGACATTCTATTCAAAGGCGCATTGCAGCGCATTATGCGATGAGATTATAAAAGGGGGTTTAAATGATTTGATCTATTCCGCGTGCACTAGGGCAGATTTTTTGGGGGAAGGCGATTTTGAACTGGCGCAAAAAATGAAAAAAGCAGGATTTAATTATATTTTATATTCTTTAGAATCGGCAGATCCAGAAATTTTAAAGGCGATGAACAAAAGGATTTCTGCCGATAGATTTAAAATTCAGAGTAGGGTTCTTCACGAAGCAGGAATATTCACCGAAACTTCATTGGTATTTGGGTATCCGCAGGAGACTGCAAAAACGATACAGAAGACATTCGATGTATGTTTTGAGGCAGGCATCTATCCGAGCGTTGGCTACATTACGCCTCAGCCCGGAACCGCCATATATGACTACGCTAAGAATGAGAAGAAGATCTGCGATGAGGAAGAGTATCTAATCGAGGTAATTGGTGACCGACAGGATTTCCGTATAAACTTAACGCAAATGGACCAGCAGGAGATAGAGTCGCTGGTTAAGGAGAATCTTGCCGCCTTATCAGGCAGATTAAATCTCCAACTTTCCGAAAATAAATTAATTAAAACAGAACAATCAATATTTATGAATCAAGGCGCAGACAAATGGTTAAAAGAGATATGAAGAAGATGCTTTTATTAGTACCCGAAATCCATTTTCTCAACCTGCCCTTATATTGGCTCTGCTCCTTTATCTTTAAGGTAAAGGTTTATGCGATAGCATATCCTGTATTGCATAAACTAAAAGGCAGGATTGAGCTTTTAGACCTTTCTGACTATCTCAGCTGGGAGAAATGTACGGCGATAAGGGATGAAGCGGTAGCTGTCTCAGAAGATATCTTGTCGAATTTTTCAACTTCGAAGTGGCAGGTTAAGATAAGGCACCACAATGTAAACATGCACCTCAAGGCCAAGCAGGATTTTCAGAAAGAGGTTGAGAAGATCTTATTTTTAAGCGCTGTCCAGAAGGCTTGTTGCTCCGGGCAGGCCTTAATTATCAACTCCTCACGGTTCAAATATTTACTGGCATTAGATAGA
>JABMSB010000090.1 GCA_013202205.1 Candidatus Omnitrophota bacterium
CATAGGGTGTTGATCGTTGTGGTCGCCGATTCCGGGATGGTCAAGGACGCGATGCTTGAATTAGAACAGGGCGTTGCCAAGGAGGAACTCGATAGAATCTCCACATTCTTAAATAGTGAATATTGCGGCCAGCCGTTAGATCGCATAAAATCGGATCTGATAAAGAGATTGGAGGGGGAGAAGGACTCTTGTTATCACATGGTCAAGATGGCCTCAGGGCTCCTGCAGGAAGGGCTGCTCTCTGACTATGGTGATAAATTTTACATTGAGGGTAGCTCCAGGCTCTTCGATCAGCCCGAATTTGCGGATCTCAATAAACGGAGAAAGATGGCAAGGCTTCTTGATGAAAAGTACAGGCTGCTAAATCTCATGAAAGGCGATATGCATGATGACGGTCTCAAGGTCCATATCGGCCAGGAGAATAAAGATGTCGATCTTAAAGATTGCAGCATAGTTACTTCAAACTACAAGATAGGTGATAAGGTTATAGGGACGCTGGGTGTAATAGGGCCTGTGCGCATGGGCTACTCGCGCATAATACCGGCTATAGATTATCTTTCACAGATGATCGGTAGGATGCTTGCCGAGATGAACGAGGAGTGGGATTAAGAGATGATCGCAAAAAGAGATAAATCTAAAGACCCAAAGAAGGATAAGGAGTCCGCGAAGAAGGGGGATAGCCTGGATATTCCGCGAAATGAATATGATATCCTCCTCAAAGAGAAGGAGCGCGCGGACCAGTATTATGACAAGTGGTTGAGGCTTCAGGCAGAATTTGAAAATACCAAAAAGAGGCTTGACCGAGAGAGGATAGAGGCTATTAAGTACGCGTCTACCGATATAATCGCCAAGATACTGCCTATAATCGATGACTTTGATCGGGCTGTCGAGGCCGTTAAGGCCACCAAGGATATCGACTCGCTTTTAAAAGGGGTCCAGATAATAAGGGCGGAGATAGATAAGATACTTAAACAGGATGGTGTTGAGCGTGTGGAGTCCATCGGTCAACCGTTCGACCCGCACGTCCATGAAGCCATGATGATGGTGGAGACAGATGACCATCCTGAAGGAACCGTAATAGAAGAGCTGCAGCCGGGATATAAACTGAACGGCAGGTTATTGCGTCCCGCAAAGGTTAAGGTCAGCAAGAAGAAAACTTAAAGATCAAATAAAGGGAGGTAGCACGAGAGATGACAAAAGAAGCTAAGGTAAAAGGCAAGGTAATAGGAATAGACCTCGGTACGACCAATTCATGCGTAGCGATCATGGAGGCCGGTGAGCCGAAGGTAATAGAGAACGCCGAAGGTGCGCGCACGACGCCCTCAGTGGTCGCATTCACAAAGGCGGGTGAGCGATTGGCGGGGCAGCCTGCCAAAAGACAGGCAGTGACCAATTCGGAGAATACGGTATTTTCAATAAAGAGGTTTATGGGCAGGCGCCACAGCGAGGTTGAGGTGGAAGAGAAGCTTGTCCCATATAAAGTGGATGAAGATAAGAGCGGCAACGTGGTCGTCAAGGTCGGTGACAAGGAATATACCCCTCCTGAGATATCGGCCATAATACTTCAGAAGATGAAGCAGACGGCAGAGGACTATCTTGGGGAGAAGGTGACAAAGGCCGTTGTGACCGTGCCTGCCTACTTCAATGACGCGCAACGCCAGGCCACAAAAGACGCGGGCCAGATAGCCGGCCTCGATGTCTTAAGGATAATCAATGAACCTACGGCAGCCAGTTTGGCATATGGCCTGGAGAAGAAAAACAAGAACCAGAAGATAGCCGTATATGATTTTGGCGGAGGTACATTTGATATATCTATCCTTGAAATAGGTGAAGGCGTATTTGAGGTAAAGGCGACCAACGGTGATACGCATTTAGGCGGTGATAATCTTGACCAGCGTGTAATGGATTGGATAGCGGATGAATTCAAAAAAGGAGAGGGTGTAGATTTAAGGAAGGACAAGATGGCCCTGCAGCGCCTCAAAGAGGCTGCGGAGAAGGCCAAGTGTGAATTATCGTCAAACCTTGAGACCGAAATAAACCTGCCATTTATTACCGCTGACCAAAACGGCCCGAAACACCTCTTGATGAAACTGACGCGTTCAAAGCTTGAGCAGCTTGTAGATGACCTGCTTGAGCGGACGATCACTCCCTGCAAACAGGCTATGGCCGATGCCGGCATAGAAGCCGGTGACATAGACGAGATTATCCTTGTCGGAGGCCAGACAAGGATGCCAAAGGTGCAGGATCTCGTCAAGGACCTTTTTGGGAAGGCACCGCACAGGGGTGTCAACCCTGATGAGGTCGTTGCAGTTGGTGCGGCTATCCAAGGAGGTATATTAAGCGGGGATTCCGAGCTGAAGGACATATTGCTCCTCGATGTTACACCGCTCTCTTTAGGCATAGAGACATTGGGTGGCGTTATGACGAGGTTGATAGAACGTAATATGACCATACCTACCAAAAAGAGCCAGATATTTTCGACAGCTGCCGATAGCCAGACAGCCGTATCGATACACGTATTGCAGGGTGAGCGCGAGATGGCCCCTGACAATAGGACCCTCGGCAGGTTTGATTTGATAGGCATACCGTCGGCACCCCGTGGAGTCCCTCAGATAGAAGTCAGTTTCGATATCGATGCAAACGGTATAGTCCATGTCTCGGCAAAGGATCTCGGCACAGGGAAGGAGCAGAAGATAAGGATAGAGTCTTCAAGCGGCCTGTCAAAAGAAGAGATAAATAATATGGTCAATGAGGCGAAGGGCCACGAAACTGAAGACAAGAAGAAGCGGGAATTGATAGAGGCGAGAAATCAGTTGGATACGCTCATATATACCTCTGACAAGTCCCTTAAGGAATATGGAGAGAAACTTAGCCTCGAGGAGCGTAAGAAACTCCAGGATACTATTGATAAGGCCAAAGAAGTCCTCGACAGCGGCGATCTCGATAAGCTCAAGAAGGTACAGGAAGAGTTGACCCGCGCGTCACACAAATTGGCCGAAGAGATATACAAGGCGTCAGCCGCCCAGCAGGCAGCCAAGGGCGCGCAGGCCGGGCCCGCAAAAGAAGGCGGTAAGGAACCGGATGACCAGAAGAAGGAAGATATAGTTGACGCAGAGTACAAGACAGATGAAGAGAATAAAGAGAAGAAGGAATAGGGTATTTCAAAACACTTATGGCAAAACGAGACTACTATGAGATCCTCGGGGTTGGCAAGAACGCACCTCAGGACGAAATAAAGAGCGCATATAGAAAACAGGCCCTCAAGAATCACCCGGATAAGAATCCCGGTGACAAAGAGGCAGAGGGCCGTTTTAAAGAGGCGACCGAGGCATATGAGACCTTAAGCGATCCGCGCAAGCGAACGACATATGACCAATTTGGCCATACGATGGGAGCCGGCGCAGGGGGTGGCGGTTTCGATGCCAGTTCTTTTAGCGGGTTCGGTGATGTATTCGGGGATTTCTTCGGGGATATATTCGGAGGATCGACCCGCGGACGGCCGGGCCCGGAACGCGGGGCCAGCCTTGAGACGACGCTCGAGATAGAGTTCAGAGATGCGGCATTCGGTACCGAGA
>JABMSB010000091.1 GCA_013202205.1 Candidatus Omnitrophota bacterium
CCCAGGGATTAATTAATTAATCCCTGGGCTGAAATTTGAAAGCTGTATATAAGAACTTATTGCTTGCTTGCTTGCTTGCGCAACTATCGTGCCAATCATCTTTTTCTCCTGATTACGAACTTATTATAGTACTAAAAAAGAAACGTGTCAATCTAATTTCTAAGGTAAGGGCGGGAATGGGAAGATAGTGTCGAATGGACGGTATTGAATCTTAAAGATGGTCCCAAAATGGTCCCAGAAAGAAATTTGACGCGCTATCTTTATATACTGCAAAGACTAAGCCGATATACCCGAGCTTTACGAAACCGCTGCTCCGCCATTGAGCTAGGTTGGCCTTAAAGCGGTCGTTACCGCTTTTTGGTCAATGTTTCAAAGACGGAATCTTTCCCAAATACCGGCCGCCTGCTGATCCTCGATAACCTATTAAAAAAGGTTCGCATCCTCGTGGGGGATGGCTTCACTTCAACCTCTTCCTCATCTAAGCTATGGGCAATCTCCTCGCGCGGGATCCTGAGGCTCTCGAGTTCTTCAAACGGCTCCTCTCCCTGGCTTTCGATAATCTCATCGGCCAGCGAAAGATAATCCCTGGCTCCGCTGGAGCTCATATCATATCGCAGTACCGAGATACCGTCCCTTGAGGCCTTTCTTAAATCTACGTTGACACCGATGCGCGTCGAGAAGAGGTTCTCTTTAAACCTCTCTTTTAAGCTCTTGATGATCTCCTCGGAAAAAGTTGTCCTGCGGTCATACATCGTGGCCAGCGCCTTCACATAAGGCTTGTGTCCTGTCTTAGAATCCAAAAGTTCTACCATATCCAGAACCTTGTTGACACCCATCAGCGAAAAATAACCCATATCTATCGGGATGATTACGGAATTGGCGGCCCGAAGAGCATTGAATGTCAAAAATCCGAGACTGGGAGGACAGTCGATAATTACATAATCATAGGCCGCGAGATTGGAGCTTATGGCATTATGCAATTTTGAAACCGCGTGTGGGCTATCCTTGAATTCCTGCTCAATAACCGAGAGGAGCCCGCACGAAGGCACGAGATCAAACTTCTCCTCCATTATGAGTACGGCATCACCCAGCTCACAGCTACGGTTATCCACCTTGGTCATCACATTATATATCGATTTACTCACCTTTGCCGAATTGTATCCGGCCGCCGCAGTAGCGTGCGCCTGTGGATCGAGGTCGATCAATAAAACCCTGACACCATTATGCCCCAACGCCGCCGATAATGCCACGGCCGTCGTTGTCTTTCCACAACCACCCTTCTGATTCGCAATGGCGATAACCTTCATGCACCCTCCTTATGTTGAGATGGGTTACCCTCAATTTTTTATTCAAATTGGATTATAAACAATTTACCACATGAAAGCGTTTTTGGCAACCGTTTTCTGAAAACCATCTTAATTTGAAGTCACAATTTGTGACTTCAAGTTCTTAAATTTACCGTCTGTCAGCTGAAAAATAAAAAGAGGGAGCTTCTTCTGCTCCCTCCTCTGAAAACTTCCTTTATTTTTCTATATTAAAAAATGGTGCCGGGGAACGGATTTGAACCGCCGACGCCGGCCTTTTCAGGGCCGCGCTCTACCAAGCTGAGCTACCCCGGCATCCCATTGGGATTATTATGTCCATAAACTTATCATATAAAGAGGCTGGTGTCAACTCAGAAAACCCCCACCCTATTTATAGGCGGTTCCCTTCAGCTCCTCAACATAGTGTTGTGCTGAAAAAGCGGCCGTTGCGCCATCGCCTACTGCCGTAACTATCTGTCTGAGGGCCTTCTGGCGCACATCCCCGCATGCGAATATGCCCTTATGTGAGGTGCGCATATCGGCATCGGTCAATATATAACCTTTAGCGTCCAGCTTAAGGAGATCTTTTACGAATGCCGCGTTGGGCGACATCCCCACAAATATAAATACTCCCTGAGCTGAGATCTGGCTCTTTTTGCCTGATTCTACATCGCTTATCTTAACGCCCTCGACACGATCCTTGCCCAGGATTTCAATTACTGTCGACTCCCAAACACACTCTATCTTTTTGTCGGCAAGTATCTTCTCCTGCAATATCTTCTCGGCACGCAACCTATCCCTTCTGTGCACCAGGCTTATCTTGCTGGCAAACCTGCTTAAGTAAAGCGCTTCCTTAACCGCCTGGTCCCCGCCTCCGACTACGATGAGCTCCTTATTACGAAACATCGGGCCATCACACGTGGCGCAATAAGAGACGCCCTTGCCGCGCAATTTATCTTCACCCGGGATACCGAGCTTATTCCACTTGGCTCCTGTAGCCATAATAACTGTCAGGGCATCTACTTCTTTGCCATCTGAGGTATTAAGTAAAAATCCCTTGTCTGATTTCTTAATCCCAACGACCTCAGCCCGCTCTGTCTTAAGCCCAACCTCCTCGGCTTGGCTTTGCATCTTATCGGCCAGCTCCGGACCCAATGCCCCGCCAACCATACCGGGATAGTTCTCTATCCTGTCCGTTATTGCCATCTGGCCGCCGGTAGCTTCTCTCTCAAAGAGGATCGTCTCCATCCTCGCCCTCGAGGCATATATACCGGCAGTAAGCCCTGCCGGCCCTCCACCAATTATCGCAAGATCATATTGTGCCATAGTATTAAAATCTTATCACAGACGGTAGTATTTTACAAGCCATTTTAATATAGCTATACACAAAAGTAGCCGGGGTTTAAACCCCGGCTACGGCTGTGGATAACTTGCCTAAATTATATGGCGGGGACGATGGGAGTATATCGCTAAATTTTGTAACGCTTTCTCTTTAAACCGATTATGCATTCGATACCCCTTTCCGTGTAAAGAATCGTGTAAATTATTTAAATATCTTATCCAGCGCCTTGATCTTATTAAGATTCTCCTGCAGGTAATCCCTGTCGAGATGTATATACCGCATAGTCACCCGTATGTCCGTGTGCCCCAAAATCTCCTGGGCGAACTTTATCCCCTTCTCTTTGGCTATAATGGTCGCGTACGAGTGTCTCAACCAGTGGATCCTGGTAAAATTGGGCTTCCCTATCGCCTTCATTATTTTTGCCAGGTATCTATAAGGCTTATGACTTTCATATACGCCCTTGCTTTTAGTCTTATCAGGGTACATAAAGGGCTTATCCCCGTCCATGAAAACATACTTGCCTTTTTTAGGTATAGCTTTTAGGATCTCGACCAGTTTATTGTGCAGAGGCAGAGTCCTCTCGTCTGTCTTTGGAATAAAATCCTCTTTATAGCGTATTCTTATCAGTTTATTTTCAAAGTCTATGTCTTTCCATCCTAAAGTGTATAATTCATTTTTCCTGGCCCCTGTGTACATCCAGACCATATATAGAGGGTACAGTACCGGATAGTGCTTCTTCGTATACTCGACGAACTTGCCCATGTCTTCAAGAGTTAATATCTCAACGGGTTTCTGTGTCTCCCGTATCTGTTTTTTACTCAGGTTCCTTACCTTATCCATGGGGCTTTCGGTTATCAACCCGCGCTCCTTGGCCCAGTTAAA
>JABMSB010000012.1 GCA_013202205.1 Candidatus Omnitrophota bacterium
ATGGAGAAGAATATGAGCTGCGGTATCGGCAAATGCGGCCATTGCCGCCTGGGCAATTATTACGCCTGTAAGGACGGCCCGGTATTTACGTATGACCAGATAAAGGATGCCCCGGCCATTTGGGACTAATATATAGAGGAAAGGCATGAAGAAGCTGCTCATAGATCTGGAAAAGGTGAAGCTGCACACAAGCTGCAGCGAGAACTGTTCCTATTTCTATCATCCGAAGAATGAAGGCGTAGCTTCGCTTATAGAGTTTGCCAACTTTGCCTTAGTCTGCCGTAAGTGTGAAGATGAGCCTTGCGTTAGCGCCTGCCGGTTCAATGCGTTGGAGAAGAAAGAGGATAAGGTCTTAAAGAGGTACCTCTTTAAATGCGTGAGTTGTAAATCATGTTCCTACGCGTGCCATTCCGGGGTTATATTGCCTGAGTCGATACCCTTTATAGCTTCTACGTGCGACTGGTGTATCGGTAGGTTGAAAGGCAATGACCTGCCGGTCTGCGTAAAGGGATGCACCTGCGGCGTTGTCAAGTACGGGGATTTTGAAGCAGACGAATCGAAGAATATATATGCCATAAATGATAATCTCCTCATCCACTCGATCCATTGGGTAAGGGAGGAAGCCAAGGCTTAACCACATATGAAGACGATAGTACAATTTTTAATATTTCCGGGATTTTTGTTTACAGCAGTAGTCGGTCTTATAGCCAGCTGGATCGACAGGAAGGTCACCGCTCGCGTGCAGTGGCGTGTCGGACCGCCGTGGTATCAGCCATTTGTCGATATGGTTAAACTATTGGGTAAAGAGACTATAATTCCAAAAGGTACTTCGGCCGTCACATTCTTGACCGCGCCCTTGGTAGGACTGGCGAGCGTAACCCTTATATCGATGCTCCTTTGGCTTACGCTGCTTAATCCCGGTAAGGGTTTCATAGGCGATCTCATAGTCGTCTTATATCTGTCGGTCATACCCGCAGTCAGTATTATCATAGGAGGATTTGCCTCACGCAATCCCCTGGCGTCGCTTGGCGCTTCGCGCGAGATGAAGCTCGTCTTGGGCTATGAGCTCCCGTTTGTCCTGGCGCTCCTTGTGCCGGTGATAAAGGCCGGCGGTTCGATCAGGCTGGATGAGATAGTCGCTTCCCAGATGGCAACAGGTGCGACGGCAACAAGCCTATCAGGGGTTTTGGCATTGATCGTTGCGATAATGTGCATGCAGGCAAAGCTTACACTGGTACCCTTTGACCTGCCCGAGGCAGAGACAGAGCTTATGGGAGGGGCATATATAGAATATTCAGGGCCCCCACTGGCCGTATATAAATTGACCAAGCATATGTTTATGTTTGCGCTACCCATATTTCTCGTTATGACATTTATGGGCGGTTTTGGGCCGAGCCCAATTTCTTTGATATTAGGACTCTTAAAATATGTGGCACTTCTCGTTATCATAGTACTTATAAGGAATACGAATCCCAGGGTTAGGATAGATCAGGCAGTCAGGTTCTTCTGGGGTCCAATGACCCTATTTGCAATAGTGGCCGTGGCATTGGCATTTTTGGGATGGTAATATAATGAGCATAAAAATGAAAGCGCTACTAAAGTCTCCGTGGGTATTTCACCTCTCGACAGGCAGCTGCAACAACTGCGATATAGAGATCTTAGATTGTCTCACGCCCAGATTTGACATAGAGAGGTTTGGCATGCTTCTTGTGGGTAGTGCCAGGCACGCCGATGTATTACTGGTGACGGGTATTATGACGAGACAGTCGGCTCCCGCGGCAAAACGCGTATATGAACAGATGGCCAAACCATGCGTTGTAGTTGCTATAGGGTCGTGCTCTCTCGGACAAGGTATATTCAAAGGCAGCTATAATGCCCCTATACCCGTTGATGAGGTTTTGCCGGTCGATGCTTATATACCGGGTTGCCCGCCAAAACCTGAGGCGATGATAGCGGGTGTCGTTAAATTGATACAGAAGCTACAAGGAGCAAAATAAGTTATGATAACCGACAGAGAAGAGGCGATAAAGCTGATCGAACAGAAGTTTGGCAATCGCATCTTGAAATCATTCCGCAAGACGAAGAAGCGCTTATATATCGATATTAAGCCAAGCGATGTGCCTGAGGTGGTTGGATTTATATTCCGAGACCTTGGCGCGCGCCATAATATCTCAACAGGCATAGATACCCCGGACGGCATAGAGATACTCTATCACCTGGAGCTTGATAAGGCGCTTATAATCATAACCGTACGTACTCTTCTCGATAAGATGAAGCCCAAGGTTCCATCGGTAGCAGCTTCAATAACGGCATTCGATTGGATCGAGCGTGAGATCCACGATCTCCTGGGTGTGGAGTTTGTAGGGCATCCGGATATGAGGAGACTTTTATTATCAGATGATTGGCCTGAGGGAAAACACCCGCTCAGGCGTGATTTTGAGGGGATATAATGGCTGAAAAAAGACGCACGATAATTCCGATAGGCCCTTACCATCCGCTCCAGGAAGAGCCGGAGTTTTATAAGCTCTTTGTGGAAGGTGAGCGTATAGTAGATATTGATGTGAGGATAGGTTATAACCACCGTGGTATTGAGAAACTCGCCGAATCGAAGCATTATGACCAAATTGTCTATTTGATCGAGAGGATATGCGGTATCTGTTCCACCAGCCACCCGATAGCGTATGTCCAGGCAGTGGAAGATATCATGGGGGATATTGAGATACCCGAGAGGGCACTCTATATCCGTTCGATAATAGGTGAGCTAGAGCGGGTCCACTCACACCTTCTATGGCTGGGGCTGGCAGGACACTTCCTGGGATACAATACCGTATTTATGTGGGCATGGAAATACCGCGAGCCGGTTCTTGATATATTTGAGGTCATATCAGGCAATAGAAACCACTATGCAATGCTTAAGCCGGGCGGCGTGCGCCGCGATATAGATGATGATGCGATACCGGGCATCATAAAGATACTCGATGACCTTATCCCGGTACTCGATATGTTTAAAGGGGCTGTGCTCGATGATCCGGTACTTGCGGCCCGCTTAAAAGGCGTAGGCATACTTTCCAAAAAAGATATAGTAGAGTATAGCGCCCTGGGCCCGGTAGCGCGCGCCTCAGGCATAGAGATAGATGTAAGGAAAGACGAACCCTACGCAGCTTATGACAGGGTTAAGTGGAATGTTATTACCCAGCAGGAAGGGGACGTCTTTGCAAAGGCGGTTGTCAGGATACTCGAGACGTACGAATCGATCAGCATTATAAAGCAGTGCCTGCAGAAGATGCCAAAGGGGCCGATCGACGCGGAATTAAAGGACATACCGCCGGGTGAGGGGATAGGGCATCACGAGGCTCCACGCGGTGAGACATTCCATTATGTGCGCTCAGACGGCACAAACAGCCCCGTGCGCCACAAGGTGCGCGCCCCGACCTTTATGAATTTCCCTACATTTAAGGCATCGGTGATCGGAGAGCGCGTGGCAGATGCGACGATTATATTGGCTGCGATAGATCCATGTTATTGTTGTACGGAACGCATGTCGGTAATAGACAGGAAGAGCGGCAAACAGCTTCTGGCAGGAGAGCAGCTGATCAAACTCTCCCAGGAGCGAACTAAAGAGATAGCCCGGAAGATGGGCAGGAGTTAGGTATGTTCGGTTGTAGTCCGGCAGCAGGTAGTGCGGTAGAGAGCGGCTTAGCAAAGATAAGCTGCTGCGGATATGTATTGCTATATCCGATACTTATCCCTCTTTTACTGGGTACCTTATGCCTCTTTATCCCTAAGAGGATGCGTTACGCGAGTGAACTACTGAGTATTTGCACTTCCTTGGCCACGCTGATCATAACGATCTGCCTATTTACAATAAGGCCGTGGGCATTTATTTGGCGAGCATATCCACTCCTTAATCTAGATAACCTCTCCTCATTTATAATGGTTGCGATAGCAGCTTTCGGTTTTCTGGTCACTCTATATTCTGTTGGATTCATGAAGGGCAGGTTACATCTCAATCAGTATTATACGTATCTCCTGTGGACGATCGGTGCTTCCGTGGGGGCGGTTCTCGCAAATAATCTGATTCTATTTTTAGCCTTCTGGGGATTTCTTGCGATCACACTATATCTTATGATAAATCTGCAAGAGGGGGAGGGCGTATCAGAGGTTGCCAAAAAGGCGCTGATCATCATAGGCGGTTCCGACGCGGTAATCATATTTGGAATTGCCCTGATCTGGCGTATCGCACACTCTTTCGATATGAACGCAATAAATATCGTTATAAATAGCAAACTGTCGGCGGCCGCCTATCTTTCGCTTGCCATAGGTGCCTTTGCCAAGGCTGGTGCTATGCCGCTACACACGTGGGTACCGGATACCTCTGAGAAGGCCCCGCTACCCGTAGCAGCTTTTCTGCCCGCATCGCTCGATAAGCTCTTGGGTATATATTTCTTGGTACGCATCTCTACGGATATTTTTAAGTTAAACGTTGCCATGCAGACTTTTCTGATGGCGCTCGGGAGTTTTACGATCATAGCAGCGGTTATGATGGCGTTGGTACAGCATAATTATAAGCGTCTTTTGGGATACCACGCGGTAAGCCAGGTGGGATATATGATTCTCGGCATAGGGACCGGAACAGCTATAGGAATTGCCGGAGGGCTCTTCCATATGCTGAATAATGCTATCTATAAATGCTGTCTCTTTTTTGCCGGAGGTGCGGTGGAAAAAGAGAGGCATACGACAGAACTTGATCAACTGGGAGGGCTGGCGCGGTTTATGCCTATAACCTTTGTCACCTGTTTGGTCAGTGCCCTTGCCATCTCCGGCGTTCCGCCGCTGAATGGTTTTGCATCTAAATGGATGATCTATCAGGGGGTCATAGAATTAGGAAAGGGTGGCGGCAGGTTATGGGTCATATGGCTTGTAGCGGCTATGTTTGGAAGCGCGTTGACACTGGCCAGTTTTATGAAACTCATACACGCTACTTTTCTGGGACAGCCTTCCTCAGATAAGAGGGTCAGCGAAGTGGGTCCTGCCATGTGGGTTCCTATGGTTATCCTGGCAGCAGCCTCTCTTCTATTCGGAATATTCGTTTATAAACTCCCGCTAAAGTTTCTTATCAATCCTGCGGTAGAGGGGGTTCGTTTAAGCGGTCTTTGGAGCGCGGGGACGGCGACGATCCTTATCATAGTCGGTATAGCAATAGGATTTATAATATATCTATTAGGAAATTTAAAGGGGTTAAGACGGGATCCGCATGCCTATACCGGAGGTGAAATCCTGCCGGATGAAGCGCGTGTAACGGGTGTGGAGTTCTATAAGAATGTGAAGGAGATGCAACCTTTTGCTACCTTATATAAGCTGGCAGAGAAGAAGGTATTCGATATATATGACATCCTTAAAGGGATCTTATCTTATTTTACAGGGCTATTTCGCGCGCTCCATACAGGGATATTGCTTACTTATATAACCTGGGTCCTCTTCGGGATCTTGGTATTGCTTTGGATATTCATGAGGTAATATATGGTTGAGATGCTGGGACTATTATTGATATTTATGATAATCGGCGCGGTGATTGCCATCGAGACGAAGAATCTCCTGTCTAGTGTTATCTCTGTCGGGGCAGTGGGATTTGGCCTTAGCATCGCCTTTCTTATGCTGAGGGCACCGGACATTGCCATCACACAGGTTGTAGTTGAGGTATTATGTCTGGTCATATTGATACGGGCGACGATCAGCAGGGATGTGACGGGCATAAGTTGTGACAGGGAGTTCTTTGCCGTTGTCTGTGCTGCCGTATTCTTAATTGCCATATTTCTCTTTGGCATAAAAGCGCTCTTGGCCCTTCCTGAGTTTGGTACGCCCGTGATGTTACTTATCAAGAGTGCGCCCACAAATACATACATAAGCGAGGGGCTTAAGCAGACCGGTGCGGCAAACATCGTCTCCGCCATATTGCTCGATTATAGGGCCTATGATACCCTTGGAGAGGCAACAGTACTATTTACGGCGATACTTGGCGGTTTGGCCATTTTGCGCAGGAAGGCCAAAAAAGAGGTAACGCAGATAGTCGAAGATAAGGAATAGATAAATGAAAGGCATGACGCTCATAGTAAAGACGGTAACACGGTGGGTCAAGGGTTTTATATTCCTGTTCGGGCTATATATCATATTATTTGGGCACCTGACCCCGGGCGGCGGATTTGCAGGAGGGGTAATACTCGCATGTTCATATATTCTCCTTACTCTCGCCTACAGCAAGGAAGTGGCACACAGGAGTCTTTCCAGGGCAGTTGCATCTGAGCTCGATAGTGTTGGGGCGCTCATCTTTCTTTCGATAGCGCTTTTGGGGATCTATTTTGGGGGTGGCTTCTTTGTCAATTTCATACATCGGCTCAGCCCCGGTGAACCATTCCGTTTTTTGAGTGCGGGTATAATACCACTATGTAATGTGGCCATAGGTATTAAGGTTGGCTCATCATTATTTATGATATTTGTGATACTTTCCGCGATGCGTGTCATCGTCCGTAAGTCGGATAATGGCCGCGAGATTATAGATAATAGGAGAAAACATCCGAGATGATATATCTGTTGACGTTCGTCTTATTCTCGATAGGATTATATGGCGTAGTGACCAAGAAGAACACGGTCAAGATCGTGATAAGCCTGGTTATAATGGAGTACGCGGTTAATCTTTTTCTGGTCCTTTTGGGTTATCGAAAAGGCGGCATAGCCCCGATAATGGAGAAGGGGCAGGAGATCCAGGAGTTTGCCGCTGCCACCGTTGACCCCTTGCCGCAGGCCTTGGTCCTTACAGCCATCGTTATCGGCCTGGGTGTCTTGGCCCTTATGGTATCGTTGTGCATAAGGTTGTATGAAAAGTACGGCACTTTTGATATTTCTGAAATGAAGAGGTTAAAAGGATGAATATAATCCCTCTATTTATAGCGATTCCTCTTGGGTTTGCGTTTCTCATACCCATGTTTTCACGCAAGGTTAGGTGGCTGCCCGATATGCTCGGCAACCTCGCTACACTATCTTTGGTGATACTGTCTTTCTACACGATAGGCCGGACGGGTAACTATTATATGGGTGGCTGGAGGCCGCCTATAGGTATAAATCTGGTTCTCGATGGGTTCAGTTCACTTATGTTGATTATGGTAAGCGGTGTCTCCTTTGCCGCAACGCTCTTTTCAGTCCAATATATGGAGAAGTATACCTCGAAGCTGAGGTATTATAGCCTCTTTCTTCTTATGGTTGCAGGTATGAACGGTGTTGCCCTGACAGGAGACATGTTCAATCTTTATGTATTTCTGGAAATAGCATCCATCGCCTCCTATGCATTGGTAGGATTTGGCTGTGACCATGAAGAACTCGAGGCCTCCTTTAAGTATCTTGTGCTTGGGAGTATAGCATCTACATTCATACTCTTTGGTATTGCACTCATTTATGGTATGACAGGCTCACTCAATATGGCACACGTCGGTCAAATGATACAACAACAGGGGATGGGGCCAACCCTCCTCTTTGCCATGGTGATGTTTTTAATGGGGTTTGGTCTTAAGGCAGCGCTTGTACCGTTCCACGCATGGCTGCCTGACGCACACCCATCAGCGCCTGCACCCATATCCGCGATGCTTTCGGGTGTCCTTATAAAGGTCCTCGGTGTATATGCGATGATGAGGATCTTCTTCAACGTAATCGGCGTGGATGAAAAGTTGAGTTGGGTCTTCATAGGGGCAGGTGTGATCTCTATGGTAGTCGGCGGCCTTCTGGCATTAGGCCAATGGGATTATAAGCGTCTTTTGGCCTACTCCTCTATCAGCCAGATGGGTTATGTGATTCTTGCTATTGGCGTTGGTGGTATGGCTATGGCGAGAGGCGGCGCGGGTGCCAATTCCGTTGCAGCCCTGGCCCTGCTGGGAGGGCTCTTCCACCTTATTAACCACGCCACCTTCAAATCGCTGATGTTTTTGACAAGCGGATCGGTCGTCTACGGCACTAATACCAGGGACTTAAAGAAGATGGGGGGTCTATTCTACAAGATGCCCATAACGGGTCTTTGTGCTATGGTGGGAAGCCTCTCTATAGCGGGATTGCCGCCTTTTAATGGATTCTGGTCTAAATTGATAATAATTCTTGCATGTGTAAAGGCAGGTTTTTATGGTATCGCGCTGGTAGCAGTTGCAGTCTCTGTAATAACCCTTGCCTACTATCTTAAATTACAGAAATACGCCTTCTTTGGCGAGGTGGGTGAAGGTTTGAAAGACGTAAAAGAGTCACCGTCGCTTATGTGTTTATCCATGGGTATCCTTGCGGTCTTATGTGTAGGTTTAAGTCTTTTACTATTGCCGGGCCCCAGAGCTGTGTTGCTCGATCCCGCCGTGGAAGCGGTCTTGCAAGGCACAGATTACATAACGGTAGTTTTAGGAAGATAATTTTCAAGATGAGAAGATTAACCCTATTTTTAATTTCGTTTCTGACATGGTGGCTCTTAACTTGGCCGTATGATTTCTCAAGCGGCCAGATGGATTGGCAGTCTTTTGCGCTCGGCATCTTTGCCGCGGGGCTCGTCTCGCTGCTCTTTGTCAGCATCTTCACAAAGAGCCCGCACAAGCTCTTTATCTTAAAGAGGTATCTATGGTTCCTCTATTACATACCCGTCTTCTTCTATTATTGCGTTAAGGCAAATCTCGATGTCGTTTACCGTGTATTACACCCTAAGATGCCCATCAACCCCGGGATAGTCAAGGTACGTACCAAATTAAAGAGCGAATCGGCTATAACCGCCCTGTGCAATTCAATCACCCTTACGCCAGGTACACTATCGGTCGATCTTACAGATGATGGGTACATATATATTCATTGGATCAACGTTACATCACAGGACACAAAGAAGGCCACCGAGGAGATAGTCACAAAGTTCGAGAAGATACTAGAAAGGATATTCGAATAATGCTGTATAATGTATTTTTTGGGATACTATTGACCTGCTCTTTTCTCTGTCTTTACAGGGTGGGGAGGGGGCCTACTGCGCCCGATAGGACAGTGGCTATAGATATACTGGGTATAGTGGTAGTCGGTTTCTGCGCGGTCTTATCCCTTATGACTGGAAAAGATTTTTACATGAATGTAGCGATAGCCTGGGCCTTATTGAGCTTCATCGGCACCCTGGCATTGGCAAAACATCTTGCAGGGAGGGGCTTCGATGAGTAGCCTTATAGGTTTGATCCTCATGGGTATAGGATTATTATTCGACCTCTTCGGCTGCATCGGTCTCGTCCGTCTGCCGGATGTATATAACAGGCTCCAGGCGGCAACCAAATGCGTTACGCTCGGCACATGTTTCTTATTGAGTGGGGTGATGGTCTCAGAAGGTGTATCTGCCTTGAGTGTAAAGGCATTGGTCTGCATGATATTTATTCTCATCATCTCTCCGACCGCGGCACATGCCATAGCCCGCGGCGCGCATCTTTCCGGAGTGAAGCTTTGGGAAGGTTCTGTCTGTGACAAGTATGCGGAAGATAGAGAAGGGAAGAAGTAGATGAAATATCCAAAACTGCGCGAACTTAAAGAAGCGATAAAGGCGTTAATAATGGGCCCTTATACGTCAAGTTTTCCCTTTAAGCCGCATGTGCCGCCAAAACAATTCCGCGGCAGGCCCAAATATGACGATAAGGAATGCATAGGCTGCCTGGCATGTGAAAACGTCTGTCCGGCCGGCGCCATAGACCATGAAGAGATAAAAAGGGGTGATAAACAGATAAGGCATATTACCACTCACCACGATCAGTGTATATTCTGCGGACACTGCCAGGTAAACTGCACCACCGAGAAGGGCATAATGCTCTCCAATGAATTTGATCTGGCCACCTTTGACAGAAAGGACTCATTCCACGACGTTGAGAAGGAGCTTGCCCTGTGCGAATGCTGCGGTGAAGTCGTAGCTTGCCAGGACCATCTCGTATGGATAAGCAAGCGCCTGGGGAGCCTCTCTTTCTCAAACCCCACGATATATCTGGCACACCTTAAGCAGTTAGGGGTGGTGGATGAGAATATCCAGGCTGCGGCAGAGGCGATGAGCCGCGGAGACCGCATGAAGATCCTCTGTGTTGAATGCCGCCGTAAGGCCTCCCTAGAAAAATAATCGATGGACCAAAGACTAAAAGAAAAATTGAAGGCCTTCCTTAAAGGGAAGGCCGTCTTATTGGGTATAGGAAATATCCTAAAAGGCGATGATGGGATCGGCCCCGAGCTAATAAAGAGATTATCGGGACGTGTAGATTATAAGCTGATCGATTGCGGTACGACGCCTGAGAATTATGTCGGCCCCATACAAAAAGAGAATCCCGATACACTCATCTTGATAGACTGCGCCGACTTTGGAGCCGCGCCGGGTGAGATAGGTATATTCGAGAAGGATAGAATTAAAGAAGTAGGCCTTACGACACACGACGCCTCGTGCAAACTCCTGATGGAAGTCCTATCAGAAACCATCCCGTCGATATTTATGATCGCTATCCAACCCGGATCGACGCAATTCGGTGAGAGTTTAAGTGCCGAAGCAGAAGAAGCCCTCCGAAAATTAGAAGAAATCCTCACCCAATAGTATATCCCGGCCTCTTTCATTTTAGGTTGACCGAAGGGTAGAATATCTATATAATAATAACGCTATGAGAAGAAAAAAATATATATTGGCAATAGCAGGCAGCTCCCGAAAAGGGGGTAATACGGATATGCTGCTCGATGAATTCCTGCGAGGAGCAAAGGGCGCCGGTGTAAAGACAGAGAAGGTCGCTCTGCGTGATTTGAATATCAAACATTGCACCTCTTGCAGCAAGTGTTTTAAGACAGGAAGATGCGTGATTAAAGATGATATGCGCGCGCTATATCCGAAATTGGTCAAGGCCGATATATTGGTTGTGACATCACCTGTAGCCTTTAGCGGTATCTTCAGCAGGCCGAAGACGATGATAGATCGCTGCCAGGCATTGTGGGCAAGGAGACATATACTTGGCAAAGACCTTAGGGGTGGACGACGCAATATGATAGGAGTTTTTATTTCAACGGGTGGTTCCAATTCTAAGATGACATTTCGCGGATCGATAGATACGATGACGACATTCTTCAATACGCTGCAAAGGGCTCGTAAATATCGACTTCTTTTCGGGTCGATAGACAAAAAAGGTGATATAAAGAGGTTGAAGGGTGCGCTGATGAGCGCTTATAAGCTTGGGAAGCGCATAACCGGATAATGGAAAGGAGTTATCATGGCTGACAAAAATGTAACGGTCTATTCAACACAGACATGTCCCTACTGCAAGATGGTGAAGGAATTTTTAAAGGAGAATGGTGTAGCTTTTAAAGAGGTCGATGTTGCGGCTGATCCTAAGGAAGCCGAGGCCCTTGTAGCGCGTACAGGCCAGATGGGTGTGCCGCAAATAGACATAGACGGCGATGTTGTCGTAGGATTTGATAAGGATAAGCTTAAGAAGAAGCTGGGTTTGTAATATAACATTCTATAGAGGTGTCATATGCACTGGAAACCTTTCTTAATTGCGTTTGGTACTATCTTTTTGGCTGAGCTGGGCGATAAGACCCAGCTTGCGGTTATCGGCTTGGCGGCGTACTCACGCAATCTGCCGGCCGTATTTCTGGGGGCGGTCTGCGCCTTAAGTGTAGTTACTCTCATTGGCGTTATGTTCGGAGGCGCTATTATTAAATTTATACCCACTCATACACTACACGTTGTCATCGGATCGGTCTTTATCATCGTGGGCCTTCTGATGGTTACAGGACGATTATAGCAATATGCCCATTACTGCAAAGAGAAATACCCTCGAGAAAGACGCGATATCACCCCTCATCGAAGAGATAGAGCTTAAGCCCACTCCCTCCGAGATAGTCCGCATATTTGAGGATGCCCCATACACATCTTTATTTGAGAGCCAGATGGACCACGGTAAACTGGGCCGTTTTTCAATCCTTTGCAGTGATCCGTTCATGGTCTTTAAGTCAAATGGCAGGGAAGCCCATTTAATCTCCGGCAAAGGAGAGCGTTTATTAAATGGCAATCCCTTTAAGCTTCTCAAGGAACTGCTCGCTAAGTACAAAATCCCCGCGCAGGAGGCGAGTTTGCCTTTTTATGGAGGCGTTGTGGGTTTCTTCGGTTATGATATGGGAAGATGCCTTGAAAAGATACCGTCTATGGCAAAGAACGATCTCAAGGCCCCGGAGTGCATTCTGGGTTTCTATGATAGGGCCTTGATCTTCGATCACTTGATGAATAAGAAATATGTTGTCTCGTCCGGTTTGCCGGAATCGAATCCTGAGAAAGCTAAGCGCAGGGCAAAGGCAAGGCTTGAAGAATTAAAAGAGATCCTGTCGCTCTCTATAGACACACGCGCAAGCAGTACCAGGAAGAGAAAACCACCTAAATTGAGTTCTAATTTTACCAAAGCTACCTATAGACAGGCAATCGGTCGGATAAAGGACTATATAGCCGCGGGTGACGTATATCAGGTAACCCTCTCACAGCGTTTCGATTGTGAACTCCGGGTGAAACCGGCTGAGTTATACAGGCGGCTTAAAGCTATAAATCCCGCGCCATTTGCGTCATTCCTGAATTTTGAGGATGTGAAGATAGTCAGTTCTTCACCCGAGCGGTTTATCTCTATAAGAGACGGCGAAGTCCATACGCGGCCGATAAAAGGGACGAGCCCCAGAGGTAGCAGCACAAAAGAAGACGATTCTTTTAAGGAACTCCTTAAGGCCAGCCAGAAGGATAGGGCAGAACACGTGATGATAGTAGATCTTGAGCGTAACGATCTTGGCCGAGTCTGTGAATATGGCAGTATATCCGTCAGCGAGTTTGAGCTGATAGAGAAGTATTCGACAGTCTTTCATATGGTATCGACTGTGCGCGGCAAATTAAGAGAGGGCAAGGATGCGATCGATTGCCTTATGAACTCATTTCCGGGCGGGTCAATAACAGGTGCGCCCAAGATCCGCTCTATGGAGGTTATCGAGGAGCTTGAACCGACGAGGCGTTCCGTATATACAGGAGCCATAGGCTATATAGGTTTTGACGGAAATATGGATACATCGATCGTGATACGTACATTCATAATTAAAGGTAAGAAGGTATATTTTCAGGTGGGAGGAGGTATTGTCTGGGATTCTGACCCTGATGCAGAATATCAGGAGACGCTCGATAAGGCCAAGGCACTGATCGAGGTAATATCAAATGGCTAAGAAAAGAATAAAAGAAGAGAGATGCGTAGTCATAAACGGCAAGTTTTGCCCTGAGTCAAAGGCCGTGATCTCCGTCTTTGATAAGGGGTTTCTTTACGGAGACGGTGCTTTTGAGACTATGAGAGGTTATGGCGGCCGTATCTTCAGGTTCGAAGAACACTACCGACGATTGAGCTGGGCACTTGAGTATCTCGAGATAGATATCTCTTACGATAGTGGTGAGATAAGGGACCTGATACGGCAATTGATGAAGAAGAATTTTGCTAAAGACGCCTATATACGCGTAACTGTGACAAGGGGATCGGGAGATGGGCGTATAGATATAGAGGATAAATCCTCGCCAACGGTGCTCATTGTCGTTAAACCCTTTACGCCATATGATAAGAAATTTTGCCGGGAAGGCATGACTGCCCGCATGAGCGGCATACGCCGCAATGATAAATCCCCGGTACCACAGCTCAAAACACTCAATTATCTCGAACCGATCCTTGCCAGGAGGGAAGCCAGGGAGGCCGGTGCGGACGAGGGCATATTAATTGATAACCAGGGACGGGTGATGGGCGGGGCGGTATCGAATATTTTCGTAGTTGACGATAGGGGTCTTGTGACCCCGGCGGAAGGTTACGCGATATTAAGCGGTATCACGCGCAAGGCCGTATTAGAGATCGCCAAGGATATGCGGATGAAGGCGGTCGAAAGCCATATTTCTATAGATGAGCTCCTGAGTGCCAAAGAGGTATTCATAACGAATACGCTAATGGAGATCATGCCCGTTGTTGAGATAGACGGCAAGATCATCGGCAATGGCAAGCCAGGCCCTACAACCAAAAAGATAAGCAAGGCATATAAGGAACTTGTTACTAAGGAGACGGGTACCGGGTAAGGTACATGGCAGAAACGGCTTGACAAGCAGCACCCGTGGGTGTTTAATATAGTACACAAATACGGGGAGCCTCTATGGGAGGGGCTGAGAAAAGGGTAATACCCTTGACCCGAAGAACCTGACCTGGATAATTCCAGCGTAGGGAAGGTGAATGTGAAATGGCCGCGCTGGACGCTGGAGTGCGGCTTACTATTTATAAGGAGGAGGAAGCATGGAAAAGTTTCATCCTGTATCGGAGGCATCGATTACGAGGGCGATCACGGAGGAGTTCCTTAAGGAGTTCAGCGATGGGATAGTCTCCGACGTTATAATCGTTGGAGCAGGCCCGAGCGGACTAGTAGCGGCAAGGGACTTAGCAAAGAAGAACGTCAAGGTAGTAGTTATTGAGGCAAATAACTATCTCGGCGGAGGTTTTTGGATTGGCGGATATCTTATGAATAAATTGACGGTTCGTAAGCCGGGTGAATCTGTTCTCGATGAGATAGGAGTTCCCTATAAGGAGTTTGAAGAGGGCCTCTTTGTAGCCGATGGCCCACATGCATGCTCAAAACTTATTGCCGCGGCGTGTGATGCAGGTGTTAAGGTTTTAAACATGACGAAGGTGGATGATGTCGTTTGCAGAAAAGGCAGGGTAGAAGGTGTAGTCATCAACTGGACACCCGTTGGCGCGTTACCACGCGCAATCACATGCGTAGATCCTGTTGCGCTTGAAGCAAAGGTCGTTATCGATGCGACAGGCCATGATGCCCATGTTGCCCGCGCCCTCCAGAGAAGAAATCTCCTTAAGATGGAAGAATTTGGTGTGATGGATGTCGTTGCTTCAGAGGATGCCATAGTCGAGAAGACCTCAGAAGTCTTCCCGGGGCTTATTGTCTGTGGAATGGCAGTTTCAACCGTCTTTGGTCTGCCGAGAATGGGCCCGACCTTTGGCGGTATGCTCATATCAGGGAAGAGGGCAGCTGAGATAGCCATAGCTAGCGTTTTAGATAAGGCACTAGTTTAATAGAAAAGTAGCTATATAGATCTATGCTTACAGGGTAGGCTTACGCCTACCCTGTAGCATTTATAGTTGTAACAATATATAAATAAATGGGTTATGATCATAAATTCTTGAAAAAAGACCCTATAAAAACCATATTTTTCCAAAAAAATGCTTGACAAACCTTTTTTTTAATGGTATACTTGACATTGTCAATTGAGAATACGATAAATAGAGGTATTTATGAAGCTGTCCAAGAAGACAGAATATGCGCTCAAAGCCCTGATAGAATTGACCATCGATTACGATAAGGGTATCAATGTTACCTTGATCAACGATATAGCTGGGCGTGAAAATATACCACCCAGATATTTGGAGCAGATTCTGTTAAGGCTTAAGAATTCAGGGATATTAATCAGTAAGCGCGGGGTAGGAGGCGGATATGCTTTAAGCCGGCCGCCTGAAGAGATTAGCATGGGAGATGTGATAAGAGAGGTTGAGGGATCGCTGGTCTCTAAAAATAGAAAGGTCGTAAATATCAGCGCCTCAGATGAAATGTCTTATGGCTTAAATAACGTTATGGCGGAGGCAACAGACGCCATGAAGAAGGTATTTGACAATATATCGCTAAAGGAGATGGCAGAGAGGATTTTCTATTCGATCGAGGCCAAGAAAGATATTCCGAACTATGTTATATAGGTGAAGAGATGGGAAGGCCGATGGAAAGAGAAGGGGTTAGGGCGGGGAAGGGCCACCGAAAAGAGATTGATTATTGTATGGGCATGCGATGCTTTCCCGGTAGAAGGGAGCTGCTTATGTAATGTTGCCAAAGTTATTTACAAAAGCGAGACCCACTACCAAAGAAGAGGTGAGTGGGATTTTTTTAAGGAGGAGAGATGGAACAGCACCGAAGGACCCTGGTCAAGACTATAACCTGGCGCGTAATAGCGTTATTTACCACTATTATTGTGGTCTATGCATATAGCGGTGATGTCAAAAAATCATTCGTAGTCGGAGGCGTGGCAAACGGCCTTAAGATGATATTCTATTATGTACATGAGCGAGTCTGGAATAGGTCGAAATTCGGAATAACTAAACCACCGGAGTATCAGATATAATTTGATGCGCCACAAAAGAGAAGGAGAGACAAGAGATGAGCTTGTTGGAGAACAAGGAAGATCTGAAGGTGTTGGTGGAAGAGCTTAATTTCAAAGAGAAGGTTGAGCGTTCCAAGGCGATAATAAGCCAGGCATATGAAAAATATGGCGATGGCCTCGTTGTTGCAAACAGCCTGGGCAAAGATTCCTTAGCAGTATGGGATCTTGCCAAGCGCGTAAACCCCAAGATTAGGGGTTTTATTGTAACGACACGCTATAAGCCAAAGGAGACTGTCAAATTCATGGATGAGGAAGTCAAGATGTATCCGGAGCTTGAGGTCTACAAGTACGACGCAAAGATCCCGGAGCGTCTCTACGAAACGGATCCCGATAAGTGCTGTGATCTCCTAAAGGTTATACCGGTCAAACAGGCTGTCGACAGGATGGGTGTTAAGTGCTGGGTCACCGGGCTGCGCTGCACAGAAGGGCGCACGCGCACGGACTTCAAAGAAGTAGAAGAGAGAGATGCCGGCCTGATTAAGCTAAACCCCATACTTATATGGAAAGAGCGTGAGGTCTGGCAGTATCTCGCCCTATACGGCGTTAGGGTAAATCCATTATATGCAGAAGGATATCGCTCGTTAGGTTGTGAGCCCTGCACGAGGATTACAAACGAGGACAATGAACGGGCCGGCCGTTGGATAGGTACGAGTAAATGCGGCGGTGAATGCGGTATACATACAAGGCCGCTAACTGATGGAGAAGGCATATGAAAAGCAAGTCTAACGCCCTGCAATATTATCCGCTTGCCGTAAAGCTGTCCGATGGGGTTGCGTTAGTTGTCGGCGGGGGTAAGGTTGCAGAGCGTAAGATAGCCACACTTCGGGATTGCAGAGCCAGGATACGTATGGTATCCCCGGGGGCAACAGATCTATTGAGGCGCCTTGCAAAGATGGGAAAGATTGAATGGGTCCGCCGCCATCTTCGGGATAGTGATGTAAGAGGCGCGCGTATCGTAGTTGCAGCTACAGATGACAGGGATGTTAATGAAAGGGTCAGTCGATTGGCACGGAAACATCGGGTTTGGGTTAATGTTGTAGACAAACCGATTTTGAGTGATTTTATATCACCTGCGCTCTTTCGCACAAAAAAGAGCATAGTGACTGTCTATACGGATGGCAGGGATCCGGTGCTCTCTCGCGACCTTAAGAATTTCCTGAAGGAGAGATGGGATGATTTCTTATCTTATAGGGATAGATTATAGTACCGCTTCAATAGAGGAGCGGGAAAGGGCTTATCGCCTGCGCCGCAGGATAGAGGCATATTGGCGATTTGTGAATCCGGGCGGTGTTGCAGTGCTTACTACCTGTAACAGGATTGAAATATACGGTATTTCATCCAGTCGGGGTGAGGCTGAAGCTTTTGGGATATTGTTCCGGCAGAAGTTCAAGAGCTGTTTTAAGAACGGATACGTCATATACGGTGACAATGGTCTCTTCGCTCATGCCATTCGGTTAGCCTGTGGCCTCAAATCCAGAATAAAAGGTGAACCCCAGATAGTAGAGCAGTTGGAGGTATGGCTCGATCATAAGAGTTTTCCCGGTCCCCTCAAAAGTATCTTAAGCAGGGCCCTCGAATCCGGCAAAGAGGTTCGCGCGAGATCCGGCATAGATAGAAATAAGGTCGATATTGCGGATCTTGTACTCAATGATCTTGGTATGGAGGTTGCCTCCGGACGAAGGGCGAAGGTGCTAGTTATGGGCACGGGCAAGATCGCATCTTTGATTGCCGAGAAACAACCCGGATCAGTATACATAATATTCGCCGCGCGCAAAAAGCTCGCGAAGGCCAAGAGGCTTGCGAAGCTGGCAGGAGGCGAGGCGATATTATATGAAGAGATAGATAGATATCTGGATTCAGCGGATGCGGTAGTAAGTGCTACTTCCAGCCCTCATCGCGTCTTAGCCGCGCGCAATTTTGCCTCGGCGATTAAGACGCGCAGGACGCCTTTATATATTTATGACCTGGCCATGCCTCGCGACGTTGCGCCGGATATCCATAAGATACCTTTTGTAGTAATGAGAGATGTCGAGGGTCTGATAGAGAGGTTTTATCGTAAAGAGAGCGGCATAACCAGGAGCCTTGAGCTTGCATCGAAGCTCATAGGGTCAAAGATTGCCGAATATAAGGAGTCGACAGGTGTTAAAGAGTATACTGATTGGCACACGGCCCAGCCGATTGGCATTGAAGCAGGTTGATGAGATCGCCCGGCGCCTGCCCGAGATCGATTTCGATATAGTCCCGATTGAGACGAGAGGGGATAAGGATAAGGTCACGCCATTGACAGGACCGAATAAGGACGATTTCTTTACATATGAGATAGAGAAGGCGCTTCTGGAGGGCGAGATAGATGTCGCAGTCCATAGCGCAAAGGATCTTGAAGAGGTACCTCCTCAAGGACTTGTGATAGCTGCTAGGACAGGCTCCGTCAGCCCATTCGAATGTCTGATATCAAAAGGGGATCTTAAATTGAAGGAGCTTCCCCCCGGTGCGGTAGTTGGAACCAGCAGCCACAAGCGCAAAACCGCGGTTATCAATTTCAGAAGGGATCTTAAGGTTAAGGATATTCGCGGCAATATAGATGAGCGCATAAGACAGCTTGAAGAAGGCAAATTTGACGCGATCATTATAGCGCACGCCGCATTGATCAGGCTTGGGTTTGAGGAGAGGATTTCAGAGATAATACCGCCGGACATTATCGCGCCGCACCCGCTTCAGGGAAGGCTGTCGATACAGGTCCGCGCTGACAGAAAAGAGCTGATAGGCCTATTTGGGAGCATCGATGGAGAGTAAAAGAGGAAGGGTATATATAATCGGAGCAGGACCGGGAGACCCCGAGCTTATTACCGTCGGAGGGCTCAAGGCCTTGAAAAGGGCAGATTGCGTCCTGTATGACTTCTTGAGCAACTCAGAGCTGCTTAAGCATGCGAAAGATTCGTGCGAGCGGATATGCGTCGGCAAGGCGGACGGGTTACACTTAAAAGAGCAGGGTGAGATAAATCGCCTGCTCTATAAAAAGAGCAAGGAATATAGAGTGACCGTACGCCTTAAAGGCGGTGATCCATTTATATTCAGCCGCGGCGCTGAGGAGGCGAGATATCTTAAGAAGAAAGGGGTGCGGGTTGAGGTGATACCGGGCATTACATCAGCGATCGCAGGCCCCGAGAGTTTCGGTATCCCGCTTACGGTGAAGAATAAGATCTCATCGGTAGCTATAATAACCGGAAGAAAGAAGGATACAAACGCAGAGATAGAAGCGCCAAGGTGCGGCACGCTGGTCTATCTTATGGCCGTTGGCAATATCTCAAATGTCGTAAAGGCGCTGCGCAGGAATAAGTGGAGTGAGGCGACACCATGCGCTTTTATTGAACGCGCAACTCGAAAAGATACGCGCATTATACATGCCACCATTGCGACAATAGAAGAAGAGGCGCAGAGGGCGAAGATAAGGCCGCCGGCTGTTTTGGTTGTAGGGGAGGTAGTCAATTATGGCAAAGAGTAGATATGGGGTCGATATAGATTCTTTGGTTTATCCGGTCTTTGTAAGGCAGGGCATAGATCTACAGCAACCCATTCCCTCAATGCCGGGGGTCTATAGATTTTCGCCTGATAGTCTGGCGAAAGAAGTCGATCGACTTTTGAAGATAGGGATCAAGAAGATCCTACTTTTCGGTATAACAGAAGAGAAGGACGAATGCGGTACAGCCGCTTATGGTGATAAGAGTATAGTATCGACCACGATCGGCCTGTTAAAGCATCTATTCCCT
The DNA here is from genome assembly GCA_013202205.1 of Candidatus Omnitrophota bacterium. GTDB lineage: Bacteria > Omnitrophota > Gorgyraeia > JABMSB01 > JABMSB01 > JABMSB01. The sequence continues at coordinate 20,038 of JABMSB010000012.1, forward strand.
GAGCTGATTATTATGACGGACGTTTGCCTGTGTGCCTACACATCACATGGCCACTGCGGTATCTTAAATAGATCGAGCGACGATGTCTTAATAAATAAAGATAAGACACTTCATGCATTATCAGAGATGGCTCTTTCGCATGCAGCCGCAGGCGCCGATTATGTAGCACCCTCGGCCATGGCTGAAGGACAGGTAAGTTCTATAAGAAAGGCGCTGGATGGAAATGGTTTTAAAGAGACGCGGATCATGGGGTATTCTGCCAAGTACGCCTCGCAGTTTTACGGCCCATTCAGGGATATTGCCGATTCAGCCCCGCGATTTGGTGATAGATGCCAGTATCAGCTGGGTTGGACAGAGAGGGAACGCGCATTCTCAAAGATCGAGGATGACATAAGAGAGGGGGCAGATATCGTCATGGTCAAGCCTGCCCTCGCATATCTCGACATCATACGAGAAGCCAGGGATAAGTTTCGCCATAGATTAGCAGCATACAACGTGAGCGGGGAGTATGCCATGATAAAGGCAGGCGCACAATCCGGATATTGGGATGAAGAAGAGGCAGTCTTTGAAGTCATGACCGCGATAAAGAGGGCAGGTGCCGATATTGTCATAACATACCATGCCCCGGACATAGCAAGATGGCTGAATCGAGGAGGAGTCCCTCAGTGAGAAGAGTTGTCGATAACAAGAAGAGCACCAAGATTATAAAGGCGGCAAAATGCGTTTTGGTGGGCGGCGTAAATAGTCCTGTCCGTTCATTTTCATATGTCGGAGGAGATCCCATACCTATCTATTCAGGCCGCGGATCGCGGATCTGCGATTACGACCACAACTGGTATATAGATTATGTCCTTTCTTACGGGGCCCTTATCCTTGGGCATACACGGCCTGAGGTTATGCAGAGCATAAAGCAGACGGCCGATTTGGGTGTGGGATTTGGCGCTACCCATAAGCTGGAGGTAGAGTTGGCGGAGCGCATTAAGGCCGCGATACCGCTCCTAAAGAAGATCCGCTTTGTCTCATCCGGCACAGAAGCTGTAATGGGTGCCGTAAGGCTTGCCCGAGGTGTAACCGGCAGGAGCAAGATAATAAAGTTTGAGAGGTCTTATCACGGTCACGCCGATTATCTCTTAAAGAAGGCAGGCTCCGGCCTGGCAACGATGGAGTTGCCTCTAAGTAAGGGGGTGCCAAAGAGCCTCCTGCAAGATACAATTATTGCCCGATACGGGGATAGAAATGAGATAGATAAGATATTTGCGAAGTTCGGGCCGGATATCGCGGCCATTCTTGTGGAGCCTGTAGGAGGAAATGACGGCGTTGTTTTACCCGATAAAAATTTTCTTAAAATTTTAAGACGAATAACAAAAAGATACGGGACGCTATTAATTTTTGATGAGGTTATAACAGGATTTCGTTTCCATTTTGGTTCTGCCGCTGCCTATTTTGGCATAAGGCCGGATATTATCTGTCTGGGTAAAATAATAGGCGGAGGATTACCCATCGGGGCATATGGTGGGAGCAAGAGAGTAATGGATCAGTTGGCCCCGCTCGGCGGTGTCTATCAGGCATCTACCTTTGCAGGAAATCCGGTCGTCATGAGCGCAGGCCTAAGCACTCTTAAAGTCCTGGCTTCATCGAGAAGAGATTACAGGCGGTTGGATAGATTGGCCCTCTATTTAAGCCGGGCCGTCTTGGAGGAAGCTCGAAAACAGAGAATAGATCTATCGATAAGGCAATTCAAGGGTATCTTCAGCATCCATTTTAAAAAGAAGAGCCATTTTAAGGTCTTCTACAGAGAGCTCTTAAATGCGGGGGTCTATTTAGCACCGTCAGAACATGAGTCAAATTTTATCTCATTTGCGCATACAAAAAAAGATATAGATAAGACGATCGGGATCGCGAAGAAGGCATTGTGCCTTTTAAAATAAGGAGAAAAACGATGACAAAGGATATAGATTACGATGCTCTGAAAAAGAGAGGTTTTTTGCGGCAGAAACAAGAGGGCCTCTTTTTGCTGAGGGCAAGGGGCGCAAAAGGCAACTATACGAGAGAAGAGTTTCTTATCTTTGGTGATATATCGAGGAAATATGGTAAGGGGATTATCCATGCCACCACACGCCAGGGGCTCGAGATACCATTTATCCGCTTCGAAGATATAGAGAATGTTGAGAGAGAGATATTGGAGGCAGGTATCCAGCCCGGGACATCAGGCCCACGCATACGGACAACGACCACCTGCCCGGGTAATAACTGGTGCAAGAGCGGGCTCATCGACCCATTTTCGTTATACGATAGAATAGAAAAAGATATCGGGATAAGATGCGGGATGGACCTACCCCACAAATTTAAGATAGCCATATCCGGATGCCCCAACAAGTGCACGAGGGCAAATAGCACCGAAATAGGCATACACGGCCAATCGGATACCTCAGGTCCGGAAAGAAGGATAGGGTATACTGTCTATCTGGGGGGATGCGGCGGCAGAACACCCCATGAGGGCTTTAAGCTCGATAAAGTTTTTACAGAAGATGAAGTCTTATCTATAGTTGAGAGAGTGGTCAGGTTTTATAAAGAGAATGCCAAGTCGCGCCAGCGCCTGGCACTCTTGATAAAAGAGAGAGGCAAAGGTCTTTTCTTAAAAGAGGTTGGGTTATAAAAGGAAGGCACACCTATTCGATCTCCTTTTGGATTGACAATGGACCCCTTTTGTAGTAATATTACCTTATAATATTACTAATTTAAGGATATCATGAGCCTGATACCTAAATTCAGGAAATCACCTAAAATCGTCCCCACAAAGTCGGTTCAGCCAGAACCGACTAAGCCAAAAGAGAAGACGTCAGGTAAGCGCCTTAATAGTATAACGATCGGTATACTGCTGCTCTGTCTGGCAAATATGATCTTCCTCATTTTAAGCCTCTCATTCTACATCAATAAGGCCTCTGATGAGGCGGCAACCTTTGCTGCTTCTGAAAGCGGAGAACGCCTTGGACATCACAGGGGTATCATAGCTAAAGAGGTAGCTGTGATGCGCAAGACTGCGGATGTTTTGAAGGAAGAGGTGGATTCACAGGCCACCTCGGTCTCAAATATGGAGAAGGAGCTAAGTGAAAAGATCGAAGAGCAAAAGTCAGCATCCCAGGAATTGCAAAAGCTGGACAGTATGATGGCGGAGATGAAGAGGGGTCTGATGGAGACGGTTACCAATAGAGATTCCCTTATGAACGAGATAGTAAGGTTAATCAAACAGAATAAGGTATTGAAGATAAAGCTCATACAGCTGGGCAGCGCAAGAGAGATTTTGACAAATAAGATGACAGAGATACTCGGCGCCATACGGAAAGATATGGAGGTTGCCAGGTTGGCAGCTAAGCTGGAGGAGCCCAAGGATGACGGGGGCAGTATCCTGCGCATAAATAGGGAGAAGAATTTTATAATAACCGACATGGGCCAGGAGGATGGTTTAGAGATGGGTAATCTCCTCGAGGTTTACCATGGCAAGATACTCGTCGGTGAGCTGGAGGTTGAGCGGGTTATGGATAACCTCTCCATAGGTAAAGTGATGCCGGGTTGGCTTGAAGATGAAGTGATCCGCAAGGGTGATCGAACAGTGCTAAAAAAAGAAGAGGAAAGCGCAAGCGGTATCTGATTAGAAAGAGACCAATAGGAGGTGACATCGCCGATTTCTTAAATAAACAAGAGTGGGCGTCGTCACCAATTTTTTTATGAGAAAGCCCAAATATTTAGATGCTTTTGATTCAGGGTTGCTGCACGTAAAAGTAGAGGAGCTTTACGGGATATTGAGGGACTGTCACCTCTGTCCACGCGATTGCGGCGCAGATCGCATCAACGGTGAAAACGGCGCGTGCAGATATGGTCCATCCGCCGTAGTATATAGCTACGGCCTCCACCCGGGCGAAGAGCCTCCGGTCTCAGGTACAAGCGGTTCCGGTACGATCTTCTTCTCGGGGTGTCCCTTAAGGTGTGTCTATTGCCAGAATTATACATTCAGCCAGGGAAGAGAAGGCGCGATCGTCCCGCCCTCGAAACTGGCCGATATGATGCTCACCATGCAGGGAAAAGGCGCGCATAATATCAACCTAGTTACGCCGACACATTTCTTAAGAGATATAATAGAGGCGCTCATCATAGCTATTGGGAAGGGGTTAGAGATACCCCTCGTCTATAATACAGTCGGGTATGAATTGCCAAAGACGCTCTCGCTCTTGGAAGGTGTTGTCGATATCTACTTAGCCGATATGCGCTATGGGGAAGATAGGCTTGGGCAAAAATTTTCAAATATTACAGATTATGCTTCCGTGAATAAGGTAGCTATAAAAAGGATGCATGAACAGGTAGGCGATCTCGTGATCGATGATGATGGTATAGCCGTTAAAGGACTTATAGTGCGCCACCTTGTTTTACCAAATGGTGTAGCGGGCACGGGAAAGACATTCAAATTTTTGGCGGATGAGGTCTCACCCAATACATATATCAGCCTTATGTCTCAATACAGACCGCTAAATAAAGCTAAAAAATATCCGGAGTTGGCCCGGCCAATAACCGAGGAAGAGTATGATACCGCAAAGGCCATGATGGAAGAGGCGGGGCTGCAAAACGGGTGGATTCAGGAATTCTCAAGCCCGGGTGAAGAATCTTCATATGAAGGACCTAGGATAAAGCCGAACATAGAAGGATCCCCAGACCTCTGGTAATCCGAGAGGTGAATTTGCTTTGATTTTTGGGATATTTTATATATAATGATATACAATGATATATGATACCATATGGTAATTAGGTGCTATAAGTAACTATTTGGAATAATACAAAGGAGGTAGGGATATGGATATAAGAGCGATAAATGAGATGGTGAAGAAGGAGAGCATATTTGTCCAACAGCTCTTGCAGGAGATGAAAAAATCTATTGTGGGCCAGGACTATCTGTTGGAGAGGCTCTTATTAGCGCTTTTGGCCAATGGCCATATATTAATAGAAGGCGTGCCGGGGCTGGCGAAGACGATGTCAGTGCGCGTCTTGGCAAGCGCGATAAGTACCGGTTACCAGAGGCTGCAGTTTACACCTGACCTCTTACCGGCCGATCTCATAGGTACGCTCGTCTACAATCCTAAGGATGGAGGATTTGTGACGAAGAAAGGCCCCATATTTTCCAATATAATCCTTGCCGATGAGATAAACCGCGCCCCAGCCAAGGTCCAATCGGCACTCCTTGAAGCGATGCAGGAACGCCAGGTTACGATAGGTGATGAGACCTTCAAACTCGATGACCCATTTCTGGTACTTGCGACACAGAACCCCATTGAGCAGGAAGGTACATACCCATTGCCGGAAGCGCAGATTGACCGCTTTATGCTTAAGGTAAATATAACCTATCCGAATAAGAAAGAAGAGAGGGAGATAGTCGAACGCTGGGCCACAAAGGATGAGCTGAGCGTCAAGAAGGTCGTCTCGCCCAAGGATATAATAAAGGCGCGTGATGTTGTAAAAGAAGTTTACATAGACGATAAGGTAAAGGACTACATTATCGATATAGTATTTGCCACGCGCAACCCGGAAGATTATAAACTCGACATGAAGAACCTTATCGGCTACGGCGCTTCGCCGCGCGCCTCACTTTATCTCACCAGGTGCGCCAAGGCCTACGCATTCATAAGAGGGCGTGGATATGTAACACCGGAGGATGTGAAGGCGATAGGTATGGACGTGCTGCGCCACCGCGTAATAGTAACTTATGAAGCGGAAGCGGAGGAGAAGCGCTCAGAGGACCTGATAAAACGTATATTTGACGAAATAGAAGTTCCTTAAAAAACTCATATGATACCGAAAGAAGTCCTTAAGAACGTCAGGCGTATTGAGATAACGACGAAGCGGCTCGTCAATGAGGTCTTCAGCGGCGAATATAAGTCGACCTTTAAGGGCCGTGGTATGGAATTCTCCGAGGTGCGCCAGTATGTGGTAGGGGATGATATACGATCCATAGACTGGAATGTCACCGCCAGGATGAACCAGCCTTTTGTCAAGAAGTTCGTCGAGGAACGCGAACTCTCCATAATATTTCTCTTCGATGTTTCGGCCTCAAGCTTCTTCGGCACCCGCAATAAGTTTAAGAGGGAGCTGGCCGCCGAAGTTGCGGCACTCCTGACCTTCAGCGCCATCCGCAATAACGACAAGGTCGGGCTTATAATCTTCAGCGACAGAATAGAGAAGTTCATCCCGCCAAAGAAGACATCTGTCCACGCACTGCACGTAATAAGGGATCTCTTGTACTATAAGCCGAAAGGCAAGGGCACCGACATAGCTGCGGCCCTCAAGTACCTTAGTAAGGTCGCTACAAAGAGCTCCATCATCTTCCTTATGTCTGATTTTATGGATGAGAATTTCAGGAGGCCCCTCTCCATTGCCAGCCGCAAGCACGATATAATAGCCATCAATGTATCCGACCCGGCAGAAGATATACTTTCATCTATCGGCTTGGTTGAGGTTGAGGATCTTGAGACCGGCAGGCGAAAGGTGATAGATACCCACGATAAGTCCGCTGTAAGAGAATATAATAAAGTGCGTACCAAGCAACGCAATTCTCTCAGGGATCTCTTTGGCGCGGAAGACGTAGATTATATCGAGATGCGCACAGACGTGCCATATATAAATTCACTATTAGGTTTCTTCCGTAAAAGGGGAAAGCGTTACCGGCGATGAATAAGGTAGTTACAATAATATCTGTATGTTGCTTAAGCCTATTGGCGGTTGTCTCAGGGGCTGAGGCCGGGCAACTCTTGGCTACGGCCATGGCAGATCGCACTACGATAAATGTCGGCGACCAGATAAGGCTTATACTCGAGCTTGAGGCTACCCCTGACGTAGAGGTCATATTGCCCACTGAAGTCGATTTCGGTGATTTAGAGCTTTTGGGTAAGAAGGTCCTTGACCCAAAACGGATGGAGACAGGTACAGTTGTACAAAAAATAGTATATACCCTCACAGTTTTCAAGACGGGCGATACGGCTATTTCGCCCATAAAGGTTGCCTATATAGATGGGGATAAAGAACTCTCAACCTTAAGCCAGAGGATAGATATCCGCGTAGAGAGCGTGCTCAAGGGAGATCTGAAAGGTAAGGATATACGGCCGTTAAAAGGGCAGGTGTCATTGGGCAGAGGAGTGGTATCCAATCTCTTAAGGGCTCTTTTGGCGCTTCTTTGTTTGGTCGGCGCCGTATACTTATTTTTATATATTAAAAGAAGACGGGATGAGTTGGCGCAGAACCTGAAGGCCCCGGAGAGACCCCCGCACGAAGTAGCATATGAAGCACTCAACAAACTTAAAGAGTCCCCACTCCTTAAAGATGGGAAGGTAAAAGAGTATTATATAGAATTGAGCTGGATAGTCCGTTTCTATCTGGAGAAGAGGTTTAAGGTCTCTATGACTGACCGGACTACGGATGAGATATTCCATATTATGCGGGAGAATAAGATAGAGCACAGTACTGTTGAGCTGGTACACGATTTTTTGGTTTCGAGTGATCTGGTAAAGTTTGCCAAGTGGACGCCGCTTCCGATAGGCATAACTAATGATACGAATAGGGGCTACAAAATAGTAGATACCACAAAGATAGAAGAGGTGGCCGAGGAGCCGGAAGATGCCAAATCGACAGAAAAGAAGGTCTATATCGGCGTCAAAAAGAGAAGAAATGTAAAGAGGGGGAAAGGCCAGAACAAGTAAATGAGATTCTTAAATCCACTATTCCTTATCCTGCTAATTCTCGTGCCGGTCATCGTTTTGGTAAAGGTGACCTTATTTAAAAAAGGCGACCCCAGCATCGGCTACAGCACACTCTCGGCAATGGATAAGTTTAAGCCGTCATTGCGCCTTGGCTTAAGACGAATACCGCTATTTTTAAGATATACAGCGCTTGTATTGCTGGTCGTGGCAATGGCCCGGCCACAGGCAGGCCTTACCAAAAGGGAGATCACCTCACACGGCATAGACATAATGCTTGTGCTCGATACATCCGGAAGCATGCAGGCGCTCGACTTCCAGCCCAAGAACAGGCTTATGGCTGCCAAGGAGGTTATAAAGGATTTCATAAGCGGCCGCAGGGAAGATAGGATTGGATTGGTCGTATTTTCAAAAGGTGCTTTTACGCAATGTCCCCTTACGCTCGACTATGATATTCTTCTTAAATTAGTCGATAGGGTTGACTTCGGCATGATGGAAGACGGGACTGCCATAGGGAGTGCCATATCGGTCGCGGTAAATCGTTTGAAAAGCTCTAAGGCAAAGTCGAGGGTCATAATCCTTCTCACAGACGGCATAAATAATGCCGGCAAGGTCGATCCTTTTACAGCAGCAAAAATAGCTACCAGTTTTGGCATAAAGATATATACGATAGGTGCAGGGAAGCCCGGCCCGACGATGCTGCCTATCAATGATCCCGTATACGGTAAACGCATCGTTAAGGCCGAAATAGAACTCGATGAGGATACCCTTACCAAGGTTGCGAGGGAGACGGGGGGGTTATATTTCAGGGCAAAAGACGAACGCGCGCTTAAAGGGATCTATGAACGCATAAGTAAGATGGAGAAGGTGGAGATAAAGTCGCGCACCTTTGCGCAATATAAGGAGGTTGCGCCGAAGCTATTGGCCCCGGCTATCATGCTCTTATTGCTCGAGATATTATTGAGTAATACGGTGTTTAAGAAGTTGCCATAAAGGAAGCCCTTATTTTCTTATGAGATTCGCGAATCCTGAAATACTAAATTTTCTTTGGTTGGTTCCGCTGCTCTTTATTCTGCTCAGGGCCTGGGCAGGGGGACGCCGAAAACTTCTCCTAAAAGTAGCAGACCTCTCGCTGATAGAGCGCCTGACCGCTTCTGTAAGTTATAAGAAACGCCTTGCGAAACAGATCCTATTTGTCTTGTCTATCTTCTTTTTGATAGTTGCGCTGGCGCGGCCCCAATTTGGCGAGAAGAATATAAAACTTAAGCGGTTAGGTATAGATGTGGCGATACTCCTTGATACATCGCTCTCTATGCTGGCGGAGGACATTAAGCCGAATCGCTTGGAAAAGGCAAAATTTGAGATCCAGTTACTCATAGAGAAGCTCGAAGGCGACCGCATAAGCATAGCCGTATTCAGCGGAAGCCCTATGGTGATATGTCCCCCTACGCTCGACTACGAAGCTGCCGCAATGTTTTTAGATGTGATAAATGCTGATATGGCTCCTACACCGGGGACTATGATGGGGCTTGCAATAGATTCCGCAACACGCCTATTTGATCCAAAGGAGAAGAAATACAAGGTAGTGATACTCATATCTGACGGTGAAGATCAGGGTAGCGATCCTATAGGCGCGGCAAGGCGCGCATATAGGCAGGGGGTCAGGATATTTACCATAGGCATAGGGTCGAAAGAGGGAGAGCCTATACCCCTAAAGGATGAGAAGGGCAGGACCACGGGCTATAAGAAGGATAAGTCAGGCGCGGTCGTCCTGACAAAGTTGGGCATTGATACCCTTATGGGCATAGCCGGCGCAGCAGGAGGCGCGTATTACACTGCTTCACAGGGTGAATGGGGGCTCGATAAGATATACAGCGCTATGCAGAAGCTTGAGAAGAAGGAGCTGCGGGAGGAGTTTGGACATCAGTATGAGGATAGGTTCCAATACCCGCTCGGCCTGGCATTGATACTGCTTATTGTTGAGGCCCTGATTCCTGAACGGCGTAAGGTGAAATAGATTATGCGTATAGTCAAAATGATAGCTATAATAACAATCGGTTTCTTCCTGGTAGGATGGATTGGTGTGGCCGATGAGGTGAATAAGGCGAACAGGCTCTATATGGAAGGCGGCCTTGATGAGGCGCTTAAGGATTACAGGGAGGCCCAGATAGAGGCTCCGGACAAAAAAGAGATAGACTACAATATAGGGAATGTCCTGTATAAGAAGAGGGATTACGAAGAGTCGAAGAAGTCTTACGAAAAAGCCACTAAATCAGAAGATGAGACCTTAAGGCATAAGACGCATTACAACCTCGGTAATACAAATTTTCGGGAAGGGGATTACGAAACGGCCATAGAGAGCTATAAGGATGCGCTCAGGATGAACGAGTTTGACATGGATGCGAAGTTTAACCTCGAGCTGTCCATGAAACGCCTGGAAGAGGAAGAGAAGAAAGAAGAGGAAGAGAAGAAGAAAGAGGAAGAAGAAGAAAAGAAGAAGGAGAAAGATAAGAAAGACGAGAAGGAAAAAGATAAGGATAAGAAAAAAGATAAGGAGAAAGAAGATAAAGAGGAAGAAGAGAAAGAGGATGAGAAGGAGAAGCCGGATCAGAAGAATCAGCCAGACCAACAGGATCAGGAAAGAGAGAAAGAGAAGAACCCGATAGATCAGAAAGAGCAGGGGGAGAGACCGGAAGACGAGAAGGAGAAGGATAAAGAAGAAGAGAAGAAATTGGGAGATGAACAACCGGAGTCCCAGAAGAAAGAGAAAGAAGAGAAGGAAGAAGAGGAGCAGCAGGCCCCGCAATCCCAAAGAGAGAAGCCGATATCTGAGGAGGACGCCGAACGCATCCTGAATGCCCTGCAGGAGGATGAGAAGAATTACCTCGGTTCAAAGAAGGACCAGCAGAAACGCTGGAAGGTTGAAAAAGATTGGTAAATGTAGTAAAATATGGGTCCTATGATTAAGAGATTATTTTTAATAATTCTAACTTTTCTGATTGCCGGATCTGCGGCCGCGCAGGATATTATCTTTGATGCGGATGTGGATAAGGACAGCATAACGATGAATGAGCAGATGCTTCTTACCCTGACTGTAAGGGGCAGTGTCCAGAACATGGGCAGGCCGCAGATGCCGAATATAGACGGGTTTTCAATATACTCGAGCGGCAATTCTCAGAATATATCGATCATACAGGGTAGGGTTTCGAGCCTATTTGCCTATAACTATACCCTGATACCAAAGCGGCCGGGTAAGTTTACGATAGGTTCCTGCTATATAGATGTTGGTGGTAGAAGTTACAAGACAAATCCTATCGCGGTCGAAGTCGTCTCTGGTTCTGTAAGCGGCAAAGTACCACCACCCAAAGTGTCGCCTACACCGCCATCCGTAAGTCCGCGTTCGCGGCGGCCATCGAGAATCACTACAGAGGCAGGAGGCGATGAGAACCTCTTTATCGTAGCCGAGGTCGACAAATATAGAGCTTATGTAAATGAACAGATAACGCTTACATTTTACTTTTATCGCGCGGTAAGGCTTCTCGAGAATCCCGAATACGCGCCACCCGATACAACGGGATTTTGGGTTGAGGACCTGCCTCCCCAGAAGAATTACTACGATACAGTAGGCGGCAAGAGATATTTGGTCGCGGAGCTTAAGACAGCACTCTTCCCGACATCTCCGGGTAAATATGAGATAGGTCCGGCTACTCTACGCTGTATAGTCGAGACGAGAGGAAGGGGATCTGTCTTTGAGATGGACCCGTTCGATATATTCCACCGGGACATCTCAGACCTATTTGGGGGTGGTAAGGCAGTTATGCTAAAATCGAGGCCGATAGATATAGAGGTCCTGCCGCTCCCCGAAGAAGGTAAACCAAAAGAGTTTGCAGGCAGTGTCGGTGATTACCAGGTAAGCGCATCTTTGGATAAGGCCGAAGTGGAGGCCACGCAGCCCGTAACATTGGAGCTGCGCGTAAAAGGCAAAGGTAATGTGAAGACGGTAGCGAAACCGGAACTCCCGGCAATGGCAAACTTTAAGACGTATGATTCAGGGAGTACGACGAATACATCGAAGGAGAGCTATACCGTCCAGGGAGAGAAGATATTCAAATATATACTTATACCAAAGAAGGAAGGTAAATACGACATACCGGGGTTGGATCTTACCTATTTCGATCCGGACAAACGCAAATATATCACGAAGGCGGCAAATTCCCTTCATCTATCCGTTGCGCCGGCGCCCAAAGACGCAAAGGCGGGGCCGATGATAAGCTTCACCCCGGAAAAAGAGTCGGTCCGTTTTTTAGGGCGCGACATACATTATATAAGGCCCGAGATAGGGTCCCTAGAGACCAAGCACTGGTTGACGCGCCAGGTAGCCGCATCAATACTCGGCATACCAGCGTTCCTATTTTTGATAGCGCTTGCCTATAATAGGCATAGCAGTCGGTTGGCTACAGATACAAGTTATGCGCGCCATACGAGGGCCCAGCGCAGGGCAAAGAACATGTTAAGACGGGCGAACGCGCTTCTCGGTAAGGCAAAGTCAAAAGAATTTACCTCTGCTTTATGGAAGGCGCTATCGGAATATATAGCCGATAGATTGAATGTCCCTCCCGCTACCATCAATGCCGACTATGTGAGAGATGAGTTGACGAAACGCGATGTTGCCAGTAGCATAGTAGATATGGCAAATGACTGTTGCCAGGAGCTTGAGGTAGCACAATTTGCGCCGATGGAACCAAACGAAGCGTCACTCCGCTCCCTGCTTGATAAGACCGAGGAGGTTATAGTGGAATTGGAGCGCTCTAAGTTCTACAAAAAGAAGAAGAACGGCCAAGGCAAAAAGATAATAGGCCTTATCGTCGTGTTATTAATCGCGCAAGGAGTCTTCTTATCTCTTGCTTCCTTTGCTGAACCGGATGTTGCTGAAGGGTCTCCTTATGAGGTCCTCTTCGGTGAGGCGAACGAGGCATATAAGGCGCAGGATTACCAAAGGGCGATCTCAACATATGGAGAGATACTCGACCGTGGCATCATATCGGTCAATATATATTACAACCTGGGCAATACATATTACAAGCTCGGCGAACTTGCTCCCGCTATCTTAAATTACGAACGTGGATTAAAGATCAATCCCGGTGACGCTCAACTGATAGATAACCTTGCCCTGGCCCGTTCCCGTACGGTCGACAAGATAACGGTTGCCGGGAAGAATTATCTGGTATGGCTGACCGAAAGGCTATTAGGGTTGCTTCCTTACAGGTCCTTTGCCGTCTTTACGCTGGTGGTCTATCTATTATTTATGATTATCGCAATATCAGGTCTATTATCAAGGCCTGCAAGGCCGCAGGTCTTTAAGGCCGCTGTTATCTTAGGATGCATATTTATAGCCGGATTACTGTTATTTATGACCGACAGATATTTGGAGAAGAACCGGATACCCGCTATCGCTATGAAAGAGGAAATCCCTGTGCGTTATGGACCGTCGGAAGCCGATACGATAGCCTTTAATGTGCACAGCGGTACGAAGGTCTTTATCACCGGTTCTGAGGGTAGCTGGTATCAGATAAGGCTGGAGAGCAACGAAGGCGGCTGGGTCAATATGGAGGCGCTGGAGAAGATTTAAACGGAGGGATCAAGATGGCAAAGAAGAAAGCCTTCAAGCAGATCTCATGAAGATATTCGATATTATTGTTGTTGGCGCAGGACATGCCGGCGTCGAAGCTGCCCTCGCAGCCTCGAGAATGGGATCGTCTGTCTGCATGGTGACGATGAGCCTCGACACTATAGGTTTCATGTCTTGCAATCCCGCTATCGGAGGCCTGGCCAAGGGGCAGCTCGTCAAGGAGTTAGATGCGCTCGGCGGTGAGATGGGTAAAGCCACAGACCGCACCGGCATACAATTCCGCACCCTCAATGCCTCGAAGGGGCCGGCAGTACGTTCCTCACGCGCACAGGTCGATAGGCAAAGATACCGCCTTTACATGAAGTCGGTCGTTGAAAACCAGGATCGCCTCGAGATAAAAGAGGGTATGGTCGATAGGCTTATCGTAGAGGAAGAAAGAATAAGAGGTATCGTTACGGAAATGGAGGAGGAGATCCGCGCTAAGGCGGTCGTGCTCACACCGGGCACGTTCCTTAACGGTTTAATGCATATAGGGCTTAAGAGCTTTCCCGGAGGACGGATTGGGGAGAGGGCATCGGAAGGTTTACCAAACTATCTTCGCACCCTCGGATTTACCATAGGAAGGCTTAAGACAGGGACCACACCGCGGCTCGATGGCAGGACCATAAATTTCTCACACCTTAAGGCTCAACATAGTGACGACCCTCCAAACCCATTTTCATTTTCGACAAAAAAGATCACGCAGGAGCAGCTCCCCTGTTTTATAACATATACCAACACCCGTACGCACCAGATTATTCGGGAGGGTTTCGATAGATCACCCCTTTATACAGGCGTGATTAAATCGACAGGAGTAAGATACTGCCCCTCGATAGAGGATAAGGTGGTACGTTTTTCAGAACGAGAGAGGCACCAGATATTTCTTGAGCCCGAAGGGCTTGATACATATGAATATTATCCCAATGGTATCTCGACGAGCCTGCCCCTTGATGTCCAGGAGGCGATGATCCATTCGATTGAGGGGCTGGAAGAGGCGCGGATTACCCGTGCAGGATACGGCATAGAATATGATTTTGCCGACGCAAGAGAGCTCTATCCGACACTAGAGACGAAAAGAATCAAAGGATTATATTTCGCAGGCCAGATAAATGGTACTACAGGGTATGAAGAGGCAGCAGCCCAAGGGTTCGTAGCCGGCGTGAATGCTGCACTGAAGGTTAAAGGTAGCGAACCATTCATCCTTGACAGGTCTCAAGGATATATAGGTGTTTTGATAGATGATCTTGTGACCAAGGGTACGAATGAGCCATATAGAATGTTTACCTCGCGCGCGGAATATCGGTTGGTGTTACGAGAGGACAACGCGGATCTGCGGCTTAAGCCCTTGGGGTATCGGCTTGGCCTCATAGCAAAAGATGATTACGAAAGTGTAGTGCTGAAACAGAAGAGGGTAGAGGCAGAGCTCCGGCGCCTCAAAACAACATTTGCAGGCGGCGTGAGCCTTGAGAAATTTTTGCGCAGGCCCGGCGCGACTTACAGGGATATCATCGACACAGGAAAGGGCGACAGCAATCTGAATGAAAAAGAGATCTTTCAGGTTGAGGTGAGCGCAAAGTACCACGGGTTTATTGAGAGGCAGGCGCGCGATATAGAATCCTTTAAAAAGCTGGAGAGGATCAATATACCGCCGGAGTTCGATTATGAGAGGATGCCGAGTCTCTCAAAAGAGGTGAAGGAGAAGCTTGATGCCGCACGGCCATTATCCCTTGGACAGGCCTCGCGCATCTCCGGCATAACGCCCGTGGCTATATCGGTGCTTATGGTCTATCTCAAACGGGCGAGGGAGCTGAATGTCAAAAGATAATTACAGAAAAGTAAAAGAGTTTGCAATACAAAACGGCGCGGCGCTCTTTGGCGCAGCCCCGACGAGCGCGCTTGGAGGTAACGTTTTAGATATCGATATCAAGGGTTTCGACAGTGCCATATCGATGGCCGTTCGGCTTTCAAAATCTATTCTAGATACGCTCATCGACCATCCGACGAAACTTTATTACCACCATTACCGGCAGGCAAATATGTTTCTGGACCGGTTGGCTTTTACAATAGCAAATTTTATTCAGGAGGCGGGTTTTCAAGCGCTTCCTGTTCCGGCTTCACAGATCGTAGACTGGGAGAACCAAAAAGCGCACCTCTCCCACAAGGCTGTTGCTGAAGCTGCGGGGCTGGGATGGATAGGCAGAAATAATTTGCTTGTAAATCCTGAGCTTGGCGCGCAGATTCGCCTTATAACCATTTTGACAGACATGCCTCTTATTTCGGATGGGCCAATTAAAGATAGTTGCGGCGATTGCCACGATTGCGTGGATGCCTGCCCAGCCGGAGCGATCAAGAAGGATCTTAAAGATTTCGATCATCAGGCCTGTTATCAAAAGCTTAAGGAATTTCGAAAGCTCGGGTTTACGGATCAATTTATTTGTGGAATCTGCGTCAAAAATTGCCATCCTTAGCTCTATATTATACCTAAATAAATATATAAAATAGCCATTGACGCCCTCTTGTTATTTTGTTAAAATATTGCCTAAATTAGTAAGGAGATGATGAGCAGAAGCGCGTTACTTGTACTTGAGGATGGCACCACCTTTGAAGGGACATCTTTCGGCGCTGAAGGAGAAGTCACAGGAGAAGCTATCTTCAATACGGCAATGACCGGCTACCAGGAGGTCCTTACAGATCCTTCTTATAAGGGCCAGATGGTAGCGATGACGTACCCATTGATCGGCAATTATGGCACGAATCCCTCCGATGTAGAATCCAGAAGCATATTCCTGCAAGCCTTAATAATTAAAGAACTTAGCGCAATACCCAGCAACTTCAGATCGAAGTGGACCCTTGATCAATACCTGAAAGATGGCGGCATTATGGGTATTCAGGGGGTTGATACCCGCGCCTTAACCAGGCATATAAGAATCCAGGGGGCAATGAAGGGGATCCTCTCTACCAAGGATCTCGATTCGGCCAGCTTAACCAAGAAGGCAAAGGATTCACCGGGCCTCATAGGCCGGGACCTGGTTAAGGAAGTCACCTGCGACAAGGAGTATGAATGGCGGATGGACAATTGGGATTTTGGGTTAACGATACAAAAGCCCAAGGGTAAACGTAAGTTCTCAGTTATAGCTTATGACTTTGGTATAAAGTATAACATTTTGCGTCTACTCGAGATGTATGGCTGCAAGGTTACGGTAGTTCCCGCAAAGACTAAAGCAAAATACGTCCTCTCCAAAGATCCGGATGGCATATTCCTCTCAAACGGCCCCGGCGATCCCGCAGCCGTCTCTTATGCGATAGAAGAGGTGCGACAGCTTTTCGGGAAGAAGCCGATATTCGGCATATGCCTGGCCACCAGATACTCGGTCTCGCACTGGGAGGCAAGACATACAAGCTTAAATTCGGACATCACGGCGGCAACCAGCCCGTGATGGACCTCAAGACGAAGAAGGTCGCCATAACGGCCCAGAACCACGGATTTGCCGTCGATATAAAATCGATAAAGGATAAGGACGTGGAGCTTACACATATCAATTTGAACGATAAGACGGCCGAAGGGTTGCGCCATAAAAAGTACCCTCTCTTTGGTGTACAGTACCATCCCGAGGCAGGACCCGGGCCCCACGACGCTACGTATCTTTTTGAAGAATTCATCAAAATGATGGAGAAGAAAGATGGCTAGCCAAGAGATAATTTTAGTAATAGATTTCGGATCCCAGTATAACCAGCTCATAGCGCGCCGCGTAAGAGAGCACAAGGCCTACTGCCGTATCGTCTCACCTAGGATAAGCCTAAAAAAGATAAAAGAGATCAATCCTAAAGGCATAATCCTATCCGGCGGCCCTTCGAGCGTCTATCAGAAGAACGCCCCAAGGATAGATAAGAAGATATTGCGTTTAGGGATCCCGGTCTTAGGCATATGCTACGGCATGCAATTTTTGGCCAACGCGTGCGGGGGCAGGGTGGAACGCGCCAAAAAGAGGGAATATGGATACGCGGAACTTATGGTCGATGACGCGAGAGACCTATTTTCCGGGATTCCGCGTCAATCTCAATCTTGGATGAGCCATGGGGACAAGATAATCAAGGTCCCGCCAAATATGGTACCACTTGCCCATACATCAAATACACGCGTGGCGGCATTTGCAGATCGCGATGCCAAGATCTATGGTGTGCAGTTTCATCCTGAGGTGGCGCATACCGAACAGGGCATGGCGATATTGTGGAATTTTCTCTATCGCATATGCCGCTGCAGCGGCGATTGGACAATGGCATCTTTCATCAATGAAGCTGTACAAGAAATACAAAGCGTTGTGGGTGATGAGAAGGTTGTGCTTGGTTTAAGCGGCGGAGTCGATTCATCCGTGACAGCGGTCTTGATGAATAAGGCCATAGGGAAGAGGCTCTATTGCGTCTTTGTAGATAACGGTGTCTTAAGAAAAGATGAAGCTGTGAGGGTGCGCGATGTATTTGCCAAGCGCCTGAAGGTAAACCTAAAGGTTGTCGATGCATCGAAGCATTTCCTGCGCAAATTAAAAGGCATCACCGATCCGGAGCGCAAACGTAAGATCATAGGCAATGAGTTTATCCATATATTTGAGAAAGAGGCAAAGAGGATAGGCAACGCGAAGTTCCTCGCTCAGGGCACGCTCTATCCCGATGTCATAGAGTCGAAATCGGCTTTCGGCGGCCCCAGCGCGACCATAAAGACACACCACAACGTAGGGGGGTTACCTAAGAAGATGAAGCTGAAATTGGTAGAGCCCCTGCGGGATCTCTTCAAGGATGAGGTGCGCCTCTTGGGAGAGGAGATGGGGATGCCGGAGGATATCGTATGGCGCCAGCCATTTCCCGGGCCGGGTCTTGCGGTCCGCATAGTGGGTGAAGTTACGAAGGCCCGATGTGATATATTGCGGGAGGTCGATTATATAATAGTCAATGAGATAAAGAAGACAGGTCTTTACCGCAAGCTCTGGCAGTCATTTGGCGTACTCTTGCCGATAAAGTCTGTCGGTGTAATGGGTGATGAGAGGACATACGAACATGTAGTTGCAATACGCGCGGTTACGAGCCAGGATGCGATGACGGCCGACTGGGCGAAGATCCCATACGATATATTAGCAAAGATCTCCAATCGCATAATAAACGAGGTTGACGGGGTAAATAGAGTTGTCTATGACATATCATCGAAACCGCCATCAACGATAGAATGGGAGTAAGAGGTGCCGAAGCGTACTGATATAAAGAAGATCATGATAATCGGATCCGGGCCTATAGTCATTTCGCAGGCCTGTGAGTTCGACTATTCTGGCACACAGGCGTGCAAGGCCCTCAGGGAGGAAGGATATAAGGTAATCCTCGTCAACTCCAACCCAGCTACCATAATGACTGATCCGGATTTCGCCGATAGGACCTACATAGAGCCGGTAACCCCCGAGATAGTTGCCAAGATCATAGAGAGAGAGCGTCCTGATGCCCTGCTGCCCACGCTCGGCGGCCAGACAGGCTTAAATACCGCCGTTAAGGTCTACGAAATGGGTATATTGAAAAAGTATAAGGTAGAGATGATAGGCGCCAAGTACGAATCGATAAAGAAGGCCGAGGATAGAAACCTCTTTAAGAAGGCGATGGAAAAGATAGGCCTCGATCTCCCAAAGAGCGGTTTGGCCCATTCCATGGAAGAGGCGAAACAGATAGTTAAAAAAATAGGTTTCCCCGTGATTATAAGGCCCAGTTTTACGCTCGGCGGGACCGGAGGAGGCGTTGCAAATAATGCCGAGGAGTTTGCACTCCAGGCCGCCTTAGGGCTTGAAAATAGTATGACTAAAGAGATACTCATTGAAGAATCTATCCTTGGGTGGAAGGAGTATGAGTTTGAGGTGATGAGGGACCTCAAGGATAATGTAGTTATCATATGCTCAATAGAGAACTTCGATCCGATGGGGATACATACAGGTGATTCGATAACGGTTGCGCCTGCGCAGACACTGACTGACAGGGAATATCAGAGGATGCGTGATGCTTCCATAGCCGTCATACGGGAGATAGGTGTTGAGACGGGCGGTTCGAATATACAATTTGCCGTTAACCCCGAGGATGGCCGCATGGTAGTAATAGAGATGAATCCGAGGGTTTCACGCAGCTCTGCCTTAGCCAGCAAGGCGACGGGATTTCCGATCGCGAAGTTCGCGGCAAAGCTTTCTGTAGGATACACGCTCGATGAAATACCTAACGATATAACAAAAAAGACTCCGGCGAGTTTTGAGCCGACGATAGATTATTGTGTAGTTAAGATACCGCGTTTTACATTTGAAAAATTCCCTAAAGCAGATCCAACACTTACCATATCGATGAAATCTGTCGGTGAGACGATGGCGATAGGCAGGACCTTCAAAGAAGCATTGCAGAAAGGTCTGAGAGGGTTGGAGGTAGGTGTCAGCGGCCTTGACGGTAAAGGAGGCATAACAGACTTAAATAAACCCGTAAGTGACTATATGCTCGAGACGAAATTAAAGGTCCCCACTGCCGAGAGGATATTCTATATAAAGAGGGCAATATTGGATGGATGGTCAACAGATGAGATCTACAAACTCTCACATATAGATCCGTGGTTTCTTGAAAATATAAGGGAGATTTGCGAGCTCGAGAAACGCATAATAAAAGAGGCCGAACGCGGCAATATTCCGGTCACCTTGCTCAAGAAGGCCAAGGAGACAGGATTTAGCGATCTGCACCTCTCAAAGCTCTTAAATGCCAGCGAAGAGGTTATAAGACAGACGAGAAAGAAGAACGGTATAGAGCCGGTCTATAAGCTCGTCGATACGTGCGGCGCGGAATTCGAGGCCTACACGCCTTACTACTATTCCACATATGAGATCGAAGATGAGGTGCGCCGTTCAAGGAAGAAGAAGATCATGATACTCGGCGGCGGCCCAAACCGTATAGGCCAGGGCATAGAATTCGATTACTGCTGTGTCCATGCCAGTTTTGCGTTGAAGGAAGACGGTTATGAGACGATAATGGTAAATTCGAATCCCGAGACCGTATCGACCGACTATGATACCTCCGATAGATTATATTTTGAGCCATTGACAAAAGAAGATGTCCTCAATATATGCGACAAGGAGAAGCCGGATGGGGTGATAGTCCAATTCGGCGGCCAGACACCGCTCAATCTTGCAGTGGCTTTGGATAGGGCCGGCGTACCTATAATAGGGACACCCCCGGCGGCCATACACCGCGCGGAAGACAGGGAAGAATTTAAGCAGATGCTCCAAAAATTAGGTTTAAGGCAGCCTGCCAACGGCACTGCCACATCCTTGCCTGAGGCATACGAAGCTGCCCGAGAGATCGGATATCCCGTTGTGGTGAGGCCTTCATATGTTTTGGGAGGCCGCGCCATGGATATCGTTTACGATGAGTCATCTATGGAAGGTCTTATACGCAATGCCAAAGAGGCCTCGCCCGAGCACCCTATATTGATAGATAAGTTTATCGAAGATGCCATAGAGGTAGATGTCGACATGGTCTCCGATGGTTCAAAGGGAATTATATGCGGCATAATGGAACATATAGAGGAGGCCGGTATCCATTCAGGGGATTCGGCTTGTGTCTTGCCGCCCCACACGTTGAGCGATGATATCATAAAAGGTATAAAAGAGACCACGTACATGCTGGCTGAGGAACTTGGTGTCGTGGGATTGATGAATATCCAATATGCCATAAAAGATGACCTTATCTATGTCCTTGAGGTGAATCCGCGCGCAAGCCGGACCGTGCCTTTTGTGAGCAAGGCAACGGGCATACCCTGGGCCAAGGTTGCCGCGCGTGTTATGGCCGGCAAGAAACTAAAAGATATCGGGATAACAAAAGAGGTTAAGCCGAAGTACTTCTCGGTAAAGGAATCCGTGCTCCCATTCTCCAGATTCGCAGGTGTCGATACGGTGCTGGGTCCGGAGATGAAATCGACCGGCGAGGTAATGGGCATAGATTCCGATTTCGGCATATCATTTGCCAAGGCACAAAGCGGAGCAGGGTTGGATCTGCCCAGCAAGGGTACGGTATTTTTAAGCGTCAAGAATAGTGATAAACGTGATATAATCTTTATGGCGAAGAAACTGGCAGACCTTAAGTTTAAATTGGTAGCTACTAAGGGTACCGCGAAGGTCCTCAAGGCCAATGGCCTCAAGGTAAAAGCCCTCAAGAGGGTACTGGAGGGCAATCCAAACGCGATAGACCTTATTAAGAGGAATGGTATTCAGCTCGTTATAAATACGCCTACGGGTAAAGGGCCAAAGAAGGACCAGGCGTCTATACGCTCTGTTGCGGTTATGCATGGGATACCATGTATCACTACGATGGCAGGCGCCCAGGCTACGGTGACAGGCATGGATGCCATGTCGAAGCGAAAGATGAAGGTCAGGTCTTTACAGGAATATCACGGATTGCGTAAAGCAGCTCTATAAAGAAGAGGTAATATATGTTTAACGTGAAGGTAGAAGTTACACTCAAGAAGCAGGTACTCGATCCACAGGGGTTGACGGTAAAGCACGCGCTCGAATCGCTCGGGTTTAATGAAGTCGATGAAGTAAGGATGGGTAAGTTTCTCGAGCTGAAGATTGAGGCGAAAGACCGCAAAGAGGCAGAAGAGAAGCTGCGCCGGATGTGCGAGAAGTTGTTGGTTAATCCGGTAATAGAAGATTATACTTACCAGATAGAGGGTTAAGGATGAAATTCGGAGTAGTCGTTTTTCCGGGATCTAATTGTGACCACGATTGCTATCATGTCTTAAAAGATGCATTGGGGCAAGATACTGCATATATATGGCATAAAGACCGCTCTCTGGATGGGTGTGACTGTATAGTCTTGCCGGGTGGATTCAGTTATGGTGATTATCTACGCACGGGCGCGATAGCGAGATTCTCTCCTATAATGAACGAGGTTGAGGGTTTTGCCAAAAAGGGCGGCATAGTCATTGGAATATGCAATGGTTTTCAGGTTCTTTTGGAGTCGGGCCTCCTCCCGGGCGCAATGAGACATAACGATAGTGTCAAGTTCGTCTGTAAATTCGTAAATCTGAAGACGGAAAATATTGACACACCTTTTACGAATAGATGCAACAAGGGCCAGGTCTTGAGGATTCCTATTGCGCACGGGGAAGGCAACTATTATGTGGACGACAATACGCTAAAAGCTCTCAATAAAGAGAATAGAATTATATTCCGCTACTGCGATAAAAATGGTGAGGTAACGCCGGATGCGAATCCAAACGGTTCACTCGAAAATATAGCCGGTATAGTAAATAAACCGGGCAATGTACTGGGTATGATGCCGCATCCTGAGAGATGCTCTGAGCCGGTGCTTGGGTTTGTAGACGGCAAGCTTATATTTGAGTCTATTATAGGATGGCTAAGAAAAAGATGATAACAAAAGATATATATAGAGCGCTTGGCCTTCGAGATGATGAGTACGAGCGCATACTCAAGATCTTGGGACGCGAGCCGACCAAGACAGAGCTTGCGATGTTCTCTGTCGAGTGGTCGGAGCACTGCGGCTACCCGCGTTCGCGCAAATACTTAAAGCTTCTGCCGCGAAAGGGGAGATATGAAGTACTCGTGGGCGAGGATGCCGGCGGCATCGTGGTCGGCGATACCGCTATCATATTTAAGATGGAGTCGCATAACCATCCTTCCCAGGTCGAACCGAAGCAGGGGGCCGCGACAGGTGTAGGCGGCATAATAAGAGATATCTTCACAAGCGGCGCGCGCCCGGTAGCTTCGCTTAATTCACTCCGATTCGGGGAACTGACAGACCCATATACCAGATATCTCTTGCGTGGCGTGGTAGACGGAATACAATTTTATGGAAATTGCATAGGTGTTCCGACAGTAGGAGGAGAGATATATTTTGATGACGCATATCAGGGCAACTGCCTTGTCAACGCGATGTCCTTGGGCATTGCCAAGAGGGAGGATCTGGCAAGGGCTGTTGCACAAGGGACGGGCAATCCGATAATGTATGTCGGTTCTAAGACTGGGCGCGACGGGATAGGCGGCTGCAGTGTTTTAGCATCTGCGGAATTTGGCGAGGGTGATGCGAAGCGGCCAACGGTCCAGATAGGAGACCCGTTTACAGAAAAATGTCTTATAGAGGCGACCATGGAGGCGCTCAAGACCGGGTACATAGTTGGGATTAAGGATATGGGCGCGGCCGGCCTTACCTGCTCATCGAGCGAGATGGCTTCGGCGGGCGGCTGTGGGATGGAAATAGATATATCTAAGGTGCCGCGGCGCGAAGAAGGGATGGAGCCGTGGGAAGTTATGATGAGTGAATCACAGGAGAGGATGCTCGTCTGCGTAAAGAAAGGAAAAGAAGAAGAGGTTGCCGAGATCTTTAAGAGGTGGGATTTAGAAGGCGTTGTTATCGGTTATGCAACGGATGATAAAAAGGTCCGCGTGTTGCACGAAGGAGAGGTCGTTGCCGAGATGCCGACAGCGTGCCTGACAGACCCGC
Organism: Candidatus Omnitrophota bacterium; assembly: GCA_013202205.1. Taxonomy (GTDB): domain Bacteria; phylum Omnitrophota; class Gorgyraeia; order JABMSB01; family JABMSB01; genus JABMSB01. The sequence goes on from JABMSB010000012.1 coordinate 43,957, forward strand.
CCCTATATGATATGCCGTACGAGGAACCCGCTTATATAAAGGAGGTAAGACGTTTTAAGCCATCCAATATAAAGGAACCATCTGATTATAATAAGGTACTTCTCGACCTTCTCGCATCGCCCACAATAACGAATAAGGCATGGGTCTATGAGCAGTATGACCATATGGTACAGGTAAATACGGCCGTATATCCCGGCTCTGATGCCGCTGTTTTGAGATTAAAGGGTTCAAAGAGAGGTATCGCCGTTACGACCGATTGCAACGGCCTCTATTGCTATCTTAATCCACGCGTGGGCGCACGCATCGCGGTAGCTGAGGCAGCACGCAATCTCGTATGTACAGGGGCGCATCCTGCCGGCGCGACCGACTGTCTCAATTTTGGAAACCCTGAGAAGCCGGACCGGTTCTGGCAGTTTAAAAATTGTGTCGAGTCGCTTGCCGAGGCTTGTGAGTACCTTAATATACCGGTTGTGAGCGGCAATGTATCTTTTTATAATGAGAGCCCCAACGGCCCTATCTTCCCGACGCCGACAATAGGCATGATAGGTATCATAGAGGATATAGATAAGCGGTGCACGGCAAATTTCAAAGACGACGGAGACCTTCTCTTTCTTCTCGGGGAATGCAAGGATGAACTGGGGGGTAGTGAGTATTTGAAGAGGATACACGGAGTTAAGGCAGGGGACGCGCCTGAATGTGACCTTGAGATCGAGAAGAGGCTTCAGGAAGCATGTTTGGAGTTGATAGATAAGGGTGCTATAAAGTCCGCGCATGACTGTTCCGAAGGTGGATTGGTTGTAGCGATAGCTGAATCATGTATATCTAGTGAGGGAGAGGAGAAGGGCGCTGCGATATCGGTACCTGAGATAGGATTTAGAAAGGATTCATATCTATTTGGTGAGACGCAGTCACGTATAGTAATTTCATGCAGTCCAAGAGAGAGAGAGAGGGTCAAAAAAATAGCCAGCTCACACAAGATCATTGCATCAGAGTTCGGGAAGGTAGGCGGCGATAGCTTGACATTCGAAATCTCAGACAAAAAGGTGATAAATATTGCCTTAAAGGATTTAATAAAGGCTTGGCGTGGAGGGTTGAAAAAATATGTTTCGTGAGGGGCCTAAAGAAGCATGTGGTGTAATAGGAATATTCGGCCATCCTGATGCGGCACGCCTGACATACCTGGGGCTCTATGCCCTGCAGCACCGCGGCCAGGAATCGGCAGGGATAACAGTTTCTGATGGCAAAAAGATCTCCTCCCACAAAGGGATGGGGTTGGTTGCTGATGTCTTCTCGGGCAATACCCTTGACAAGCTTAAAGGTGACAGGGGGATAGGCCACGTACGTTATTCTACGACAGGGTCTTCTAATATAAAGAATGCCCAACCGTTTATGGTAGAGTATTCGAGAGGAAAGATTGCCGTAGGCCACAACGGAAATCTCGTCAATACAAGAAAGCTGCGCGATGAGCTTGAGGCGCATGGGGCAATATTCCAGACGACGATGGATAGTGAGCTGATAGTCCACCTTATAGCGAATGCCCGAAAAAAGAAGCTGGAAGATAATGTGGTCTATGCCCTTTCACAGCTAAAAGGGGCGTATTCACTGGTACTGATAACAGAAGATCAGGTAATAGTAGCGCGTGATCCCAATGGTTTTCGGCCATTATGCCTTGGCAAGCTCAATGGCGCGTATGTGGTGGCGAGTGAGACGTGCGCATTTGACCTCATCCAGGCAAAGTATGTAAGGGATATAGAGCCCGGAGAGATACTCTTTATAAAGAAGGACGGCCTGAAGTCCGTGACGCCGTTTAAATCGGTGAAACACTCTTTTTGCATATTCGAATATATATATTTCGCAAGGCCTGACAGCAATATATTCGGAAGCAACGTATATTTGACAAGGCGGCGATTGGGAGAGGAGCTTGCTAAGGAGGCGCCGGTCAAGGCGGATATGGTTATCCCTGTACCCGATTCAGGAAATTACGCCGGCTTAGGATACGCACACGCATCCGGCTTGCCGTTTGAGATGGGCATTGTGCGCAACCACTACATAGGAAGGACCTTCATACAACCTTCACAGTATATCAGGGATTTTGGTGTAAAGATAAAGCTGAATCCGGTAAGGGAATTGATAAAGGGTAAAAGAATAGTCCTGGTAGAAGATTCTATAGTGCGCGGGACGACGAGCCGCACGAGGGTGCGCACGTTAAGGGATATGGGGGCTAAGGAGGTCCATATGTGCGTAAGCTGCCCGCCCCATATATTTCCTTGTTACTATGGAATAGATTTTCCTACGACCGAGGAGCTGATCGCATCATCAAAATCTGTTGAGAAAATAGCAGATTTTATAGGCCTTGATAGTTTGCAGTATCTGAGCGTTGAGGGTATGCTCAAATCTATGCCGATCTCAAGAAAAGAGTTCTGCACAGCCTGTTTTACGCGCAACTGCCCTGTCGTACCAGATGACGGTGGAACTGATAAGAATGTATTCGAGAGGGATTGATACACAGCTTATAATCACATCCAACACAAGAAGGAGGAGTAATGCCAAGGCGCGATGATATCCATAAGATTCTCATTATCGGTTCAGGCCCCATCATCATAGGACAGGCCTGCGAATTTGACTATTCCGGGACGCAAGCCTGCAAGGCATTGCGTGAAGAGGGATATGAGGTTGTTCTTGTCAATTCAAATCCAGCCACGATCATGACCGATCCGGGCATGGCCGATAAGACATATATCGAGCCGCTTACGGTGGAGAGCCTCGAGAAAATAATAGAGAAAGAGAGGCCTGACGCGCTCCTCCCAAACCTGGGCGGCCAGACAGGGCTCAACTTGTCCTCCAGCCTTTTCAAGGAAGGCATATTAGAAAAATACGGTGTCGAGATAATCGGCGTAAAAGAAGATGCTATAAAACGCGGCGAGGATCGCCTGGCGTTTAAAGAGACGATGAATAAACTTGGCCTTGAGATCCCGCGATCGAATATAAGTACCTCAGTTGAGGAGGCCGAAAGGATGGCCGAGGAGCTAAAGTACCCTGTTGTCCTAAGGCCCGCATATACGATGGGTGGCACAGGAGGCGGAATTGCATATAATGTCGAGGAGTTACGAACGATCGTTGCCCGAGGCCTCAGTGTTAGCCTTGTCAGTCAGGTGTTGGTTGAGGAGTCTGTCATAGGATGGGAAGAGTTGGAGCTTGAAGTGGTACGCGACCACAAAAACCAGCTGATCACGGTATGCTTTATAGAAAATATTGATGCTATGGGCGTACATACAGGAGATAGTTTTTGCACAGCCCCCATGCTCACTGTACCTGAGCCGCTACAGAAGAGGATGCAGGATGCATCGTACAAAATAGTCGAGGCGATCGGTGTTATCGGCGGGACGAATATACAATTTGCCCATAATCTCAAAGACGATAGATTGGTTGTTATCGAGATCAATCCACGCACCTCCCGGTCTTCGGCGCTTGCCTCAAAGGCCACAGGTTTTCCTATAGCGCGCATTTCAACGAAGCTGGCCGCGGGTCTTACCATGGATGAGATACCTTACTGGCGCGATGGGACGCTCGAGAAGTATACCCCAAGCGGTGATTATGTAGTCATTAAGTTTGCCCGTTGGGCTTTTGAGAAGTTCCCCCAGGCAAAAGATATTATAGGCACTCAGATGAAGGCGGTCGGTGAGGTTATGTCAATCGGTAAGACCTTCAAGGAGAGTTTCCAAAAATCGATACGCTCACTCGAAATTGGCAGATATGGCCTCGGTGGAGCTAAAGATTTTAAGACGCTCCCTCTCGATCAGCTTAAAGAGCGGCTCGCCGTACCTTCAAGCGAGCGCATCTTTCTTATTTACGAGGCGCTGCGCAAAGGGATGGGGGTAGAGGATCTTTATAATTTAACATATATCGGACGACGGTTTATCAGTGAGATGAAGGAGTTGGTCGATTTTGAAGAAGAGTTGTTGAAAGAGCCATGGAACAGCCTCTCCGATAAGAGCTTGATCAAGGCAAAGGAATGGGGCTTCTCAGACAGGTATCTGGCAGGCCTATTCGGCATACATGAAGCCGATGTCAGAAAGAGACGCCTCGCGCTTGGAAAATCTGCGCGGTATGAACCAGTACCCGTAAGCGGAGTAGAGAATGCCGCATACTACTATTCTACACATTGTATCAAAGAGGATAAGGTGCCTGTTTCTTCAAATAAGAAGATAATGATATTGGGTGGGGGGCCGAACAGGATAGGACAGGGCATAGAGTTTGATTACACCTGTGTCCACGCGGCATTTGCCTTGCGTGATGAGGGGTATGAGTCGATTATGGTAAATTGCAATCCGGAGACCGTATCGACAGATTACGATACCTCCAACAAGCTCTACTTCGAACCCCTTACAGTAGAAGATGTCCTGGCTATCTATGATAAGGAAAAACCCGAAGGCGCCATTGTGCAGTTTGGCGGGCAGACACCGCTTAATATAGCGCAGGAGTTGAAAGAGTGCGGGGTCAATATTCTTGGGACGACCCCGGAATCGATCCGTTTTGCCGAAGACCGGGAGCGGTTTCGTGAGAAGATGATAGCGCTCGGGATTCCGCAGCCGGAAAGCGGCACCGCGCGTTCTCTCGATCAAGCCCTTACGATCGCCAAGGCCATCGGTTACCCTTTAATGGTACGGCCATCTTTCGTGCTTGGTGGCAGGGGTATGGAGATCCTTTATGATGAGCAGATGCTGCGTAAATATGCCGTTGAGGCGATCAAGGTAAGCCCCGAATACCCGATGCTTATCGATAGATTTTTGGAGCAGGCCGTTGAGACGGAGGTCGACGCGCTATGTGATGGCGAAGATACCTTTGTGGCATCGATCATGGAACATATAGAGCATGCAGGTATCCATTCAGGGGATTCAGCCTGCGCAATTCCAACGAGGACTATAGACCCTAAACACCTGAAGACCATAAATGAATATACCGCCCAGATCGCTCGCGAGCTTAAGGTGGTAGGGCTTATGAATATCCAGTATGCGATATGTGATGATAAGGTCTATATCCTTGAGGCCAATCCAAGGGCATCCCGTACCGTACCGATAGTTTCAAAAATACGAGGTATCCCTATAGCTCGCATTGCAACACTCCTCATGCTCGGTAAGAAAATAAAAGATTTCCCGGAATTAAAAGATGAGAAGCTGAATTATGTCGGGGTTAAGGAAGCGGTCTTTCCATTTAATATGTTCCCTGAGGTAGATCCACTCCTCGGTCCTGAGATGAGGGCTACGGGAGAAGTTATGGGTATCGGCGATACATTCGGCCTTGCTTACTATAAGGCAACAGCGGCAGCAGGGACTAAACTTCCCGTAGATGGGAATGTGTTGATCACCGTTGAGGATAAGGATAAACCGTATCTATTGCCGATAGCAAAGAGGATACACAAGCTAGGATTCTCCATCTATGCGACATCCGGTACAGGTAATTTCCTTAAAGAGAATGGCATACCTACCACCGAGATAAAGAAATTACACGAAGGCAGGCCGAATATCGCAGATGCGATCCAGAATGGCGAGATTAAGCTTATCATCAATACGCCGGTGGGCAGAAGCAGCCAGTATGATGATAGCTACATTCGCATGAAAGCGATACAGCACAAGATTCCTTATATCACCACAATGGCCGCAGCTGAGGCAAGTGTTGAGGGGATCGAGGCTGTCAAGAATAAGAGCATTGCTCCAAAAGCACTACAGGATTATTATAAGGAAGCGAATAGAGATGCCGGAAAAGTTACTACAAAAACGGGGAACTAAAAAGGGGCCGGATATGGTAAAAGGAAAAGGTTTTGACAACGAGAAGTATCTGAAGGAGCAGACTCAGGCGATCTTAGAGCGGGTGGAGCAATTCGGTGACAAGCTCTATCTCGAGTTTGGCGGAAAGATCGTATATGACTACCATGCCTCAAGGGTCTTGCCGGGGTTTGCGCCCAACGTCAAGATGCAGCTCCTTAAGAAGCTGAAGGATAAGGCAGACATAATACTTTGCATATATGCCGGAGACATCGAACGTAAAAAGGTTAGGGCCGATTTTGGCATCACCTACGATGCGGATGCCCTCAGGATGATCGACGAATTAAGGGATTGGGGACTTAATATAGCAGCGATAGTAATAACCCGCTTTGATGATCAGCCATCGGCTAAGATCTTTAAGAATAAGCTTGAGCGGCGCGGAATAAAGGTCTATACACACCGTTTTACAAAGGGTTATCCGACGAATGTCGACCTGATAGTCAGCGACGAAGGTTATGGCGCAAATGCTTATATCGAGACGAAGAAGCCGCTCGTTGTAGTCACAGGGCCCGGTCCCGGAAGCGGAAAACTTGCCACTTGCCTCTCGCAGCTATATCATGACCATAAGAAGGGGGTCCACTCCGGGTATTCCAAATTCGAAACATTTCCTATATGGTCCATACCGCTTAAACATCCCGTAAATGTCGCTTATGAATCGGCCACAGCCGACCTTAGAGATTTTAACATGATAGACCCTTTCCATCTGGAGGCGTATGGCAAGACCACGATCAACTACAACCGCGACGTGGAGGTCTTCCCGGTCATTAAGAGGATCCTGCAGAAGATAATGGGGGAGGAGGCGGTATACAAATCGCCAACCGATATGGGGGTAAATCGCGCGGGGTTTGGCATAATCGATGACGCAGTTGTAAAAGAGGCAGCCAAGCAGGAGATCCTCAGGAGATACTTCCGCTACGCGTGCGAGTACGCGCTCGGTTTTGTCGATAAGGAGACGGTCGAGCGGGCTGCACTCCTGGTAGAGGAGATCGGTATGAAGCCTGAGAATAGGGCCGTTGTTGAGCCGGCGAGAAAAGCCGCAATCGATGCAGAGAAGAAGAACAAGGATACCAGGTCCATATCCTGTGGCGCGGCCATAGAATTACCAAATGGGACAATCGTAACAGGGAAGAATTCACCGCTTATGCATGCTCCCTCAAGCCTCACACTGAATGCGGTAAAGACGCTTGCTGAAATACCCGATAAGATACACATCTTATCACCGGCCACGATAGAATCTATAGGAAAACTGAAGAAGTCTATATCAAACAGGAAGGCGATAAGCCTCGATCTGGAGGAGACGCTCATAGCCCTCAGCATAAGCGCGGCAACAAATCCTACAGCTCAGTTGGCCATGGAGAAGTTGAAGGACCTGCGCGGCTGCGAGGTCCATCTGAGCCATATGCCTGTGCCGGGTGATGAGGCGGGCCTGCGCAAATTAGGGATGAACCTGACCAGCGAACCGAACTTCGCCACCGAAAGCCTCTTCATGGATTAGCCCCCACCCAAGACGTTTCTCAACTCAATCGGAGATCTGCCCTATTTCCAATCGGAGATCTGTCCCCTACAGGCAGGGCTTCATAAAATTCAAGGAGTTATCTACAGGAGTAGGGCACGCTTAAACATGCCTGACAGTTGTGGATAGCTTTTATTCGTTTGCATCATAAAATTCCCTTGCATAACCTAATCCTGTGGGATATACTATTTTTATCATGAAAAAATCCTTTACCCTAATAGAGCTTCTTATCGTAGTCATCATTGTAGGTATCCTGGCTACCGTGGCCTTGCCGCAGTATCAGAAGGTGGTGAAGAAGGCAAGGTGGACTGAAGCGGTAAGCATGTTAGGCGCCATTAGAAAGGCGTGTGAGATTTATTACCAGGGGCATGGTGTAAAGCCTCAGAAGTCAGTTGCAAATGACTACATTTATTTAAATGGTACGGCGAAAGAAGATGAATTTGCATCATGGATTGATATAGAGATTCCCGAGCCTAGACCGCTTGGCAATTGGCGATTTATTTACAGTTTATATGCTGACAATCGTCCCGACGAAGTAGGTTGGGTTCATGTCGAAGAAAGCGGAGATGATGAATGGACCTCAGGCGAAGATGCCTTTATAAATATCTATTATGACGGAAGATTGGTTTCCGGACCAGATGCCCCAGAATTTTAATAATAGATACCATAATTGTTTGCAAATTTAGCCTTACCTCACCTGACCATCCCCATAATTTCCTAATCGACTTATCTTGCCTCAAGGAGTATCAAGTTATCCACAGGAGTAGGGCACGCTTAAGCATGCCTGACAGTTGTGGATAACTTTTTTTGCTTGACAAAGGCGGGATAGTTAGCTATACTAACTATTAATGAAGCTAAGGAAATTTGCCGAGAGGATAAGCTATATACACCCCAGCCTGATGAAGGCCTTTGTCAGCAGCCGGCCCAAGGATATCGCCAAGATATCACTGCCCCAGATACTCATATTGGAGATATTGCTGGTAAAGGGCAAGGCCATTATGAGCGAGCTTGCAAATGACCTGCGCATAAGTACTGCCGGAACTACAGGGCTTGCGGACAGGATGATCGCAGCCGGATACTTAAAGAGATATCGCAGTAAGGAGGATAGGCGGCTGGTCTATGTAGAGATGACGGCAAAGGGCAGGCGCACAATAGAGGATATCAGGGCAAGGAGGCTCGGCCTGGTAGAGGACCTATTCAAAGATATCCCCGAAGATGAGAGGTGTGTATATCTAAATGTCATAGAGAAGATACACCAGAGATTAAAGCAGGGTGATAGATGATAAATAAATATTTAATAATTCTATTTTTACTTATCTTTGGCACGAGTTGTATGTTCCTATATACCCTTGAAGCCCAAGAAGAGTTAAGGGATGGGGGCTTAAGACTCTCTTTGGTAGATGTGACGAAGATTGCCCTAAGGAATAATATCGATATCAAGATAGCCCGTTTCGATACCCTTATAAAGGAGCAGGACCTCGATGATTCGAAATCGATCTTCGATACCGTGCTCGATTCGTCCATAGGATATGAGGTCGATTCGCGCAAGCGCGCAAGTACGTTATCGGGCACCAAGACGACCACAACAGATTTTGATTTGGGCCTTGAGAAGAAGCTCGAGACAGGGACTACGGTAGGTGCGGATTTTTCCGTAGGGCGCGATACCAGTGACTCGGCATTTGCGGCAGTCAATCCGAGTTACGAACCCGAGGTCGGATTTTCAATAAAACAGGAATTTGGAAGGAACTTTTTCGGTATAACCGATAGAGGAGAGGTTGCGATAACGCGGCTGGACATAGAGAACGTAACAGAGAAGTCCCTCGACGCAATAGAAGATTCGATAGCATCCGCCCAAAAGGCATACTGGGAAGTTGCCCTTGCTAAAGAGCGCAGAAAGATAAAGGAGGATATGCTTAAGCGGGCCCAGGATCTCTTAAAGGCAAATGAGGGCCGATTCGATATGGGATCGGTTGAGGAGACGGATCTATTGGCTTCAAAGGCCAATGCCGAGCAGCGCAAAAGTGACCTTTTAGTTGCCGAGGATGAAGCGAAGAGCAAGGTAGAGGAGCTCTTGCTTATCTTAAACCTCGAAGCAGGTATCCCACTAACCCTAAAGGACGATTTGGATATCGAAGGCTCTGGCAGGGCAGATCTCAAGCTCTCCATGAATAACGCCATCGAATCGAGGCGTGATTATAAGAGATCCAAGAATGAGATAGAATCCAATAAGATCAAGATCAAGATGAAGCGTACTGACTTGTGGCCGCAGCTCGATCTCGAAGGTACATTGGCGGTCAATGGATTGGATGAGAAATATAACGATTCGCTTAAGGATGTTACCAGGGATAATTATAAATACTATATAGGTATAAACGTCTCCATGCCGCTTGAGAATAGAGAAGCGCGGAGTGCCTATGAGAAGGCAAAGCTGGAAAAGGCGAAGGCCATAGTGAGTCTTCAGCAGGTTGAGCGCAAGATATTGACAGATATAGATAAGAGAGTGAGGGCAGTCAATGTGGCGCTTAATGTGCTCGAGCACCAGATGCTTGTTGAGGGGTACCAATCGAATAAGCTGGATGAGGAGATGCAGAAGTATAACAGGGGCCGCTCAGATACCGATACACTCGTTAGGTTCCAGGAGCACCTGCTTACCGCACAACTGGCGACTGCGCAGGCAGCACTCGGTTATAAGACCGCGATTATAGACCTTGCGGCTACAGAAGATACCCTTCTTCAGAAAGCGGAAGGCGCACGATGAAACTTGCGGAATTTTCAGTAAAACAATCCCTATTCATTAACCTCTTATCTATCTTTCTCGTGATAGCGGGGGCGTTTACCCTTATCAACATGCAGCGAGAGGCCTTTCCTAACATAACCTTCGATATAGTGACGATAACGACTTCGTATCCCGGTGCATCTCCGGAAGAAGTCGAGAAGCTTATTACAACACCTCTGGAGAAGGAGGTCAAAAAGGTCGACGGGATCAAAGAGATGGTCTCGAGTTCGCGGGAGAACTCCTCTTTGATATATGTCGAGATAGATCCCGATGCCAGCGACAAGGATAAGGTGGTCAATGATGTGCAGCGCGCTGTGGATAGATTTAACGATCTACCCGATGACGCCAACGATCCTGTAGTTACCGAAGTGACGACGAAGGAGATGGCGATACTGGAGGTTTCCTTAAGCGGAGATCTGAGCGAAAAGAAGCTGCAGTTATATGCGGAGTCGCTCGAGGATCGCATCGAGGATATAGACGGGGTCGCCGCCGTCAAAAGAAACGGTTTTAGGGAGAGGGAGATTTGGGTTGAGGTCGATCCCGAAAAGATGAGAGAGTATTACGTCTCCTTAGAGGAGGTAATGGCCGCTCTTAAGGCACGCAATATCAGTATCTCCGGGGGTGATCTGATAGAAGGGAGTACAGAGTTTAACATAAGGACGACAGGAGAATTCTACACGGCCAAGGAAGTTGCCGATGTTATTATAAGGGCCAACGATGCCGGCAACTGGCTGAGGGTAAAAGATGTCGCCGTAGTTAAGGATGGTTACAAAGACGAAAATTTGATACATAAGACCCGCGGTACACAAGCGATAAATCTTGTGGTGACCAAAAGGGAGTCCGGAGACGCCATAAGTATAGTGGAGGATATAGATAGGGTCCTTGACGATTTTAAGAAGTCAGCCCCGGCCGAACTCCAATTTTCTATAGTGAAGGATCTCTCATTTTACATAAAGCGCAGGTTGAATGTACTAAAACGGAATGCCGTTATCGGCGTAATCCTCGTCATCTCTTCGCTGCTTCTCTTCTTAAACAGGCGCGTGGCGATTATGACTACACTTGGCATACCGATAGCATTTTTGACTACCTTTGCCGTTATGGGATATATGGGCATATCGATAAATCTTATAAGTATGTTCGGCCTCATTATTGTCCTGGGCATGATAGTCGATGACGGTATTATAATATCAGAGAACGTCTATAGGCACATGGAGGAAGGGTTATCTCCGCGTCAGGCCGCTATAGTGGGTACGAGTGAGGTCATGAAGCCGGTATTTGCAACCATAGCCACTACCATGGCTGCATTCTCATCGCTCTTTTTTATGAGTGGGATTATGGGTAGATATGTGCGCAATATCCCGATAGTCGTTATTGTGGCATTGATGGCTTCAATGATGGAGGCGTTTATAATACTTCCGTCACACCTGGCTGACTTCGTAAGGCCCATAAAGAACAAGGTGGGCAAGATCATGTCGAAGAAGGAGTCGCCGTGGTTTGCTTCAATACTCAATTCTTATACCGCACTCTTAAAGGGTGCGATGAAGAACAGATATAAGGTCTGTCTCGTGGTTATAGCGGTTTTTATACTTTGCCTGGGTCTCGTCTTCAGCGGTGTTATGAGATTTTCACTTTTCGGTTCAGGCGGTGTAGAGGAGTTTTATGTAAGGGCTGAAGCGCCTGTCGGTACCCCACTGGAGGTTACCAGCGGGATGGTTTCGAAGATCGAGGATATCATAACCACCCTGCCGCCGGAATATATGGATACCTTTACAACTACCGTGGGTCGCAGCGGGGAAGACTATGGATTCGATCCCTATGGCAGACAGGGGAGCAACATGGCGCAGATAGCCGTCTATTTGACGCCAAGCCAGACACGGAAACGCGAGGCACAGGATATCATGGAAGATCTGCGCAAGACGGTTGAGGAGGCTAAGGTGCCGGGCTTTGAAAAGGTTGCCTTCTTTATCCCGGAGCATGGCCCGCCCAA
>JABMSB010000092.1 GCA_013202205.1 Candidatus Omnitrophota bacterium
ATAGGATTACCCTCATACCGCTTGCATATAGGATACTTGTTTGTATTCATGTCTAGTTTGTGCCCTTTCTTTTTGTTAAGAAATATCTAACCACTCTGTATCGGCTCTATTCCATTCTAAAATTGCATGTCCCCTGCCCTCAAAGTATGCCCGGATTCTTTCTTGATCATATTTTAAGATATCTTCAAGAATAGGCACTAAGATGGAAAGGACATTGGAAGATATTACGCTTCTTCGACAGATATGTCCCATATAAGGTGCCGGAGAAACGGTTATTGAATAACCGTTGTAGGACATAACGTGTAACATTACATGGACATCGCTTGAACCATCTCCTACATATACTATGGCATTCCTGGTGACATTCTCTTTTAGCTTTAACATGTCGATAGTGGATACTTTCGCATGCCCGGCATTAGTCTTTTCGACATCCTGGACGATGCCTTTTTTATAGATAAAAGTTGTGCCGTAGATGTTGCCGGCAGGGAAGATATGTTCTACTGCTTTCTCAACACACTCTTTAGGCGCCGCGGATACTATATACGTGCTGAAACGGTAATTGTCAATTCCTGCGGCCAGGATCTTCATTAATTCGGGAACCCCTTTTTTCAGCTCGACCTCTTTTCCTACTTCATAAAGAAGGTCTTTGGTTACTTTCCCGACATAATCAGGATCCCGAATTATCAAATGCGCGAGTTCTCCACCGAGTTGTACGATGTTTCTGCGTTTTATTTCTTCGATCTTCTGGTCGAATTTCTTATCAGATATCCCCAACTTTGCGCTTAGTATATGCCCTACATCTCCCACAGAAAGTGTCTTGTCAAAATCAGAGACAAAGAGAATTTTTTTCTTCATTTTGAGTACACTCCTTTCTTCCTGATAGGATTTGCTTCTTGCCAGACCCGGAAAATCGTCCCAATTTCGACTATTCCGGCAATACCTTTATCCATTAGGCGTTATGTGAATAGGTGGGAGTATAACACGTTCGGAACTATTTGTCAATAAAGGAGATCACGATATCGGCCTTCTTAAGCACCCTCTTTGCGCTCAATCGAATATTCCTATTATTGCCTCTTACAAATATTAAAAGATCGGGCTTTATATATTTAAGGACTGATGTCCCCTCTATTACTATACCCTGCAAGCCTTTACATGCAGCAAGTGCCTTATTTAGGCCTGACTTTAAACCTTTTGATGTCGCCTTAAGCCAGATAACCTTCTTTGCGCCGGCCTTCTTTAATCTCGCAGTATCGCGTCCTGCCTGATCGATTATCCTCTTATCTTCCACTATCTCAAAATCCTTCTTTAGTCCGGCACAAACCTCACAGCCTGATTCTCCTCTCGGACAACCTCCCCTTTTCACCGTAGTAACCTTAAGCGCAGCCCAATCGGGCAATGCTCGTAGCAATTTTTCAGCATATAGGGTCTTTCCAACTCCACTGTGAGCTCCGGCTACCACTATTATCTTCATTAGCTAACGCCTTTTTCAAGCTCTGCGGCACAACATTTATACTCTGCGGTAGCTGTAACCGGATCAAAGACATCATTCGTTAAGATGTTTGCAGGTGCCTCTACAAAGTGAAATGGCATCCAGATAGAATCTTCACGTACACGTTTAGACACTCTTGCCAGCGCGGATATAGAACCTCTACGCGTAATTACTTTTACCTGTTCTTTATCTGAAATACTATACTTAGCCGCTGTAACAGTATTTATCTCGACAAAGCATTCCTTCTGCTTTTGATCGCTAATACCCGATTTACGTGTCATATTACCTACATTATAATGGTATAGTGTGCGTCCTGTCGAGAGTATCAATGGATACTCTTTATCCGGCTCCTCTTTTTGAGGCCTAAAGACTATCGGTTGGAATAACCCCTTACCTCTTTTAAACGTACCTTCGTGTAAAAAGATAGTGCCCGGATGATCTTTAGTCGGGCATGGCCACTGTAAGCCGTCTTCATCAATCCTCTTATAATCTATACCTGCATATAGGGGATTAAGTAAAACCATCTCATCAAAAACCTCACCGGGATGAGAATATTTCATAGGATAGCCCATTCGAGTAGAGATATCACTTGTAATCTGCCAGTCCGGGCGCGCGTCTCCGGGAGGTGTTACTGCCTTTCTGATACGCTGAACCCTGCGCTCGCTTGCGGTAAAGGTACCGTCCTTTTCGGCAAAACATGCGCCGGGTAATATCACATCCGCAAGTTTTGCGGTCTCTGACATAAAGATCTCCTGGCAGACTAAAAAATCCAACTTCTTTAAATATTTTATAACCTTATGCTGGTTTGGCTCGCTCATCACAGGATCTTCGCCCATTACATAAAATCCGCGTAACTCTCCTGTGCCTGCGCGCTCAATAAAATGCGTTACCCTGCCGCCTTCATCCATGGGCAAGCTAACCCCCCACGCCTTCTCAAACTTCTCTCTAACCACCGGATCGGTCCATTTCTGGTATCCGGGCAGGACATGGGGCATCGCGCACATATCACACCCGCCCTGCACGTTATTTTGTCCCCTGAGAGGATTTACCCCGCTTGCCCATTTACCGATCTGCCCGCAGAGCATTGCGAGATTTGCCAGGTTCTTTACATTATCCGTGCCGCAGGAATGTTCGGTTATGCCAAGAGTATAAAATATTGAGCTTGGTTCACCCAGCGCATACATACGCGCTGCACTTTTCATGTCTTCTTCAGAGACACCGCAATACTTTGCGGCCTTCTTGATAGAATAAGATTCTATATTCTTTCGAAACGCTTCAAATTCCTCACAACGCGCGTCTATAAAATCTTTATTATAAAGCTTCTCTTCAACGATGTAGTTCATCATGGCATTTATTAACATATTGTCGCTGCCGGGCCTGTGTTGTATATGAATATCCGCGCGCTTGGCCATCCATGTCTTTCTTGGGTCACATACAATCAATTTTGCGCCGCGCGCCATTGCCTTCTTCATCTCAAGGCCGACGATCGGGTGGGCCTCTGTAGGATTTGAGCCTATTACAAAGATCACTTTACAATTCTTTATCTCAACAACGCTGTTTGTCATGGCCCCTGATCCGAAGGCGCTGGACAAACCCGCAACCGTAGGCGCATGACATGTCGTAGCGCATTGATCAATATTATTCGTCCTGCCGGCTGTCCGGGCCAGCTTTTGCATCAGATAATTTTCTTCGTTACTACAGCGACAGGAGGATAAGAACGCTATTGAATTTGGCCCATACTTATCGCGTATCTCACGCATCCTCTTTCCTACAAGATCTATAGCCTCATGCCATGTTGCTTCTTTAAGGATGCCTTCTTTGCGGATGAAGGGTTTTGTCAATCTCTCCGGCGATGAAATGAAATCATAAGCAAAATGCCCTTTGACGCAGAGGTTTCCGTCATTTAGGCCCATGCCGGGTTTTGTAGTTACGCGCACAACCTTATTGGCCTTAGGGTCCACATTTAATTCCAACTGACAACCTACGCCGCAGTATGTACACGTGGTCTTAGTCTTCACCAGGTCTTTTTTCCTGCCCGATCCTTTTGCGGCCTTCTCACTCAAGGCCCCTGTAGGGCATACCCTTATACACCCTCCGCATAATTCGCAATCTGATATATGGAGAGTACGGCCATGGGCGGTGTTTACCTTCATATCTATTCCCCTGCCATCAAATGCAATAGCTGACACTCTTTGAATCTCTTCGCAAAAGCGTACACAACGGCTGCATCTGATACATTTTTCAATATCATACTCTATACCTCTATTCTCTGATGTATAATTAGCGGGCATCTTTCTATCGTGCTGATGAGATCCAAAGAGGGATTCATCCGCGCCATAACGATATGCGTAATCCTGCAGCTTGCAGGCCCCATCCGAATCACATGTAGTACAGGCAATCCTGTGCTCACTTAATAACAGCTCAAGCACTGCCCGTCTTCTGGAGGTAAGCTCGTCGGATTCAGTTATAACGGTTAAACCGTCAGACACTTTTGTTGAACAGGCAAGGACCGGCTTATAATCGCCCTCACTAAGCAGTACCTGGCACATGCGGCATGCGCCCACGGGTGTAAGTCGCTCTTCATGACAAAGGTGTGGGATGTCTATGCCATTGCATAATGCGGCTTCCATAATAGTCTGGCCGCTTTCGGCCTGTACCTCTTGTCCATTTATTGTCAATCTTATCATATGATCGCTTACCTCATTTATTTTCAGTCTTTTTCAAGATCACATCGTAAACACCGGCGGGATTCTTCTTTTATAATACCGGCATCCAGCGTCGCGGCCACTTCTTCGAACGAGGACGCGCGCTTTTTTAATGTCAAACATTCGGGCTTTGGACGAGGGGCGGTCTTTGTCTCTTCATCTGCATAAAGCCCGTGTGAAATGTACATATTTTCAGGCAGCTCTCCGTTTCCGCTAAATATCTTGTCAATAGAACAGGCTGCCCTCTGCCCGTCTCCGATAGCCTGTACAATCGATGAAGGCCCTCTCGCGCAATCCCCCCCGGCAAAGACATTTTCGTTGCTTGTAGCCAATGAACTTATATCTATTTTATACAACCCTCTATCATCTATCTCTAATCCCCACGCGCTGTTGGCAGATACCTTTTGACCGATAGCAAGAATAACAGTATCGCACGGCAATTCAAATTCTGAATTTTCTATTTTGACCGGCCGTTTCCTTCCGCTCTTATCAGCTTTATCAAGCTTCATGCGCGCGCATTGAAGAGCAGCCAGTTTACTATCTTTTTTCATTACAGGTTCTATCGGCTGCGTTAAAAACTGAAATGTTATGCCCTCTTCAATCGCCTCTTCTATCTCCCGGGCATAAGCAGGCATCTCTTTTTTTGTGCGGCGATAGACTACTGTAACCTCGCTTCCGAAACGACGCGCGCTTCTTGCGGCGTCAATTGCCACATTGCCGCCGCCTATCACAATAACCTTTCCCAGATTCCCTGTTACACTTCTAAATGAGACGTCCTTCAGAAACTCTATTCCATCGAGTATATTCTTGTTTGACACGTCAATATTCTCCAAAGAGACGCTTTCGTGCGCGCCGACTCCTAAAAAGACCGCTTCATATCCTGCGTCAAATAATGAATTGAGAGATGTGATGGAACTCTCCAGCTTCAATTCAACACCCGTGGACATAATAAAATCGATATCGGCCTTGAGCTGTTTTAAGGGCAGGCGATATCTTGGAATCCCGACACGCAACATACCGCCGGGTTCACTGCAGGATTCAAAGACAGTTACCTGATGCCCAAAAAATCTGAGAAAATACGCGCAGGAAAGTCCGGCAGGACCGGCCCCCACAACCGCCACCTTATGCTTTGTATTTTTTCCCGTCCATTGTTCGAGAATATTCCACGGAGGGGTTACACTCTCAGAGACTGTTCGCTTGATATCTCTTATAGCAAGAGGCTCGTCCAGGTCTGTACGGCGGCAGCGAAATTCGCATGGGTGGTCACAAACCCTTCCGCATACAGAAATAAACGGATTACGCGCATGTATTACCTTGAGCGAATCTTTGAAACGTTCTTCCGCGGCCAATGTTATATAAGTCGGCACATCAATGCCCGCGGGACATGCGTGCGTACAGGGCGCTTTCACCAATTTAGGACAGGCCGATGCCCTGCATTTTTTTAACAGGATATGTTCAATATATTCATCTTTAAAATATCGCAGTGTACTAAGAACAGGGTTGGGGGCTGTCTGCCCCAGGCCGCATAGAGAATTTTTCTTTACCTGCAGCGCTAATTCCTCCAATTTGGAAATATCTTCTATTACACCACTACCATCACATATCCGTTGAAGTATATCCAGCATTCGAGTTGTGCCTATCCTGCAGGGTGGGCATTTTCCGCATGATTCTTTTGCGCAAAACTCCATAAAATAACGGGCAATATCTACCATGCATGATGTTTCATCTAAAATAATCAAGCCTCCGGAACCCATTATTGCCCCAATCTCTTTAACTGATTCATAATCTATGGGTTTATCTAAAAACTGAGCGGGGACACACCCTCCTGAAGGCCCTCCTATCAGGGCAGCCTTAAAACACCTACTTTTTGGAATACCGCCACCGATATCTTCCACTAATTCACGCAATGTAATGCCCATAGGCACTTCGATCAGGCCTGTATTATTGACCTTCCCTGCTAAGGCAAATATCTTAGTGCCTTTACTCTTTTTCGTGCCCAGCTTGGCATACTCTTTCGCTCCAATTTTTAGGATAACCGGAACATTTGCCAATGTCTCGACGTTATTTATATTTGTTGGCTTTCCCCACAATCCGCTCTGTGCGGGAAATGGCGGGCGTGGACGCGGCTGGCCTCTCTTGCCTTCAATAGACGCGATCAGGGCGGTCTCTTCCCCGCATACAAATGCGCCCGCACCCTGTTTTATCTTTATTTCAAAATTGAAATCTGTACCTAGGATATTCTTTCCAAGCAATTTATATCTTTTCGCCTGCTCTATTGCAACTTTGAGGTGTTCGATCGCAATAGGATATTCAGCCCTAACATATATATACCCCTTAGTTGCGCCTATCGCATAAGCTGCTATCAGCATACCTTCAAGTACCAGGTGGGGGTCGCCCTCTAAAAGGGCCCTGTCCATAAATGCGCCGGGGTCACCCTCATCTCCATTACATATTAGGTACTTCGCGTCCCCTTTTGCGTTTCTTGCGTAACCCCATTTAAGTCCGGTCGAAAATCCCGCGCCACCCCTGCCGCGCAAACCTGATCTTTTAACTTCATCTATCACTGCCTCAGGAGCCATGGACGTTAATGTTTTCTCGAAGATCTCATATGCCCCTTGCGCTAACGCGTCATCTATGTTGGTAGGATCTATATATCCACATCTTGTAAGGATAACCCTCTTTTGAGATGAAAAAAACGGGATCTTTGAGGGATCTGGCGCAGGCCTACTATTATCTTGATAGCAGAGCCGCTCGATAGGCCTGCCTTCAATAAGTGTTGTATCTACGATCTCTTTGACATCATCTACCTTTACCCCTACATAAAGTATATTATCCGGGTCTATGCTTAAAAGGGGTGCTCCGGAACAGAACCCCTGACAGCCGGTCTTGATCAGCGCTACTTTCTTTTGGAGCTTTGCCCTCTTTAATTCTTTCTTAAAAGCATCATAGACATCTAACGCGCCTAATGCCCTGCAGCCTGTAGCGCAGATACGTACAGCGCGCTTTGGCAGCTTACCCTTTAATTTAGCGCGGACTTGCTTTAGACTTTTGGTCTCTCTACTCAATCCGGTCACTTTTTATCCTGTTCTTCTTTGGCAATGCCTTCTAATATCTTTATAGCGCTTTTGGGGGTTAATTTACCATAGTATTGGTTCCCGATTAGCATTATGGGAGATAAAAAACACGTACCAAGGCAAGCTATAGACTCCAGAGAAAATAACATGTCGTCGGTAGTTTCACCATCCTTTATCCCTAAATACCCAGAGATAGCAGACAGGATCTTAGGCGCTTTCTTTACGTGGCAGGCCGTGCCTCTGCACATCTTTATTGAATGTTTACCATGCGGTGTTAGGAAGAAACCGGAATAGAATGTTACTACACCATAAATTTTAGCTACCGGCGTACCGGTTAATTCTGCCAGTTCATCTATTGCCTCTTTTGGCAGGTAACCATAACTATCCTGTATTTCCTGGAGAGAAGAAATGACCTCTTCCTGAGAGAAGGGCTGGTGATCGGATATGATCTTTGAAATAACGGAAAGATCTATTGCTTTTTCTTCAAGGTCCTTGTTCACACTATATCCCTAATAATAAATTTTAGACACTTTATACTACCCCTTAAAAAATAAGGCGTCGCATACTTAATATGGGTATCCGGATTATGTTCATAGCATATTATATTACAATTAATTACGTAAAGCGTCTACTTTACTTCTAAATCAAAAGATAGCTCCAGTTGTGGATTCTGAGATTTAACTACTATTAATATGCCTTGTGTCAAAGAGATAGCATCGGAAAAAGCCCTTTGGGCTTCCGACCTGGAAAGCACTGCACCTGCTTCGTAGGTCATTTTGTTTCTCTTTCTGCGCATTGTTTCAAAGTGATCAACGAGATCTCTGTATTTATCTCCCAAAATCGCGCTTGTCATCTCTACAACAGTCTTGTGCTGTGCACCGTCCGTTGGACGATAACCCTTTAAAAACATCAAGGCGCGTCCGGCTTTCAACATCGCCATATATGCTAACAAATAAGTTGCCCTATCGGCAATATGGCATATTTTCTTCGCTTCATTTAGATCAGATACAGCTTCTTTCAACAATTCCTCTATTTGGATAATACCAACTTTTTGATTCGCTATCTTTCCCTCTCGTTTTAATCGCTCAATAAGCTTGATTAACATCCAATTTCCCTTTCAAGACAATGATTTTATTATTAAGGACTATATCCAAGAATGCTCCTTTTTTCTGCCTTTCTTTATCGAATTCCTCTTTACTGTAATGGGCAAAGTTGATCTCTCTATTCAATTCTGATTCCAGTTTGCGAATTTCACGGGTAAATGCACTTACCGGAAAACTACCTATCAAAATAAGATCTACATCGGAAGTCTTTCTTTCCTTATTTTTTGCATAGGAACCGTAAATAAAGGCGATTGTTATATCTTTATATCGAGATACAATTTTCCTTATAGTGCCTTCTATGCCCTCTGTTTTAAAAATAATCTTTTTGATCTCTTTAAATAATGAATAGTTTTTATTGAGTGAATAAAATCTAAGTCCCCCTTTTGAGAAAGATTTGTAAAGCCCCTCTTTTTCAAATTTTCTTAGTTCTCTGGAAAGATTGCCCGGATCCTCACTGATAATGCCTGCCAATTCCCTTACGTAATACTCTTCATCAGGATGACTGAAAGAATAGGTTAGCAATCTTCTTCTCAATTTTGTATTAAACAGTATGGACATGCTATCCCCTTTGCTTCATTGGTTTATTTACATCAACTGTTGTAAATTATACATCATGATTTGCTTCCTGTCAAGTTCTTTTATCCACAAATAAATTGGATTTGACGCGGTAGGTTTAAACCAAAATATGGCGGAGAGGCAGGGATTCGAACCTAGGGTTAGCAAAGTCTTCGATTAGATCAACCGATTTAAAAATTGCGCTTTCCTTTTTCTACTTTTCGCCACAGGAGAGGACTAAACGATTCTATCAATATCTTTATAAGCAAAAACATCGAATTTCGACCTTGAGGATGATTCTTTCCCGCCGTATATAATACAGCCTTTGTCGGCGTTTTTACTATTAAGCTTTTTATAGTACATCAATCCTTTAAAGAAATCACTGTTGATTGTTTTGCCGAGCTTTATCTCGATAGGCCTGACCTTATTGCCGTAATCCAAAATAAGATCTACCTCATTACCTATATTGTCCCTAAAATAATATAGATTGCTCTGTTTGCCATCGTTTAATCTTGCTTTTAATATTTCTGAAACGACAAAGGTCTCAAAGATTGCCCCCTTAAGCGGGTGGTTAGCTATGTGTTTTGGGCTTTGGATATCCAAAAGATATGCTGCCAGGCCGGGATCCACAAAATAAAGCTTCGGGGATTTAACTAACCTTTTTTTGAAGTTACTATGGTGTGGTCTTACCAGATGTATGATATAACTTGCCTCTAATACCGAAAGCCAGCTTTTCGCCGTATTGTGATTTATGCCGCAATCGTTTCCAAGGCTTGATATATTGAGTATCTGCCCTGTCTTTGAAGCACAAAGCTTCAGAAATAACTCAAACTTGGAAAGGTCCTTTACATTGATGATATTTCTTATATCCCTTTCGATGTAAGTGCTGGTATAAAATGAAAGCGCTTCTGTGGGATTAAGTTTTTTATCAAAAATCCTTGGATAAAATCCGGTGTACAACAGCTTGTCTATGTTGATGTTAGAGTTTTTCTTGTAGATTTCACCATATGAAAATGGAAGAAGCGTAGCCAGCGCTGTCCTCCCGGCTAATGTCTGGCCCAGCGAATGTAACAGCTGAAAATTCTGGCTTCCTGTAAGGATGAATAACCCTTCTCTCTTTTCTCTGTCAACAATTGTTTGCACATAAGAGAGTAACTCGGGTACCCGCTGCACTTCATCAATAACAGCCCCTTTTTTCAGCGCTTCCTCCAAAAAAGACCGCGGGTCTGTGCGCGCATAATTTCGCACATCCAGATCTTCCAAAGAAAAGTACTTTTTCTTTGGGAAGGCCATCTTGCACAGGGTAGTCTTCCCTGATTGCCGCGGGCCGGTAA
This sequence comes from Candidatus Omnitrophota bacterium, assembly GCA_013202205.1. Taxonomy (GTDB): domain Bacteria; phylum Omnitrophota; class Gorgyraeia; order JABMSB01; family JABMSB01; genus JABMSB01. The sequence continues at coordinate 10,261 of JABMSB010000092.1, forward strand.
TTGTCACAACCGGAAACTGGCGGGCGTATTTTAGTATTTTGGACTGTATAGCTCTTGTAATCATGCTAAAAGTGTATCATGTTTTTTACACTTTGTCAATACAATTATGATAATGTAAAAAAGGCACCTTCTCAAAAGGCGCCTCCCATCTTCTAATTGGCGGAGAGGCAGGGATTCGAACTATGGGTTCGCATTTTCCCCGATTAAAACGCCCAATTTTGTCCAAATCTTGTCCACTTTTTCGTCCTTTTTCGTATTTATTCTTTTTGGTTGGTTCCGAAATGGTCCCAAACTTATGACTAAATTATTAAAACTCTGGTGCGCCGTTTAAGCTCTCAAGTGTTCCATCATATGCAAACTGCATATAGGGTTTGCTCCCATCATGGTGCCCACCAGGCATTGCATCAGACTCTTTGTAAACAAGACCACACCAAATAGCATTAATGCTATGGCTATGAAGCGCATATATAAAACGGATATCATCTGGTATATCTATAAGAAGTCCGTAATCGATAGCAGCTGCAGGCCCATTTAAACACCCGTGCCCAACTGTTGGGTTAGGATAATATCCATGCTCATTGTAGTATATGATAGCTGCTTTCCTCATAGTACCTAGCATAGAAACCGCCTCTGTCCATCTTGCCTTCTCCACCACTTTCGTATACTGCGGCAATGCCACTGTAGCCAGGATACCTACGATGATGACTACGATTAAGAGTTCTATTAAAGTAAATGACTTCTTCATACTAAAGATCCTCCTGTGTTAGTTCTGGGGACATAATACTTAATTCGCTATTTAGGTATTGTGTCCCTTTAATTTCCTGATATAAACCGAAGGCTTTTTTTGGGCAAAAGTCTTTGATTTTGTTGGCAGTTATAAAAATTCTCCTGTTCAAAAAATAAAAGGCGACAAAAAATTTTAAAGAAGTTAAAAAGTTAACAACCCTGCCAGCTCTTGAACCATGACAGCGTGCCTCTCTTCTGCGATTGAAAGCCCACCGCATGTTTTCTTAATCCTCTCATCTTCTGTGTTCTTTGCGCAATCCTTATAGACTAAAGACATCTTTCTTTCCAGCCCAACAATTTGATTGAGGTAACCCTGGTAATCATTTTTAGAAAGCATCTTTATCGGTCTCCTTTACGTATTTGATCATCTCTTCAACAATCGGTTTGTGCGCTATCGAACCTTTTGCCAAACTCTCTAATATCTCCTTGATCCTTTTAACTTTATCCTTATCTAATCCTGTCCAAAAAACAGCGCTATTAAGGTGTTTTGTGTATATCAAAACTCCTTCTTCTTCCGCGTAATAAGCATCTTTTAAAAGGCGCAATAATTTATCTTTATTAATCATCTAAACCACCTTTGTCTTTAAAATAATTGTCGCTTAACTGCGACCTTAGTTCTTTGCCATAATCCTTGTCTATGGGAAAACTCCAATCGGTCTCTTTATCCAAATTAAACAAAACAAATGCTTTTATCTTTTTCATTTCCTTGATATTGGCCATAGCATCTCTTATCCATGCAGCCTTATCTCCTCCGCTGCTTGTTGTACTAAACTCACTGATAATTATGGGTTTCTTAAAATGAGTTGTTATTTCATTACATCGCTTTTGGAAAATCTCCTTAAAACTCACCCACTTGCTCCATGGCTTTGTATTGCCCCAATTATAACCATCCATCCCGATAAAATTTACATATCCATCACCCGGGTAACAGTCCGTATAATTATTTTCCCTGGGGACATTTTCTGAATTTATGGAGAAGACCCATCTAACGTTATCCGCATTGATATCATCAAAAATATCCTTAATGTGTCTATATATTGCGATATACTTTTCTGCGCCTATCTTTGAAGCAGACCAAGGATACCAATCGCCATTCATCTCATGTGCGAACCTCAAAAAAACAGGCTTATTTATACGTTTCAGCTTCTTGGCAAAATCTCTAATATAAGAATCCATATTGCCGGTTAAAATGGCATTATAATCTATCCCTCTTTTATCTACGGCATACCATGGTTCCCACGTCACCATCAAAACACATTCCTCCGCATAAACATCCCGTATAACCTTACCATCAACGAAATTGTCCCAATCAACAAAAACCATCACCACATATGGTTTTTTACCGAAACTTACCTGAAAATCTTCTATATTCTCTTTAGTCGGCTTATCAGCGATAAAAGCGCCGATCAAACAGTAGTCGCTCGTCCCTCTGAAATCAGACATAAAGAATATGACAGTTCCGATAACAAGGAATGCTAGAACGTAGCTAATCTTTTTCATTATTTTTCTTCGTTAAAATAAAATATACTGGATAAAGTCAAAAAATGATACAGCACCCAGAATCCGTTGATTAAAATAGCCATGTTCTTTTCGTATATAAATCTATTTACACCCCAGACTAATGCTACAAAACTCAAATATACCATTGCAAGCTGCGGCCAAAGCCTGAAATAAGGTAACGCCCGTCCTTTAACCTTTTCAGTTATGCCAAATGTTGTCTTAAAACCTAATAGCGCTGAGATTGCTCCCCGGATATATACGCTAAAGGTTGAGGCTGCTAAAAGCTGACCCAGAAATAAGTCTTTAATTTTATAGTGTCTCGTTCCCAATACCATATAGAATATAGCTGTAGAAAGCATTATATACGGTATAAACGCCAAAAAATAAACTTCAGGCTTAGCAAAAAATGAAGGAACTTTAAATAAAAGATATATTACAGGGCAAATCATTAAACAAAAGAACGCAAGGCCCACTAAATAATAAGAGCTGGATAAAAGATATTCCCACCACTGCACCGGCCTCAAAGAAAACGGCTTGGTGAAGAACTGCCAGATAAGCTTCTTAAAAACAGATAGTGTACCCGTTGCCCAGCGGAACTGCTGTTTATAATATCCGTTCAGGTTGACAGGGCCCATGCCAAATGCACAAACATGGGGATAATAAATAGACCTCCAGCCCTTCGTATGTATTTTAACTGAGGTAGCAAAATCTTCTGTAACCGTTGACTCATCGAGTCCGTCTGCGTCCATAAGGGCCTTGCGCCTAAATACGATATTTGTCCCGCAGCAAAACATGGCATTCTCTGTGTTCTTTCCCTCACAGATATATTCATAAAATACTGCCTGCTGAAATGCGGCGGCTCTGGAAACGTTGCTTTCTTCTATATTGGAATAAAATTGCGGCGTTTGGACAAACGCTAATTTAGTATCCTGCCCTAATATGGGTATTACCGCATTCAGAAAATCAGGCATAGGGTTTTGGTCTGCATCAAATATGGCAATGTATTCCTGGCTTAAAGTCTTAAGGCAATCGTTAACGATGCCGGCCTTTGCGCCCCGCCTGGTTTGCCGTCTAAAAAGTTTTAAATTGAATTCCTGCGCTAGTTCATCTGCTTCTTTTTTATATTCGTCAAGGGAGCTGTCGTCTAATAAATAGACCTGTCTATTTTTGTAATTCATCGCATTAATAGTCACAAAGGTGCCTCTCAAAACCTCCTTGGGCTCATGCCGTGCTGCGACTAAAATAGCTACAGAGGGTTCATCTTGCCCCTCCTTGCTTATGTCTAACTGCTGTTTCCCGGTATCCTCCTTCTGTTTTCTGAATACCTTAACGATATTAAATACATAGCCTAAGGCATGCAGAAGCACAAAGAATTCTCCCACAATAAGCATAATGGCAAATAGTTTTTCAATTGGCGCGTATTCAGCGAACAAAAATAGAGCGGTCCTGGCCACAACATAAACTAGAATGGCAATCACCGCCAATAATGTTAATGCGCTAAATATGTTTCTCTTGGTAATTTTCATAAGTTTAAAAATAATACTTTATAGCTGCTGTTATGCTTTCGTCCTCATAAACATCTGCGCTTGAATTTGTAATAGAACCCCTTATGTTAAGATTTAGCTTTTTATTAATATCCCAGTTAAGCTGCGCGCTGAACTTATGATTTACTATATCCTCTGAATCTACCGCTATGCCATATTTCAGGTCATAATACAAATCATCGGCGCCAAAATATACCTCTTCTTTATTAAGAAAATGTCTCCAGTTAACGATTATTTTGTGAGTTGAAAAGTCTCTTGGGGAAAAATATTCTCCGACCGTATCATCAAAATCTCTGAAAAAATACCTATAATTTATCGTAAACCGTGCAGGTTCAAACAAGAGATAAAACAGCATATCGGCTCCTAGTTCATTTTTATAATTGTCGCTAGAATAATTTGAATAGAGATAATCCGCGCCCATTCTAAGCCTTCTATTAACATCAAAATCCAGCCGCCCTTTATAATTATCGCGATAATACCCTTCTTTTATAACCTTGCTTGAGTTCTCAAGGCGCTCTCTCTCAAAAGAAAAAGATGATACGCCAATATCAAGAATCCTGAGATTGAGGTTTGCGCCAAACATATGTATAGTATCTATACCCTTGTTATAGTCGATAAAATTATAAAATCCATTCATCCACCAATCCGGCCGTTGTAGATATGCAAATCCTATCCTGCCCTCATGTTCCAAAACATCGTCAAAATCTGAAAAGCTTCTATCGGTAAGGTTGTAATCTGCCTCTATCTGAAGATTATAATTTAAGGGATAGCGCATTTTATTAAAAAAGGTATGTCTTTTGATATCATTTACTCTGTCTGCACTATCTGCCTCGAAAAATTCATATTCGCTTTTGAGAGAAATGCGATTCGATATAAGGTCGACTTTTCTCAACCCATCACTGGCTCTAAAATGGAGGGGGGCTACATCTAAAATCCCTTCAAACTCTTTAACAGCACCTTCCCACATCGACTGATAGCAATAAATCTGGCTTAAATCAAACATGGCTTCCACATTCTGCATGTCTTTTCCGATGAGTTCTTTGTAATATAAAATAGCGTGCTTTACACGATTATTCCAGTAAGCCTTCTTGGCATTCATCTCTAATTCAATGGATTCATCGTGCTTAATATCCAAAATCTTTTTGTACTCCTGTAAAGACTCATTGTATTTTCTTGTCCAGCCTAAAACGCGCGCCTTTTGCAATCTGGCTTTTACATCTTCTTTCTCACTGAGAACCTCATCATATAACTCTACTGCCTCAACATATCTTTTATCCCAGGACATAATATCTGCGAGCTTTTTCCTGGCCTGCAGATTATTCGGCTCGATCTCTAAAACCTTTTTATATTCGGCAATGGACTCATCATATCTTTTTTGCCAGCTTAATATATCCGCAAGGCCAATTCTTGCCTCTACGTTTTTTGGGTCCTCTTCTAGAGTTTTTCTGTATTCAGCCTCTGCGCTTTCATAATCCTCGGTCATAATATAAGCTTCACCCAATAACTTTCTTATTTCTTGCTCTTCTGCGCTATCTTCACCTAAAACCGGATGATGGCAAAAAACTAGACATAAGAGAATTATTGTAAAGATGGTCTTTTTCTTCATATTCCTATTTTCCGTTATCCTTTTTCTTTTCTTTTAGCAGTTTTTTATAGATCTCTATAGCCGCTTTTGCTTCTCCAGAATAATGCAGCGCCTTTGCATATAGTAATTTTGCTTGAGAATTATCCGGGTCTTTTCTCAATACTTCCTCCAGCACCTCCTTTGCATTATCAAATTGGTTGTTCCATATGTAGATTTGCCCCAGCAAAATATGCGCCTTAACATCGCCGGTTGAATCTATAATTTCCTCACATACTGCTATGGATTTTTCATATTCTTTATTCCATGCCAGGGTCTCTGCTAAGGCCATCATCACCTTATAGTCACCGGGATTCATAGAAAGGATTTGATTAAAAGCCTCTATCGCTCTTTCAAAATCCCCTGTCCACTGACATGAATATGCAAGATCTCTCAATGCGCCTTTATGGGAAGGATTTATTGTCAGGGTCTTTTCACAAAATTTCATTGCCTCATCATACTCGCCCTTTTCAAAAAACTTGTGACCTTGGTAATAATTTATATCGGCCTGTTGCGTCTGGTGATACAACAGCGTTGTCGCTATAGCTGTTGCCAGCAATACGACTATAATCAGAAATAATCTCATTATTTATTCGCCCTTGACTTAAAGTATAAATTTTAGACGCGTTATGTTATCCCTTATTTTGGAGTTCCGGGGACATAATACTTAATTCACTAATCAGGTATTGTGTCCCTTTAATTTCGGGACATAATACTTAATTCGCCAATTAGGTATTGTGTCACCGGAATTATCCATAACTACCAAATTACGACGCCTGTGAATAACGTGCAGCATATCCATCCAGCAATTTACGTATCATTTTCTGATATTTGGTGTGATGGTGTTTGGCTTGCTTTTTGAAAAAAACTACGCTTGCATGACTCAGGGATATTGTAATTTTTACTGTTTCCTGAGGCAAAACTAATTTTTCCGGTGGCGGAAGAAAATCATCAACTCTCTTCAGCCTGCCATAAGGCTTATCCGGATCTATCTTCCTCTTTGCCATAATATCTTCCTCCTTTTCTCCAATATCCAGCTCCTATTATTCTAACCTTTTCACCGCGATAAGTAAATCTAACCGTAATTATCCTATCTTCTACTTTCCCTATGCAAAAATACCTTTGCTCTCTTTTGCTGTGCTTTAAATCAGTATAAACCTTTCTTTTCGGATCCGTAAAAACCTTTGCGGCGGTACTAAAATCAACACCATGTTTATATACATTGATCAACTCTTTCTCATAATCCCATATGAAACTGCTTGATCCTGCCGTCATGATAAAAGTATACCGTACGTACGGTTATTTGTCAATATAATTATATGTATAAAAATATGGCGGAGAGGCAGGGATTCGAACCCTGGGTACCCGTGAAGGTACACACGCTTTCCAAGCGCGCCGTTTCGACCGCTCACGCACCTCTCCGCAATTCATTGCGAAATAATAAA
>JABMSB010000093.1 GCA_013202205.1 Candidatus Omnitrophota bacterium
TAAAGAAGAATAAAACCACAACCACGCTTGTGGTAGGGTCTTCAGGCGTAGGGTTGAAAGAATTTTTGGAGACCCCCGTTGATAGATGGCTTAATCAAAAATGACGCATCAGAATTGAACGCGTCGGGTTGGGGACGCCATTAATAGAAAAGATAGATAAAGAATAGGTAGAAGCTTAACATGCGCTGCCGTAGATCACAGGCAGCGTTTTATTTTTATATGTAGTCTAAAAACTAATAAGCGGGTGTCAGCAGCTCGCTGCGCATTTTAATATACATTCGAGTGAAGCTTGGCAGAAGTTTGATGAAAGGGTTCTGTTTTGCCCCGTATTCATAGTCGACCCCGCCTAAATACCCCGGGCGCTTTATACCCCAGCAGCTATCGTAATGCCCACGCTTAAGATATGATCCGAAACTGGAAAACGAATGATCCCCGGGTCGGCGGACAAGTTTGTGCGAGACTGGATCGTAATGTACATAATCCAAAGATAGCTCCAGGTCTTTCTGGTCCCTGATCGATTCTACATGACACGCGTCTTCCCACAGCGCATGTCCCGGCGCGCCTATGGCGGCAAAGTGTCGTTCCGACATCTTTTTTAAACCTTCCCAGATCTTTTGCGGGCCATAATTATCTTTCGGATAAGCCAGAAGGTGAAAATGGTTATCTAATATAGAAAACCCGGCAACCTTAAAGGACATATCCGCCTTGCACAGGCGTATTATATTAGCAAACAGAGTAGCGCAATTTTTATTAAGAAAGACCCTCTTATAATTCCACGTGTATGCGGTGATTAGGTATGCTCCCCCCTTCATGTGGCCCCCTTTCTTTTGACGAGCTTATTAAAACCCCATTGTTAACAAGCAAAAAATAGACCGCCCCCTTTCCATAAAACCTTATTAAAACCGTTTCTTAAAAGCCAAAAATAAAATCCACCCCCCCGGTATATTTCCCCGGAGAAGTTTCCGTACATTTTCCTTAATATCATTCTATGCTTCGGATGGCCTCCTGTCAAGGCAAAAGATGTTGACTTTTCTACAAAGGTGTAGTAATGTATTATCCATTCTGTAATTGAGAATGCTTATTCACTTTTAGGAAAGGAGGCAGTTAAATGAGGAGAGCATTTATTGTAAGTCTGATCCTCGTGGTTGCTGTTGTCTTCGCCATGGGGACTGCAGAAGCAGCCGAGAAGAAGACCGGGAATACTCTGACCGGTATGCTGAAAGGGTTATTCCATTGGCCGGCAGAGACCACGCAGAATGTTGTTGAAGCGGCAGGCAAGGCGGCAGAAGGAGCTGCCAGCGTAGTTACGGACGAAGTTAAGACAGTAGGTAATGTTGTAACGGGTGAAGTCAAGGAGTTTCCTGACCTTATAACAGAGCCGGTAAAGACGACCGCCGAGACGACCGTAGAGGCCGTAAAAGATACAGCAGTCGCCCCAGTCGATGCAGCAAAAGAGGCTTGGCCAGGGGAATAGTACGGATATTTAGATATAGCTGTTGCGAGCCAGAGGCGTGTAAGATACCTTCAGGGTATTATCGCACGCCTCTTTTATTTTCCCAAAAGACAAGACGTTTCTGGTTCCAATCGGGGATCTGCCCCAAACCCAATCGGAGACCTGTCCCCTGGGGTTATCCACAGCTGGGGCTCAGGCTTAAGCCTGAGCCACAAAGCAGGGGGCTGATTTAGCTTGACCTTCGAAGTATTATATAGTACTTTATAATAACAATATTAGGGTGTAATACCATAGGAGGAGATGGAAGATGTGCGGCATAGTAGGCTATGTCGGCGACAAAGAGGCCGCCGGCATATTAATAGATGGGCTCAAGAGACTCGAATACCGTGGGTATGATTCAGCGGGCCTGGCAGTGGTCCAGCCAAAAGGCATCAAAGTAGTCAAGAAGCGCGGTAAGGTAGGGATTCTTGATGAGTCCCTGAAAAAGGCGAAACTCAAGGGTGGTACAGGGTGCTCCCACACACGCTGGGCTACTCACGGGATACCCAGCAAGGAAAACGCGCACCCACACCTAAGCTGTGACGGCAAGATAGCGGTTGTGCATAACGGCATTATAGAGAATTTTCACGCCTTGCGCGACTCCTTGATTAAGGAAGGGCACAAATTTCGTTCTCAGACAGATACAGAGGTAATAGTACACCTTATAGAGAAGTTCTATCGAGGAGATCTGGGCATTGCGACAAGGCGCGCCCTAAAGCTTGTGAGGGGCGCTTATGCTATAGCGGTCGTCTCTTCGAATGAACCCGGGCGGCTTATTGGCGCGCGTTGCGACAGCCCCTTGGTCGTAGGCATAGGCAAGGGAGAAAATTTTCTGGCCAGCGATGCCCCGGCTATCTTAGCATATACGAAGAAGGTCATCTATTTAGGTAATTTTGAGATAGTCTCCCTCACCAAAGATTCTGTCAAGGTAACAGACCTATCCGGAAAAGAGATCCCCAAAGAGACGAGCCGCATAACATGGGATGCCGAACAGGCGAAAAAGAGCGGGTACCCGCATTTCATGCTCAAGGAAATATTTGAACAGCCCCAGGTCCTTCGCGGGATACTGGATGAGAGGCTAAAGAAGGCGCGAGTCTCTTTCCAGGAGCTTAAGATATCCGGCGCAGAGCTTAAGAAGTTCAAGCAGATAGCGATAGTCGCCTGCGGCACCGCATACCATGCGGGCTTCACAGGCAAATATATTTTGGAGGAGAAGTTGCGGGTGCCGGTGTGGGTCGATACATCGAGCGAGTTTCGTTATAGAGGCCCAATCGTAGGCAAGAGCACCCTGGTTATAGTTATCTCACAGTCGGGTGAGACGGCCGATACGCTTGCCGGTTTGAGAGAGGCAAAGGCGCGAGGGGCCAAGGTGCTGGCCATATGTAATGTTTTGGGCAGCTCCATCGCACGAGAGGCGGATGGCGTGATATACACCCATGCAGGCCCGGAGATCGCAGTAGCCTCAACAAAGGCGTATACGGCGCAGATGGCCATACTCTATCTTCTCGCCATATATCTTGGGAAGCTAAGGAATGTTATCTCATCAAAAGATGCAGAAAAGTTGGTAGTGCAGTTTAAAGAGACAGTCGCTGCCATGCGTCTTTTATTGGGACGGTATAAGAAAAAACGCAACACAATAGCCACATATGCGAAGGCGTTCAGGAGTTACTATTTAAAACATAAAGAGAAGGGGTTCTTCCTCTATCTCGGCCGTAACATCAACTACCCCAACGCGCTCGAAGGCGCGTTAAAGCTTAAAGAGATATCGTATATAAGCGCTGAAGGATATCCCGCAGGCGAGATGAAGCACGGGCCCATCGCGCTGATCGATGAGAACCCCTGGGTTGTGGCGATAGCGACACGCTCGCGCGTCTATGAAAAGATGGTCTCAAATATAGAGGAGATCAAGGCGCGGGGCGGCATAGTCATAGCGATAGTTACAGATGGCGATAAGGAGATAGAAAGACAGGGCGTTAATTATGTGATAGAGGTGCCCGTAGTCGAAGAGTTTTTCTCGCCGCTCTTAGTCGTTGTGCCGCTGCAGCTCTTTGCGTATTATATGGCGCGCGAATTCGGCTATGATATAGACCAACCACGAAACCTCGCAAAGTCGGTTACAGTAGAATAGATGATAGGTACATTACATATAGTCAGCACACCAATAGGCAATCTGGGCGATATAACCCTGCGCGCCATAGAGACGCTTAAAAGCGTCGATCTTATAGCGGCGGAAGATACGCGCACTACAAGAAAATTGACCACGCGCTTCGACATCAGGACCCCGCTCACAAGTTTTTATGAGCACAATAAGGGTACGAAGGCAGATTACTTAATAAAGGCGCTGCGCGAGGGGAAGAACGTTGCTCTCGTCTCCGAAGCAGGGACGCCCGGGATTTCAGATCCCGGATTTTCCATTATAGCGCGCGCTATAAAGGAGGATATACCTGTAACGGCAATCCCGGGCCCGTCGGCATCTATAATGGCCCTCGTTCTTTCCGGTAAGCCTACTCATAAATTTGTATTCGAGGGATTTCTTTCAAATAAGTCAGGCGCCAGGCGCAAGAGACTCGAAGCGCTAAAGAAGGAAGAACGCACAATAATATTTTATGAGTCACCGCATAGGATATTAAAGATGCTAAAAGACTTGCTGGAGATAATGGGAGACAAAGAGATAGCGGTCGCGCGCGAGCTGACGAAAAAGTTTGAAGAGGTGCGCCGCGGCAGGGTGAGCGAGATACTGGACTATTTTAATACAAAAGGCGTCAAGGGTGAGTTTGTAGTAGTGGTGTAATATATGGCAAAAAAGAACCCTAAAAGGATATTGATTGTAGACGATGAAGCCGATTTCTGCCAGCTTTTGGCAAGCGCTCTACACGTTCGGGATTACCATGTCTATACGGCTTTTAACGGGAAGATGGCCCTTGAGATAATGCGCGACATAAAACCGGATCTCCTTCTTCTGGATATAAAGATGCCTGTTATGGACGGAAACCAGGTCATGGAGACGATGGTCAAGGAGAAGTTACGCATTCCTACGGTCGTTATTTCAGCCTATTGCGATGACATGAGCGACGCCTTTACGTCAGAGTTGCCTGTAAAGGGCTGCCTGGCCAAGCCCGTTACACTCGAAGACATAATCAACATTGTCAAAGAGACGATCGGCTAAGCTTCTCTACCCCTAACAACAAAGAGGAGACGTTTCCCGATTGGAAAGGGAAACGTCTTGGGTTGTGGATAATTTTTTTGCTTGACAAAAGGTAAACTGTGTGGTATATTTACGCTAACAATAACCTTTTAAGCTGGTCCAGAGAGGCCGGTAAAGGAGAAACAAAATGAGCGGGACTGTGTATAACCTACTTAAGAGCAAGAACTTAGGTAGGATTTTTTATGCCCACGATGAGGAGGTTAAAGCGTAATGGTTCTTAAGGAAAAGGGTAAGATATTCGATGAATCAGGGGTCTCCAAGGCTATAAAGAGGATAGCCCATGAGATAATTGAGCAAAATAAGTCCATGGAAGAGTTAGCGATAATCGGCATAAGATGCCGAGGGGCATTTCTGGCAGAACGCATACAAGCGCAGATTAAGGAGATATCGGGTAAGGATCTGCCGCTCGGGATATTGGACATCACTCTATACAGGGATGACCTGACCAAGATAGCCGAGCAGCCCGTTGTTCACAAGACAGAGATAAAATTCAAATTGGAAGATAGGGCGATAGTCTTAGTAGATGACGTTCTCTTTACAGGCCGCACCATACGCAGTGCCTTAGATGAGCTTATAGACTTTGGCCGGCCCAAGGCCATACAGCTGGCAGTTTTGATAGACAGGGGCCACAGGGAATTACCGATAAGGCCGGATTACATAGGCAAGAACGTGGCGACTGCCCTAGATGAAGTCGTAGAGGTGCGCATGAAAGAGGTAGATGGTAAAGACGAAGTAGTTTTGTGCCAGAAGAAGGAGCAGAAATCGTGAAATGGACTAAAAAGGACCTGCTTGGGCTTGAAGAGTTGTCGAAAGATGAGATACTATTCATCTTAAAGACGGCCGACTCCTTTAAAGAGGTCTCGGAGAGGACCATCCCTAAGGTGCCTGCCTTGCGCGGCAAGACTATAGTCAATCTATTCTTTGAACCCTCGACCCGCACGAGGACTTCGTTTGAGTTAGCTGCCAAGCGCCTGAGCGCGGACACGGTCAATATATCCGTCTCAGGAAGCAGCGTTGTAAAAGGCGAAACCCTAAAAGATACGGCTAAGAATATAGAGGCGATGAATGTGAGCTGTGTCGTAATGCGCCATTCATGCCCCGGCTCACCGCACATGCTTGCGCAATCTCTCGGGCCGGGCGTCATAAATGCGGGAGACGGACCCCACGAGCATCCCACACAAGGGCTCCTGGATCTCTTCACCATCAATGACAAAAAGGGAAAGATCGACGGGCTTAAGGTGTCGATCATAGGTGACATAGCCCATTCACGAGTTGCCCGTTCAAATATATGGGGCCTGAAGAAACTCGGAGCGGATGTTACGGTCTGCGGGCCAAAGACGCTTATGCCGGCAGAGATAGAACGGATGGGGGTGCGCGTAACGCATGA
>JABMSB010000094.1 GCA_013202205.1 Candidatus Omnitrophota bacterium
CAGGGGCCAAGGTGCGCAAGGTATACGATGAGGCACGGACACCCCATCGGAGATTGCTGGAGAGCGGGGTGCTCACAGAGGCAAAGCGACAGGAGTTGGAAGCGGTATATCATGGCCTGAACCCGGTCCTACTCTTGAAACAAATCAATGGCAACATGGAGAAGCTATGGGCCCTGGCAGGCCGCCCGGCCCCACAACCCAAACTCAGAGTCCAGGCAAAAGGTGGGCCAATTTATGAAGCAACCATGCCCCTTCGGTGACAGTTTTATTTGACGCAACACGCCTCACGAATTGCTACTAACTAGACACCAATCCGAACGGTCAGGCATTATGCCGATTTATAAGCAGGTTATCTGAAAGGCTAGGCGATAAGGCCGAACACTGCCTGAAAGTTCTTTGTATCCTCCCTTCAGCTCCACCATACTAAACAGCATCAGGCTCTCTAACGTCTCGTGAAGAAACCTTCAGGCCCCCCGCTTTCTGCTGCTAAAATTGAGCTAGTCTACGCGGTGCAGATGGAACCCATGGTGGTGTGACTTGGGGGTTTGATCTGGGCCCTGGAATTGGATATGCTACTGGCCACCAGACATACGGACGCGCCGTATACGTTTTCGAGTCTTGCCCGGGGAGTCACTTAGACTTAGGAGGCCCTTTAGTGATAATACTGAAGGGGTTTCCCTTAAAATAGGTTCGGATCTGATCGCAAGTCCGGAGCCACTTAAGACAATATCCGAACTTTGCGGATATTGAGTCCAAACCCCTCGATATTGAAAAGTTCGGGGGTTTTTAATTAACATAGCCATGGCGCGATTATGTTTATAATATACCGAACCACAATACGTTGTGTAAAGCACCTACTTTATTACCCTTTTTAAGGAGTTATACGCGATGCAAGAGAAAAAAAACGAGAAGGGTTTAGAGAAGGTATTGGGGCGATGGGATTCCGTAGCCATAATCCTTGCGATCGTTATCGGTGTCGGCATATTCAGGATACCGGCCGAGGTTGCACGCTATCTAGCCTCACCGGGTTTTATAATCTCCGCCTGGATTACAGGAGGCCTTATCTCTTTAATCGGCGCTCTTTGCTATGCCGAGCTTTCCTCTACTTTTCCCCAGACAGGGGGAAGCTACATCTATCTTAAAAAAAGTTACGGCCCCCTGGCTTCCTTTCTTTTTGGCTGGTCAGAACTTCTGGTAATAAGGACGGGGTCGATTGCGGCGGTTGCCTTTATTCTCGCGGAATATTTAGGTTCTTTCTTGGCGCTTGATGCCCATTTTGTAAAACCTATCGCTATATTTTCGATCGGAATACTGGCATTTATAAACATTGTAGGCCTCAAGTACGGAAAAAGAACACAGGACATATTTGTTATAGTAAAGATCGGTGCCCTGGTTGGGCTGATTATTCTGGGATTTATGTCAGGTAAAGGAAATTTTACTCATTTTCATCACACCCTTTCCCATTCTGCAAAAGGATTCTTTCCTCTTTTCGGCCTGGCGCTCATTCCCATTCTATGGACATACGGGGGATGGCATGAAAATGTTTTTGTTGCGGGCGAGACCAGGGATGCCGAGAGAACTGTCCCATTTGCGCTAATAACAGGAGTACTTATTGTTACCTTATTATATGTACTGGCAAATCTCTTATATATTTATATACTGCCTCTTGCCGAGATAAGGGGAAACGAGCTTATAGCCGCCCGCATACTGGATGTTCTTTACGGTAAATGCGGCAAGAAGACATTTGAGGCTATAATAATCATCTCGTCCATAGCCGGCATAAATGCTATGATAATAACAGGCTCCAGGATAACATATGCCATGGCGCAGGATAACCCGATTTTTGGTTATATGAAAAAGTTGAGCTGTAAATTCGGCACTCCCCGTCGGGCGATTATTATTATCGCCATATGGTCGATGGTGCTTGTTTTGTGGGGCACTTTTAACAGGCTCCTTTTTTTCACGGGTATCCTTGTATGGTTTTTCTTCGCTTTGGTAGTCACGGGCCTATTTATATTACGCCGCAAATTCCCCGATATAAAAAGGCATTATACAACATGGGGGTATCCGGTAACACCGTTAATATTTATACTTGTTTCAATAGCCCTGGTCCTTAACACACTTATTTCATACCCGTACCAATCCCTTATCGGCCTGGGTTTATTGGCAATAGGTATCCCCGTATATTTTATTTCACGGAGGCTGCAATGAAAAACATACGCGTAAGCAGGATACTTTTAGCCATAGCGCTCGTAAGTTTTCTTTATCCTGTTTCTTTGGAGGGAGAAGACGATTTTGCCGAAGAACGAAATTTCATGGTAAAAAACCAGATTGAAGCGCGCGGCATAAAAGACCCACGTGTCCTTCAGGCAATGAAAGAGGTAAAGCGTCACTTGTTTGTCCCGAAAACATTAAGAGAATGGGCATATACGGATTCCCCCCTACCGATAGGCCTTAAACAGACAATATCGCAACCATTTATCGTAGCTTACATGAGTGAAGCAGCCCACCTTAAAGAAACCGATTGTGTCCTTGAAATAGGAACCGGGAGCGGATACCAGGCAGCTATTCTCGCCCGGATCGCAGATCATGTATATACGATAGAGATACTGAAAGAACTCGCCGATTCTGCCTCCGAAAGACTGAAAAAACTCGGGTACGACAATGTCACCGTGAAGTGCGGCGACGGCTATAAAGGGTGGCCGGAACACGCCCCTTTCGATGCCATCATTGTAACCGCCGCTCCGTCGAAAATACCGGAAGAGCTGGTCAAGCAGCTAAAAGTAGGCGGTAGGATGGTTGTACCAATAGGAAGCTTTTACCAGGAACTCTATCTTATTGAAAAAACCGAATCCGGCATCCGGAAGACCAAACTCTTCCCCGTGCGCTTTGTGCCGATGGTTCATGGATTAGAATAAAAAGCAAGGACAGTTGGAACTTCTTTGATGGAAATAGGGGACGGTCCAGAAAGGGAAACCCCACAAAGAGTGGGGTGGCGTCAAGTGAGCCGCCCCAAAATCCACTCCTTGGGACATTCTGATCTTTTGCTGAAAAGGCCTTTTAGCCGGTCGAAAGTTTTTGTTGACTACTTTAAGGAAAACCCTTAAAATAGGGGTGGATTTGACCACAAGTCCAGAGACAATTTTGCAGTACAAAAAGCCTCTCTTGTATTATAGCCAGAAGAGGCTTTTCTTTTGGAAAGAAAGATTGGTTTCAAGTAATCTTGTTTGACGCAAGGAGTTGTTACGGACAAGGAAAGCTAAAAGAGTATGCTAAATCAAAAAAGAAGAAAAGATGTAAGGAACATCGCGATCATAGCGCACGTCGATCATGGGAAGACCACCCTTATCGATGCCCTTCTTAAATATACGGGCGCGTATGAGTTTAAGGATGGCGAGGTTGCTATAATGGACTCAAATCCTCTCGAGAAAGAGAGAGGTATTAC
>JABMSB010000001.1 GCA_013202205.1 Candidatus Omnitrophota bacterium
CATTAATCGATATTTTATAATTGCGTAGGCGGTTATTAAAGCATGAATAGGTATCACATATGTCCCAAAGGGCATCAATATGGGTATTTCAATACCAAAAGTAGGCAGAAAATTGGGCGCACCGCCTATATAGGCAAATAACATAGACCATGCAAAGTATTTTAATTGAGTTCTCTTCGCCCCCGATGAAACTAAATGCGCTCTCAATAGTTCAAAAAGTCCATAACAAACCCACGCAGCCCAACATGCTATGAACAAATAGTAAAAACGCCCGGGATTGATAAAATAATTAAAAGAGAACTTAGGCACTACTTCCAGGACAAATA
The DNA here is from genome assembly GCA_013202205.1 of Candidatus Omnitrophota bacterium. Classification (GTDB taxonomy): domain Bacteria; phylum Omnitrophota; class Gorgyraeia; order JABMSB01; family JABMSB01; genus JABMSB01. The sequence continues at coordinate 327 of JABMSB010000001.1, forward strand.
GACTTGTCGAATCCAACACCAAAAAGATACCTCCTATAAAATAGGAGATAGGGATTAGCTTATATTTTTTACCCTTGATTTCGAGCAGGGTAAAAACAAAGTGAACAAAAAAGATGGGTATAAAAATCACGCCAATTTGGTTTATCCGCCACAGGAGTAATCCCTTTGCGTTGGTAGGGGCGGAAATGGCAAATGCCTCACCGATGCTCCACCACGCTATACTTAAAAAATAGAGAGTGAATCTTTGATTTAGCTTTTTCCCTTTGTCTCGAAAATAGACAAAGATAGCTATTGCCCCGGTCGATATGGCAGTGAGAGTGAGAGCAACAACGTATTGAGTCAGTGTATTCATTCAACACCTCAGTTTTAGGAGAAAGGTACTGCCACTTCCAGGATGGCTCTCCGCATGAATGCTGCCTCCATGGTCTTTAACGATCCTGTGGACTACAGAGAGGCCCAAACCGGTACCTTTTTCTTTTGTCGAATAAAATGGATCAAATATGTGAGAGAGTTTTTCTTTTGAAATACCGCACCCGGTATCAGAGATTCTAAGAAAAAATTTATTGTTTTCGCGGTATGTCTGGATATGGATAACACCGTCTGAATTTATCGCGTCTATCGCGTTGAGGAACATATTAAGCAGGGCCTGCTTTAATTGTAATGGATCGATTTTAATAACACCATCGCCAGCCTGATAGTCTCTTTTTAATTCTATCTTTCTTTTTAATAGATCATTGCTTAATAAATTAACAGTCTCATCTATAAGAATGTGGATATCCGTCTCTTTTATGGTCAGGGGTATGGGTTTTGAAAAGTCCAAAAGCTGTGAGACGATATGGTTTATTTTATCTACTTCTTTTGTAACTATGCTATTAAACTTCTCTCTAAAAACTTTATCCTCATATTTTACCGGCAGATACTCTGCGAACGTCTTTATTGCCGATAATGGGTTCTTTATCTCGTGGGCCATGCCGGCAGCCAGTGTACCCACCGACCTAAGGCGTTCAGAACGCCTTATCTCTTCCATTAGGCGTTCATTTTCACGGGCCACCTCTTCCCGGGTACCCTTAAAAAAGTATTTATCCACAAATGATTGAATCTTATTTTTAAGAGGTTGGAAGAGGATGGCTATCACGCAGGCGGCGGCAATGGTTAGAGGTAGTGATTTATATCCGATAACGCCCTGGAAAATTCTCTCTAGCAGTAAAATTGTCAGCAGATATATTAAGGTGATAAGGGTGATAAGTGACGAGTAAACAAGACCCTTGCGAATAACAACTTCTATGTCCATAAGACGGTATTTGATAATTGTGTAAGCTATTATGGCGGCAAGGAGGATCTCAAATGCGAAGCCAAAGGGATAGATTGCTATGCCATACTTTGGGAGATAGTCTATGGCACCTAACAGCCCTGCGAGAATGGCTATAAGCAAATATTTTATTCTAGTTGCTTCAATGGGTGTTGATTTCTCATACTCTCTATATTTACTAAACAAGATGAACAGCACCCTCGAGAAGATAGTAAAGAAGATTACAAGATAAAGAGGGTGTAGCGGACCTGCCTTAGAATAGTTACCCCAAAAATACCTGTATGTTCCGACTAAGAAATAATTCGAGAATAAAAAAAGAGGAGTTAAAGCAACCATAGCCAGGTAAGACAGTGTGACAAACCCTCTCTCGCCCTTTATTTTTAATAGATTGGTTATAAGGTGGTAGAAGGTTGGGGCAGTAAACATGGCTGATACACAAGCGAGTCTGCAGAAGAAAGTAGCGATTGCCTCCTCTTTAACCGAGTAAGCAGCGGTGTAGCCAAAAAGCCAAAAGGAGATACTTAAACTAAATAGCAGAAAGGAGATATTGATAGGAGATCTTCTATTTTTTATGAAAACGAATAAACCGAGGAATAATACAACAGATCCGCCTATTAATGTGGGAATTGAATGGGGGCTCATTTTAGCATCACTTTGTTATAAATGCTATCCGTGGATGATGGTGCTGACGGTCTTTAGAATCTTTTCCGTTTCGAAGGGTTTCGTGATATAGTCGGCAGCGCCTAATTGGGATGATTCGGTTGCGGTCTCGATCGACTGGTAGCCGGTGGCTATGATCACTTTCTGTTGAGGTAGGGCCTTCCTGATCTCCTTGAGGGTCTTGAGGCCATCCAGCTTAGGCATCTTTATATCCAGGATAACCAGGTCTGTGGATTCCTTTTTCAGGTATTCCAGGGCCTCTTCACCATTATTAGCAAATGATATCTTATAATCATCTTCCAGGATCAGGTTTAGAGATTCTCTTATCCCTTCTTCATCGTCACATATAAGAATTCTCTTCTTCATTTTTCTCTCCTCAATTTTATAATGCAGTTGGACTGCTTACCGCAATCAGTTTTGCGGTTCTCTTTCCGGTATTGGCAAAGGAATGGGGAAGGGAGCTGTTAAAATATAAAGAGCTGCCCTTCTTTAGTTCAAACGTTTTCTCACCTACATCAGCTTTAACTTGCCCCTCTGTGCAATAGACGAACTTCTCTGTGCCTGCTGCATTCTCTTCCTTGCTGGTTTTGCCACCCTCCTCTATAACAAGCAGGGAAGGGAGCATCTTCTTTTTGGCAACCTGTTTGGCAAGGAGTATAGAGAGAGCTCTCTCATCATACGTAAATACCTCGGTATCCTTTGCCCCGGGCTCTATTGTGGCCAGATCTTCACCCTGTGAGGCGCTACCGAGGCCTACATAGAGGTCGGTAAGAGGCATACTAAGGGCCTCAGCTATCTTTTGATGCGTTTTAAGTGTACCCAGGATAAGAGAGTTCTCTATCTTACTGAGTGTTGCCTTTGCCACTCCGGAACGATCGGAGAGCTCATCAAGAGTTAGCTGTTGCGCCTTTCGGCTGTTGCGTACTTTAATCCCTAGTTCCATTATTTTTCTCCCCCGGTTTTAAAAAGTTCTTTATTTTCCCCAGCATTTAACTATACACTAGAAAGTGCAAAAAGTCAAGCAAAATTTCACAAATACCAACAAAAGTTAAAAAAAGTAGCAACCTTTTTTTATTCTAACAGGTCGTTCCTAACACATGTAATTCATTGGGGTAAGGGAAGTAGCAAACCGCTAACTTTTTGTTAGTTTTTTAAAAGTTCTTAAGAAGTTGCTTCTTTCGAAACACGAACTTGACAAAACAGAAACAATGTGGTATAGTTCTGTATGAGTTTTTTTTGATCGCTTTTTTTATGCATGAAGAAGGTAGCGTTTCCTAAAAAGGAAAAAGTTGTTTAGTCTGTTCTTTAAAAAATGAGTTCGCCGGGGGGACTCAAAGCGTTTTATGGAGCCGCAAGACGGCTCAGCGGTATGGTACTGCTGATCTGATTTCCCCTCGGGTCTTGGGCTCCATGCAATTATATATATATTTATAAGTCTCACGAAAACTGCAAGAGAAGGTAGGTTGCCATGCCAAGACTCCTGATAGTAGATGACGAAGCAGATATATGTGAATTTACGAGGGAATATTTTCAGGCGCACGGCTATGATGTCTGCTGCGCCCTCAGCGGTTCCGATGCCTTCCTGGTTTTAAGTTACTTCACACCTGATGTAGTATTACTCGACATAAAGCTGCCCGATATGAGTGGCCGCTTGATACTCAAGTATTTAAGACGAAGGTATCCCAACACAAAGATAATCATAATAACAGGACTTCTTAGGGCCTGCGATACCGAGAAAGCTAATACTTTCGGAGCAGACCTTATTCTTAGTAAGCCACTCTCCATATCTGATCTCAGGGAGGCGGTTGCAGGTTAACGAGGGATTTTAAAAAAGCAGGATTGCCGAGGGGGCCTCTACAAAAAACGGAGGAAACGGCAATGAATGTGAAAATGATGAACCCTGCAAAGGGTTGGTTTAAGGTCTTATCTATTGTATTAACAACAAGCTTTCTTTATATGCAGGTAGCTTGGGCGGCAGAATTGCCGTCCCTTTTTTATGGAGGGGTGCAGAACACCCCCGCATCTACCCTCACGCCTCAGCAACTTGAGGCCCTGGGGTTGCAGAACGACTGGATAGTCACGCAACAGCAGATGGTCCAGGAAAATGAGGGCTCTGTCTTAACCGTTACCACCGACTCGGGAGATAAGATAAAATATAAGGATGGTTCTATCTTATCCATTGAAAAATCCGATGGGATAATCGTAGAAGCTCCTATATTAGACGAGGAAGGCAATTTAACGGGCGGTCTTATACACCACACGGACGGTTCCCAGGAATTTTATCAGGCCGGTGAGACAAAGTATATCCTAAAGCCCGATGGGTCGGTAGTCTCATATCAGGATAACCTCCCTCAGGCCGTTATTTCCCCGGATGGTCAGATCGCAAGCTATGCCTATAATAAGGATAGCTCCGGCAATATCCTCGCGACACTTCTAGATAGCTCTAAGGGTCAATCCTTCTATGATTCAAATGGAAAATTAGCAAAGGTTATCTCAGCAGACGGCACAACTTCATTCTATGAGTCCGGGATCCTTAAGTCAATAAGGCGTTCCGATGGCGGTGAGTACCTTTTTGAACATGTCCAGAATACGAATGGTATCGTCGCCGTGCTGAAGCAATATATTGATGCAGTTGGAAATGCCTTCACCTTTAAAGACGGTGCTGTCAATTCCGTGACATTAAAATCGAACGGGATGACCATTCCCTACGATCAATTTGGTAACCTCGTAGTTTCAAAAGAAGAGGCAATAGACCGCAACAAGTATTCTACATCCAAATATGTCTATTCACGCCGCTACCTCAATGCCGCCTCAAATCCCCATATAATGGTATCTTTTAAAGTGCCGAAGGACGTAAACTATTCAAGCTTCTCCTTATCTTCAAATAGATCTATGTGGCCAAAGAAATATATCAAGCTGAACCTCGTTGTGGCAAAGAATTCCCCCAAGATAGATTATTACCGTAAAGATTATAAAACAAACAAGGTGGATAGATGTTATAAGACATTACCCCAACGGCTGGACTATGATACTGAGTATGTAGCTGAACTCGTATGGGTGGCAGATGGAGTGGGGATATACATCTATAAAAAAGGTGAATCACGGCCCACGGAAGCCATCTATAAAATATCAGATAAGGATTGGTCTCCCAGGTTCTATGTGCAGGGTTATAACCTCGACTTCAATATAGACCCTTCATCGAGCGGTGAGTATCGGTCGGGGAGCCAATCTACGAGGATACGCGATAAGTCGCTTATAGATAAAGGCGTCTCCTATAAATCGGAGATCAATTTCGACAACTCCTCAAGCTGGAAATCATTCTCCATGTATGCCGGAGGAAGTACAAATAATGGGTATAGCTCTATGAATGTGAATTGGTCAAAGAGGGGTTTGAGTGTTAGCAGTTATAAATATGACAAATCGACCCGCAAAAGGACCAGGGAGTCAAAGACATTCTCAAATATAGTCTTCGAAACCGGTAAGACCTATGTAGTAGAGGTGCGTATGGAAGGTGGTAAGGCCAAACTCTTGATCTATGAGAAGGGCCAGCGCAATAATGACGCTGCATATACCCTATCAGACATAGAGGGGTGGCGGCCAAACCTCTCGAGTAGTATAAATGGCGGAGGTTCGCTTAAGACGAGCCTTACCTCGGGATCTAGTTCTATAGATCCGGAACTGCTCAAAGGTATTCCTACCGATACAAAACCCTTAATGGAAGAACTTGCACAGATGGTTGGGTTTACCCAGATAGGCTATAATCCCGCCGGTGAGATAAACAAGGTCTTGATGAGCGACGGGTCTGTAATAGAATATGCAGATGGCCTCGTGCGACAGGTCACTGATAAAGATGATGTTATAACGCGTTATTCCTACCAAAAGAGCGATCTTGGGCATATCCTGCGCACCATTTTGGAGCGTGAGGGTGTAAAGAGGGTGTATGATGCGAATGGGAAGCTCTTACAGCTGATTTCAGAAGATGGTGTAACATACAACTATAATGGGGAAGATCTGGGTTCTGTAGAGAACACTGATGGTATAACGCAATTTTATGAAAATGGTATTCTGAAAGGTATGCGTGATGATGTAGGGTCGCTCTATGAATTTAGCTCATCGGGCAAGGTCTCAAAGGTAATTTCATCAGATGGAAGAGAATATGCCTATTCATACAAACAGGCCGGGAATCTTGAGGAGACCCTTGTCGAAGATCTCACAAGCAAAGTTACGAAGGTCTATAAGGACGGCCTCTTGGTACGTCTGATAGAGCCATCAGGTGACACTACCCGCTACAGCTATGATGCTGATAACCACATCTCAGAACTCACCAAAGAACGAAATTCACGACTGCTGACATACGAGACATACTCTTATTCCGATGATCTTGTTATTGTTAAAGACAATCTTAATAATGAGACCAGATGGCATAATGGCTCCGGCAAGTTAATCGGTTTTACCAATTCACGCGGTGAGCACTACGACTATATATATGAGGAAGACGGCAGCTCAAGGTCTACCTTAAGCTGGATCGAAGATGAAGAAGGCATGCGATCACATTATGATCTTTCGGGAGTGTTGACCGGCATAACGCTTAAAGACGGAACGTCGATCAGCGATATATCTTTCAGGGACGATGGGTCATTTGAGAGATTTACGCTTACCGGTCCCGATTTCTCCCGGCCGGCAATTTATGAGAATGGTTCCCTGACTATACGCAAAGATGACGGCACGGAATTATTCTTTGATGGTGAGGAGCTGGTCTATCTAAAAGAATCTTCCGGGAAAGTAATAAGGTTCGATAGTCTCGCAGATGATCTAGAGACCCAATCTGAATATCCACATAAGGTCTTCTCAGGTTGGAAGCGCCAATACTACTCCGATGTGATGGGAATAACTTCGGCAAGGAAAGTGGGTGACCAAATAGTCCTCGATGCAAATCTCATTGGCCAGGATGCTGCGAATTCGTGCGGTGAGGCCTACATAGACTTAAGATACTACCCTGAAAGAAATCCTTCCGGGATTGATTTAGAAGGTGAATATCTCTCTTTATATGTCAAATTCAGCGAAGAGGTATTTGCAGCAAAGCAGAATGAATATCTCAGTGCCCAGCTATTCGTAAAAGACACTTCATGGAGGAGCCAGTACGGAACTATGACGATTGCGACTGAGTCCGACACCTGGTACAGACTGACGCTCACCCCCTCACAGGAGAGGCCTTTGTTTGGTGAAATCGACAAGTACTTTAATCCTAGCAGGATAGCATTGTTGGGGCTACGCCTTCAGGCACCCGGGATTTCAAATTCAACCTTCGCAGGTAAAGTCTTCCTCAAAGCAGATGATGATATGACATTGGTTTCGGATGAAAAGATAATATCCGAGACTCAATTATTTAATCTCAGGGAGATCTTATCCTATCTGGACGTAGCAGCTTCTAAGCTCCAGGGAGCAGAGTACATAAGCCATAACAACGTCAATTTGCTCACAGATCCAGATCACGACGTAAACGAACAAGACTTAAATAAACTCGTCTTCAATAATGCGCCTTGGCGAGCTCAGAAATATCGCAATACACAGGGGATAAGTTCTGTTTCGCAAGATCCCGATACAGGCATCATTACCATGCAGACCCAGATACAAGCCGGCCACAGTAGTTATCACCAGGGTGAGATGTTACTGGATCTGCGAAAAAGCGCGCCGGTTATAAGTGACGGCGGATTTATCGATATGCGCGGTAAGGAAATCAAATTCCTCTTTAAGGCGCCTGATGGGTTTATCTCTGACACATCAAAACCCCCGCTCGTTGAAGTATTCGCTAAAGACAGCGCGTGGAGGACTAAGTACGGGCGCGCCGTTAAGGTCGAAGAGGCGGGTGGATGGTACGAAGTAACCCTGAATATCGAAGAGGCCAGAAGAGGGCAGTGGTCCTTTGACCCCTCCCAGATAGCGATGATCGGTTTAAGGGTGAGGGCTACATGGGGTTCAGATCTTTCGTATAATGGCCCTCTTCAAGCAAAGTGCCTTGTCGATTACGGAACTTTCGTCAATACGGATACTGATTCAACAACTCCTATCTGGACCGATGTCTCTGCCATCATTGCATCAGGCAAGAGGTTACACCTTAACTCCGAGATAGAAAAAAGCATATCACAGATTACCACCATGCCCGTACAAAGAGAGCTCGCAAATGATGCGACGCTCAGCATAACGTATAATCGCTATGGGCACCTCCTTGAATCAATGAGAAAAGACGGTACTGCTATAACCTACACCCTCGAAGGAAAACTCGACGAGGTTAAGGATGCCTCCGGCGCCGTAGCCATAGATTACCAATACGACAGTGATGGTAATTTACTTAAGATTGAAATGGCACAGACACGGGAGGAGCTGCGCGCCTCAATAGAAGCATCTGAGGATGAGATAGAAAAGAATATAGTAGATAACCAGCAGGCGGTCTTAGATGAGCTCGCCAGGCAGGAACAGATAGCAAAGGACGCCCTCGATGCGCAGGTCGCAGATGCGAGACTCCAGATCGCTGATGCGCGCGCGCAGATAAAGGAGAGTGAATATAAACCTCGTTATAAAGAATTTCTCATAAAAAAAGCGGAAGAGACCCTCGCACAAGGGAAGACCTATTTCAGAATAAATGACAATGCCCCGGGGTTTGAGGAGATAAGAAAAGAATTTGATGTTCCCAGACACATTTTTTATGAAGAAGACCAGTGGAGGGTTTATCAGGAGTTGCTGTATCGGTGTGCCCCTCTTCAACACGGCACAGATACCAATGGACAGAAGGTCTTTTTCATCACCGGGACAGCGGATAAATTTAGTAATGCAATGTTTTACGTCAAAAAAGAGCTAGATGATGCAGCTAACCTATATAAGCAGATTGACGATGCCGAAGCACAGCTGAACGCGAATTACAACACAGCCCTGGGGCAAATTGCCTCCGATGTCCAGAATATAAAGGATGAGCTCGCAAAGCAGCGACAGGGTGCCCTTGCGCAATTCAATCAGGAGAAGAGTTCTCTTTACGGTGAGTTGGCCATCCAGGAGGCCCTACCGCTGATACAGAGTTGCTACAGGGAGATGCTTGGCCGAGATCCCGGCGAAGATGAGCTCGATGATTGGCGCCAGCGTATAAAGACGGACAACATCACATCAGTTACCAGTGATATGGTATTTTCGTATTTAGAGGGCCTCGATGAGTATAGAACCAAACAGACCCTAAAAGAAGATATCATAAACGAGGTCGGCGCTTTTCTATCTGACTATCTAAATGCGTCGGATGAGGAAAAGGTCGTTATGGCTGAAACCCTCGGGCTATCGGATGGGGATCTCTTTGCGGTCGATGAAAATTCTGCATACGACCTGATCGCTTACCTGAATTCACAGTCACTCCACTTTGGCGGAAGCGGTATAGATTCACTCATTGAGTTACTCGCGTCACAGGGGATAAGCGCCGGCAGAAAAGACCTAATAAAACACGCGATCCTCATTGATATATTGACGGGTGTGCTGGAGGGTGACTCATCTGAGATGCTGATGATCTCAATGTTTGCTCTCTCAAAGGTGGCTGAGGCAAAAGGGGTGTCCCTATATGGAGTCAATATTGATTATAATGAACTCGCGCCCGATTCTATTGCCCACATACATGGTGACCACTATGTTCTCATAAAAGAGATAGGAGAAAGCGAGATAACTTACTACGAACCCAATTTTGGTCCGCAGGGAAAGACCGTTACTATCTCCAAAGAAGAATTTCTCGAGGACTGGAAGGGCGTTGCGCTCTCATTGGCAAATAATGAGCTCAGGGCGTTATCAAAACCTGAGCTGCAGTCAATAAGAGGGGCAGGGTGGCTCAAGAACTTCTTCAAGAAGGTAGGTAATTTCTTCAAGAAGGTCGGTGATTTTATAGGTGATATCGTCCAGGCGATAATAGACATCCCGAAGAATATAATTAACGCCATCAAAGCGGGCAATTGGGGCGCGGCACTTCTTATGATAGGTTCTATAGTAGTATCGGCTATAGTGCCCATCGGCCCTATGGTCCAGGGTCTTCTCGCACCCATTAAGGCTATGTTTGGCAGTATAATGCACAGCCTTGCACAGACTACCATAGGCAATATGATAAGTACTGCGGTAGGCAATGTAGTAACTTTTGCTACTAGTGCATGGAACAGCGTAAAATCTTTTCCGCTCTTTGGAAAGATCGCGACAGGATTAAAAGCTATAGGTACGAAGCTTGGCCTTGTAGGTGAAATTACAGGCAATGCATTTACCAAAGGCCTTACCTCCACCTGGCGCAGCATGGTAGATATAGGTATCAGCTCAGCTATCTATGAGAATGTGGATGCCAATCCTGTCATAAGGTCGGTATTGGCAGCGGGCCTTACAGGAGGTCTTCGCGGAGAAGGGTTCTTGACCCCGGCACTTACAGCTGGTACAATAGGTGCCATACAGGAGCTTGGAGACGAGTTTGGCTTTGATCAAACCGTAACAGACATCCTTGCCATAGGAGGAGGCGCTTTGGCCAACGGCATAGCATCAGGCACGATAGAAGGCCTCCCCACCACAATAGCCGCCAACGTGGGCGGTGAGCTCGCCCGCCATGGCATGGTCAAGCTGGGTGATAAATTCGGCATAGACCCACAGATCAGCCAACTTGCAGGCATAGGCCTCTCAAACAGCATATCGACAAGCATCCAAAATCCTAATGCAACACAGAGTGAGATCTTCGCATCAATTACAGAGGGTCTTAAGCGAGGTGCTGTCTCTGTATCCATCTCCCATGCTATACAGGAGTCCGGCATAGATCCCCTTGTCGGCAACATAGCCATGTCCACCATAATGGGCGCTATAGAGGGGGGCCTTGACGGAAGGGGTGTATTCAGGGGTATTTTCGACACATACAAAGAATCCACTCTAAATACATTTTCATTAGGAGGGCCGGGTAACACATCGTGGAGCCATGCCGCATATATAGCCAAGGTGCAGGATTTTTCGGAGATAGTCGCAGAAAAAGGTCTGGATGTAGCCTTAGACACATACGCGACCAGCATCTTCCACCAGAGTACCATAAACAGCATCCTGAAAACCTCAGATACCATAGCAGGATATATCAGGGGCAAGATGGAGCAGGGTGAGTATAAAAACAGAACAACCCCTACGGGCAAGGAGGGTAAAGAGATAGAGCTTTCAAAAAACGACGGTGTATATCTCAACAAGGAGGGTACCGATATCCTTGGCCTCAAGCTCGGTGACGTCTACATGGAGGGCGTCTTCGGCGTAGACGAATACGGTCGCCTCCGTCTCAAATCAGGCACCCTGATCGACCAACTCTATAGTGACGCTCAAAGCCTGCAACGAATAGAGAATGGCTTGCAGGCCTACGCAGAATTCAAAACCTCTGATGGTAAAACCATCATCATCACTCCCAAAGACAGCGAGGGCTACAATGTATATAATTCATATGGCAAGTATGTAGAGGCGAAGATAACAGATTATACACATAACAAGGAGTACACAATTGAGGATCTGGAACTAAGCACCCTTAAATTACTAAGTGAGGATAATTCTACCACACTGTTTAATTTGGGATTAAGCGATTCTGCTACGATCAATCTACTCATTAACAATCTCTCAATAGCCCGAGAAGACATTGCCTCGCTCGACTTAACAGCTGAGGACAGAAAACAGATAACCTATTATGTACTTGCGAATGGGATAATTAATCCAAATCCAAATGGCATCGCACCCGGATATATTGCAGGGATTACTAGCCAGTTAGCATTTGCTGATCCCGAAGGGAGCGATTATTGCGTTGTTCCCCTTTATGAACAAAGTGGGGGTGTGCGTGGTGCAGCTGAAGATGTGTGGAACTGGATTAAAAATACATATCTAGGCTCGGATGATATAACATATGATGTGCTATTTGATATAAACTACCATTTTAATAACAACCCTCCACCGGATATGGTTGGAGTTGCATTTAGCGGAGGAGGAGACCCCTTAGTTCAAACCTTGAACAAAAGACCCGATATTGACATGAAAAGCATCGTATTCTTCGGGGCCCCCTTCAAATACAATAGGAAAATTACCAATCCTAACGTAGAAAATGTTATAATGATTGGAGGCACCCTGGACCTTATCGCTGAACAGGGATTTACCAATCAGAATTTTGAAGGCGGTTCTCACCCCATTAATACCTATAAAATCGCCCTTAAAGGGATAGGCCATAGAGATTATTCCTACGATCCTAATAATCCCAACCCGGATCCGATAAAGGTAAAGTCAGCGAGGTTTATTGCGGAGGTGGCAGAATGCTCAAACAATTTGACTAAATTAAGAGATTTTCTAACGCATAGTGAAGGTATAATTTATAATGCTACATCGAATATCTTTACAGTAGACTTAGAAAAGGTGACTTACTATGAATAAAACTAAACCGGTCATAAAAATCATTATCTGGGCAATCGTTGTATTTGCAATTCTTGTCTTTGGAGTGAGGGTTACGCGGAAGCATCTTAGAAAAGCAGATAGTCAGCCCGTCGTGCTGGTAGGTATTCCAAAAAACCAATTGGGGGGCCTAAAGAAAGAGCTTGATTATGCGTCCAATCAAATGAGATATTTGGAAAAGGGCGATCGCTTAATAGAAGAAAACAAAATGGATGAAGCAATAAAACAGTATGAAAATGCTTTTTCTTTGGCAAAATCGCGTGGTTCACGAGCGGTTGCTCATATCGCCATTGCAAACGCATATGAAAAAAAACGAGATTATAAAAAAACGTTAGAGCTTGTAGTAATTGATAGGGATAAATATGTGAATGATTGGGCTAAGGAACCCGTGGTAGAACGCGTAAAATATCTCGAATATGCGTTAAATGGTGAGTATGAGCTTAGCATAAAACATGCCCAGAAAGCTCTCGAGGCTGATGCCAAACTTCCAAATACTCCTAAGGGCGGCAGTCCTGACTACATTGAACGCCTAAACGACCTAAAGGCTGCAAAAGATTATATCCTTAGCCTAAAAACAAACAAAGCAGATAACCCCGCCACCCCGCCAAAGGAATGAGCGTTCGCGCTGTGAAAATTTACCCCAAAATCTGTAGCTGGGGGCCGTCTTTTGTTTCGCATTTTAGCGGGGGCGGTGAACTCGCCGACACGAACCCTTTTATAGTGTTGGTTCAAACATCAACTGCCTTTTTGAGCTTAATATATTGCTATGATAAATAAATATATCATCCTAGTTCATTCGTTATTAGTTTCACTCACTGTTGCAACCCCACCCCTATTTGCACAAGATAATCTACGGGAAAGCAGAAAAATCCACAAATCATTTATAAGCGAGAGAGCAACCTAGGAAATAAGGGGACACAATACTTAATTCTGAGGGGTATTACACACTAAAGCAATAATTCTATGGCACGCATAGCAAGGGTAGTTGTTCCTGGATTGCCACACCACATCGTACAACGCGGCAATCGCAGACAGAGGGTGTTCTTTAATGAGGAGGATTATATTGAGTTTGTACCGTTTGTGAATCTGAATTCAAGCTGTCCCCAAAAACTGAGCAATTTGGAAAACACTTGAGAGGAGTGCAGGGGGAATGAAGAAGACGGCATTTATAGCACTTTTTTTAATTGGGGTTGTTTTTGTAGGTTCTCCTGCGCTTGGAGCCGAGGATGTCCTAGACGGAAGTAGCACTGATTTTATGACTTATTATTACTTGAACCCTGAACCGGACAAGATTCCCTCAATTTTGCAGGATTTTTTGTCATCAGAATTCTTCAAAAGCGGTCAGGCTGCAGAAAATAATGGTGATTATATTATGGCGTATTCATTGGGGCGGATTGCGCAATTGGAGCCATCCCTGGTTAAGAAATATGAAGATATATTTGAGCAGGCCCCACATAAGGAGAGGCTATTCATTTTAAAGATATTTCAAGTATGCGGCAATGAGGAGGTTGAGGAATTCCTAGATACCAAGATGGCTGACAGGAAATTTCGCAAGGAGAAGAAGAAGATTTCTAAAATCCTGGCAGATGGCATCCCAATAGACCTTAACGTGCTGGAAAAGGAAGCAAGAGATTCCAAAGAATTCGACTTTTTATGGGCCGAATTTATGGTTACGGGTGATGAAAGGGCGGTTAGAAAACTTATTGATGCCCTTGAGTGGCCGGATCGCATGCGGGCTAAATTGAATGATTACCTAAAAGGCCCAGCTTCTATAAAAAAGAAGCAAGAGATAGTGGATATATTCACTAAGGAATATAATATTATATGCGATATTTCAACCAATGAGGTGGAGACGAAAGACGATCTAGATACGTTTATATTCGGAAATGCTATAATGTATAAAAAACTTGACTCAAAGGTATTTAAGAAGATCGACAAAGCTCTGAAGTTAACAGATAAGGACGTTTACTATATGGCAACCAAGGGATCTGCCAGTTGGTCATTGACTAGTAATGCCCAACAACATAAAAAGGTGTTTGAGATATGCGACAATGAAATTTCAAGACAAGTGGGCTCAACAAAGATCGCGCTTTTAAGAATATCTGCTTATGGGCATATGGTAGACAATAATATTAAAGAGGCTATCGACAGATTAAAGCAGTTAACATTTTTAAACCCTAAAGATGCAGCGGCGCATTTTTCGTTAGGTTTGATTTATTTAGAAAATGGTGATATCGAGAACGCCCTCGAAGAGATGAATATTTTAAAAAATATAGATGCGACTTTATCGAACAAGTTAGAAAAAGAGGCTGTTTATGAGAAACTGGTCGCTTTAGACATCGAAACCCTTATAGAAAATGAAAAGATAACTGATCGTGATAAGATCATAGGCGATCTGATAGAGGCGATCGATGGTGTCAAAAACTATCAAAGTAGATTAACGATGAGAGATTATTCAAATGAGAAATTAGAGCCGAAGAATTATGTCTTTATCGAGTGGCGTTTTGGACATGAGAAGCCAGAGAAGTTTTCTGTGGAGCAATATGCCAATGAGGATGAAAATTCGCTGTATGACATGTGGATATCAGTAAAAGGTAATCACTATGATTTATTACCCGTGCTTGGTTGGATAGAGGAGAAGACTCCCGAATTAGTAGAACACAAGAATAGCTTGAACTACAACCTTTCGATAGACAAATATATCAAACTTATAAAAGAAAATAAGCCAGACTCAATCATGCTATGCGAAGGTCGGCAGGGCAAAACAGGGTATTTCATAATTAAATACGAATTGCCGAAGTGGAATTTCTCCAGATATTACTCAGAAGATATAAGATACCGTGTTGAGGTTTGGGCGGGTAAGGATAGCCTGTTATTAACTAAGGCGCTCATCAAGCTTACTTACAGGGATGAAAAACTCGATAAAGACACGACCTATGACTTTACCCAATTAGTCACAAATTATAATAATGTAGCAATCCAGCCACCAGCAGAAGTATATGTTAGCGAAAAATCTGAGTTTATGTCACCAGAAGAATTCCAGGAAATAATAGGTAGGTGGTAAGAAAAAAAAGCACCGTCCCTAAAATTCATAATTTCCTAATTGACTTATCTTGCTTCAAGGAGTATCGGGAAATAAGGGGACA
>JABMSB010000013.1 GCA_013202205.1 Candidatus Omnitrophota bacterium
GCTTCTTTGGCTGCCCTAAACCGTCTCTCTCCTGCAATCAGCTCATACCCATCAGCACCCTTCCTGACCAATATTGGCTGCACAATACCCTTGTCTTTGATAGAAGCTACAAGCTCTTGGAGTTTCGTTTCATCGAAATTTGTTCGCGGCTGGTACATGCTGGGCTTGATTTGTGAGATAGGCAAATACACGACTTCTTCGCGCGCGTCAGGGATAGCGGCTTCAATCTCTTTCTCCGGGATTAAGGCTGACAGGCCTCTCCCCAATGCCTTCTTTTCCATATAAACCTCCGGTATTAGGTCACGCTCTCTACGGTTGCTTTCTCGACCTGCTCTGGTTCTATATTTGGATCTGGTGCGTTATCTTCTACGGACTGTCCGTTAAGCAATAAGAGCTCTTTAGCCAGCTCTTCATATCGCTTTGCGCCTGCAGAATGCTTATCATAAACTGATATGGGCTTGCCAAAACTGGGTGCTTCACCAAGCCTCACAGACCTGGGTATGATAGTCTTAAATATCTTATCCCCGAAATATGACCGTGCTTCATCTATCACTTCTCTGGTTAGATTAGTCCTATAATCTGCCATGGTCAATAATATGCCTTCAATCTTCAGGGTTGAGTTCAACCTGTCACGCACCAGGTTTATGGTCTTTATCAGCTGGCTCAACCCCTCAAGGGCATAGTATTCACATTGGATAGGAATCAATACAGAGTCTGATGCTACAAGGCTGTTGATGGTAAGAAGCCCCAGTGATGGCGGGCAATCGATGATAATGAAATCAAAGTCTGCCTTGTGAGGGTTTAGAGCTTTTTTGAGGAGCGCTTCTCGGCCCGACATTGTGACCATTTCTATCTCGGCACCGCTAAGATCTGAGCTGGAAGGCACTATGGTTAGGTTGGTGATTTCTGTAGTTTTGAACGTCTCTGAAAGGGGGATTTCGCCTATTATAGCCTGATATAATGACTTTTCTATCTTTGTCTTGTCTATCCCTATGCCGCTTGATGCATTTCCCTGGGGGTCTGCATCGACGACAAGAACCTTCTTGCCAAGCTCTGCTAAATAGGCTGAAAGACTAAGCGTTGTCGTAGTCTTTCCTACGCCACCTTTTTGATTGCATATGGTTATAATCTTACCCATTTCACCTCAGTGAATTATGGAGATCTATCTGTTCCCCGTGAAACATTTTACTTAACTTTAGGGAGGATGTCAAGGAATTAGTTGGCTTGATTGTGCATTTATCTCTTCTTGACAGTAACCTTAACCTTTGCCTTATGGGTACCAGACATGCCGAACAGCCCTTTTTGCTCTTCGTTCAGTATCTTAACGTCTACATCATCCTTCGCGACGCCGAGCTTGCGAAGCGCGCTTTTGATAGCTTCTTTCGTCGTCTTTCCTTCAACTTCTATAGACTTCATAGAGCCTCCGCTAAACGACTTCAACTATACTGCCGGCTGTGATGCGCTTGATGATAAATTGCTGATTTAGCATCATAAGCACTGTATTTGTTAGCCAGTAAAGGACCAACCCTGATGGCAGGTTATAGAATATGACGCCAAATATGAGAGGCATCATAAGCATCATTGACTGCTGTTGCTTTTGCTGTGCTGACTGTCCCGCTGTTTTGACCTGTGAAAGCTTCTGCTGAAAGAACATACCACACATCATCAACAATGGAAGTATATTGACATGATTACCTATGACCGGTAAAGAAAAGGGGAGAGGTGCGGCATCTGGAAGAGATAAGTCCTTTATCCATAAGAAGTTAGCACCACGCAACTCTACTGTCTTCATGAGTGTCTGGTAGAGCGCTATGAAGACAGGCATCTGCAGAAGCATGGGAAAACACCCTCCCATGGGGTTTATCTTATATTTTTTGTAGAGCTCCATCATCTCTTTATTGAGCTTTTGGGGATTATCCTTGTGAAGCTTTCTGAGCTGCTCAAGGTGTGGCTGGACTTGCTGCATCTTGCGCATAGATTTGAAGCTCTTTATAGTAAGAGGGGAGAGGACGATATTTATCATTAGTGTAAGCAGGAGTATTGCGCCTCCCCAATTATTGGTTATTCGATGGAAGAAGTGGAGGGTAGAGAGGAGTATTTTGCTTACGCCGCCGAGTATGCCGACCCTCATCAGCCCTTCAAGTTCTGCATTTGCCGAGGTCAGCCTTGTAAGGCTATTGGGGCCCACGTAGAGTTGATGCTTATAACTAACTTCTCCATATGGTGTTAGGGAAACTGACTGGGCAATTACGGCAAGTGACAACCCTTTGGAGTTTGTCTTGCGCAGAACATATCCTGATGCTCCTTCACCCGGCATGATTATGCCTGAGAAGTACTTATTTCTGAAGGCAACCCATGTGGGTACTCCTCCGCGCACAAGCTCGCTGGAAGACCGCGGTACCTTTTTGTCACGCACGACCTTGCCGGCCACTTTTGCGTTAACCTCAACGTAGCGTTTATCAATAGGGGCCTCTGCGAGTATATTAGAGCCTATCGTGATCCTGTGGCCTGCCGCTAATGTTTCATTGCCTTCGTTCTTTAGTTTTACATCGAACCAAAACGTATCCTCGTCGGTAAATATATATCTTTTTGTTATGCGCAACCCTTCTTTTGTAGTCGCGGTGCAGACAACTTCATTGCCGTTTATATCTATCTTGTGGGGAGTCTGGTATAAAGTAGGCGCTGAAATCAGCCCGGATATGGCGCCCATCCTCTCTATCGGCTCCTCCATCTTAAATAACGATATCGGCTCACCGGAAGCGCTGTCTGTGAATTCTTTCAGCTTGATGTCGGCGATTGAACCACCTATGTTGGAGAAGGTCACGAGAAATCTTCCGGTCTCAAACTCTACCCGTTTTTCTTCAACGAGTGTATCAGCCTTAGACTGGATAGAAGAGGGGATCGGATCAGTAAAACTTCTTTGTTCTTGCGCAGGGCTTACATCGTCGGTGGGAGTGGTACTTACGGGCTGCTTCTTCGCATAGTGCGCGGGATAACGCTTTGCCATATAAGTCTGAAAACTCATCATTATCAACATCGAAAGCGCTACGGCTATTATTAGTCTTTTTGTGTCCATATACTCCTCTATTTTACGGGATCATGGCCACCTGCAGAGAGCGGGTGGCATCTTAAGATGCGCCATAGGGTTTTAAGGAGACCTCTCAGGAACCCCTTCTTTTCTAAAGAGTCTATGGCGTATTGAGAACAGCTTGGATAGAAACGACAGGATTGTATCTTTAATGGATATAGATACTTACGGTAAAATTCTATTGCTAAAATTGCTATTTTTTTTGCCATCCGGTTGCCGCTTTCTTGAGCCCTACAGCTACAATTTTTTCTGTTTCGCTAAAAGTGGGCAATTTTTTCGTTTCATCGAAATAAGCGATTACTATATCAGCCCCGGGCTTGATCAAATCCTTGTGGCGTCTATAACCTTCTTTTAGGAGCCGCTTTATTCTATTACGTCTTACGGCCAGCATCGACCCTTTTGATCGAACCGAGAACCCTGCTCGATTATGAGGAAGACCGTTCTCAAGGATGCTTATTGAGACCCGGCCGGCCCTTGCCCGCAATCCAAGGCGCCGCACCTCTTTGAAGCGATTGGGGCTACCCAGCCTTTCTATGCGCTTAAGCACTTGGGTGAGTTTCTCCATATCCTCAAAGGATGCTACACGGAGAGCTTGCGCCTGCCCTTACGTCTCCGACGAGCGATCACAGCCCTGCCCTGACGGGTCCTCATCTTTCTCCGGAACCCGTGCCGCCTCTTGCGTTTTAGATTAGATTTTGGCTTTAGATTCTTTTTCATAGTAAGTGCAAATTATATCATATATCGTAATATAGTCAAGCATTATGTCTAATTGCCTCTCCCCGCCCGTATTGCTCCCAACCTTAGGGATGGCTCAGGCCAAAAGAAGGACTTGCGAGCGAATTAGGAAATTTAGCCTTTTATGAGCATTTTGTCGGTTTCCTTAGCATATCTTTATATGCTCAAAAAGGGCGTCACATGTTTGAGCGGACACTCTTTAGTGTCCGCGAGTTTGACGGCCCCGGCAAAAGGCGAAATAAAAGGCGTTAAGAATTTCCTCATGAGCGAGCAAGCCTTCTTTTGGCCTAGAGGTCCTACTCGTGCCTGGGAACAATACAAAAATATATTTTTTGCTTGCATTGGCTCAGAGGTTTTGCTATAATCTACCGCACAACATCTCAAGTGGGGGGTGTTGATAATTTGTGGATAACTTTTTTATACCTTTGGATAGCTATTAATGGACGCGACGACGGAAAATGTCAAGTCGGGTATTTGGGCACGTGCGCTTGATGTTATAAAAGGCGATATCCTCCCTCAGAGTTTCGATACCTGGTTCACCCCAATTAGACAGGTTGGCATAGATAATAGTTCTATAAGCCTTGAGGTGCCCAACCAGTTCTTCAAGGACTGGGTAATCGACCATTACAAGGATTATATCGAACAGGTCCTTGAGAAGGTCTGTGAGGATAAGGTGCAGGTTGATCTTGTAGTCTCCTCGCGCGGGGACGATATGAACTTTGAGACCCCCGCCACTCCCGCGGCAATCCCCAGGGAGAACCAGGCTAAACTGCTTCAGTCTATACGCACGTATTCCGAACTAAATCCGAAATATACCTTCGACAGCTTTGTGGTCGGCTCCTCGAATAGGTTTGCCCACGCAGCCTCCATAGCGGTTAGTGATTCACCGGCAAAGTCGTATAATCCTCTATTTATATATGGTAAAGTGGGCCTGGGTAAGACCCACCTTATGCATTCTATAGGAAATCGCATCCATCAGCGCGCCCCGCAGACCAAGATCCTTTACATATCGAGCGAAAAGTTCACTAATCAGCTTATAAGCGCGATACAAAGCCGGTCCACCCCGAACTTCCGGAAGCTCTACAGGAGCGTGGATGTCTTATTGATAGACGATATCCAGTTTATCGCCGGGAAAGAGTCCACCCAGGAAGAGTTTTTCCATACTTTTAATTCTTTGCATGATGCCCACAAAC
>JABMSB010000014.1 GCA_013202205.1 Candidatus Omnitrophota bacterium
ACTTTATATTTGCCCTTCTGGCCTGAAAATCTGTAAAGTTTGAGCAGCTCGATACCTCAAGCCATCGATTTAAACCAGGTGCCCATATCTCAATATCATAACACTTCGAAGCCGCAAAGGATATGTCACCTGTGGCGAGCATTATTACCCTGTAGGGAATTTCGAGGAGCTGCAACACCTCTTCGGCATCTTTTAAGAGAGATTCAAGTTCATCTGAGGACGTTTCCGGCTTTACGAACTTCACAAGCTCTACTTTATCGAATTGATGGACCCTGGTAAGCCCCTTTGTATCCTTTCCGTATGAACCCGCCTCCCTCCTAAAACAAGCCGTATAGGCAGTATAAGATATAGGGAGATCTTCTTCTTTCAGTATATCATTTCGATGTATATTGGTAACGGGTACCTCGGCAGTTGGTATTAAGAAGAGGTCATCATCCTTTAATCGATACATATCCTCCTCAAACTTGGGAAGTTGGCCTGTGCCAATCATTGAAGCCCTGTTAACTAAAAACGGCGGAAAGACTTCCATATATCCATGTTTCTTCGTATGGAGATCCAACATGAAGTTCAAAAGGGCCCTTTCAAGCCTGGCCCCCACCCCCTTGTAGAAAGCAAACCCGGATCCGGCAATCTTAGATGAGACATTAAAGTCCATTATATCAAGGAGTTCTGTCAATTCTATATGGTCTTTGGGACTAAAGCTGAAGTGTGGTATATCGCCCCACTTATGCACCACTTTGTTCTTATCCGGGCCACCTTTTGGTATCTCTTTATGGGGTATATTTGGGATATTTAGTAGTAAAATGCCCAATTTATTATCTATTTCACCCACTTTTGCATCAATTTTGTCTATTTTTTGGGATATTGCCTTCACTTTTGCTATGCGACCCTTTGCTTCTTTCTTCTCTCTTAACAATTTTCCTATCTCTTCTGATTCCTTATTCTTATCACGTTTAAGGGCCTCTACTTCTGTCAAAAGTTTGCGCCGCTCCTTATCCAGCTGTAAAACCTCATCTAAATCGAACTTCACACCCCTATCCTTCAGGGATTGCTTCACAACCTTGGCATCTTCTCTTATCAATTTAATATCGAGCATAATATCTCCCTATGTATTATTACCCCTTTATTACGCCCAGGGGCCTCATCCTTGCCACTCTTTTTGAAATACCCGCCTCATGTACCACCTTAACCACATTCTCAACATTCTTATAGGCCTCCGGCGCTTCTTCGAGGAGGGTCTCCCTGCCTGTCGATTTTACTATAATACCCTTATCTTCAAGCTCTCTGGATATGGATCTGCCCCGGAGCGATCTTATCGCAGCCGAACGCGACATCACCCTGCCCGCCCCATGGCATGCAGAATAGAAGGTTTCGCTTGCCTTTTCGGTACCCACAAGAAGAAATGAGGCGCGTCCCATATCTCCTGGTATAATAACCGGCTGGCCTATTCTTTTATACCTTGCCGGTATCTCAGGGTGGTTGGGCGGTAAGGCCCTTGTAGCGCCTTTTCTATGAACGCAGAGCTTGCGTTTTTTGCCATCAACTTCGTGCTCTTCTATCTTAGCTATATTATGAGCAACGTCGTAGATAAGGCTCATACCGAGTTTACCTTCTCCAATCCGAAATACCTTCTCAAATACACGTCTGGATAGATGCATAAGGCATTGTCTATTAGCCCATGCGTAGTTTGCCGCGCAGCGCATAGCACCCAGGTACGCCTGGCCGTCTTCTGACTTAACCGGCACACAGGCAAGCTGTCTATCAGGCACCGATATATCGTATTTGGAAAGGAGGCGTACCATACCTTTAGCATAATCATCGCATACCTGATACCCAAGCCCGCGAGAGCCTGAATGTATCATAAGCGTGATAAGGCCCTCCTCCAAACCAAAGACTTCTGCGGCCTCCTTATCGTATATTTCATCTACAACCTGGACTTCTATAAAGTGATTCCCGGAACCGAGCGTACCTGACTGCTTCTTCCCTCTCTCATAAGCCCGGGAAGAGACCTTGCTCGGATCTGCACCTTTCATTGTACCACATTCTTCGGTATATTCTAAGTCTTCTTGTCTGCCATAACCTTTTTTAACAACATAAGCGGCACCTTCGGCGAGTAGCTTTTCTTCCTCTGATACGCTAAATCGTATATCACCCTTAGAACCAACACCGGCCGGTATATTATTAAACAATGCCCATACCAACTCACGCAGCTTCTCTTTAGGGAGATCTCCTCGATGAAGGTTTGTCCTTATTAACCTAACCCCGCAATTTATGTCAAATCCCACACCGCCCGGTGAAATTACGCCGCCTGCTTCAATGTCTGTAGCCGCGACTCCGCCAATGCAAAAACCATATCCCCAGTGGATGTCAGGCATGGCTAAAGAATATTTTACTATGCCTGGCAGATGCGCTACATTGGCGACCTGTTCGGCTGCGCGGTCAGAACGGATATCCTTTAATAGCTCTTCATCTGCATAGATTACACCGTCAACACGCATCCCGAAATTATAGCTTTTGGGGATACGCCATTTATAATCTGATATCTTCTCTAGTTGGCCTTGCCATAGTTGCTTTTTCATTCTTCTTCCTTATGTCGTCATTACGAGCAAAACTACAAAAGAAAAAGCTCCTCAATGTCAGGAGCTTTTAGCCAATATTGGCAAATAGTTCTTTCTCATCTTTGCCGAATGCCCTCGTCCTTTATATCTGCGGTATGACCCACCACCTCATGTCGCTTCATCTAATTTTGCAAAATATGGTGAGCCGCCCAGGGCTCGAACCTGGCACCCACGCCTTAAAAGGGCGTTGCTCTACCGGATGAGCTAGCGGCCCA
>JABMSB010000015.1 GCA_013202205.1 Candidatus Omnitrophota bacterium
AAGAACGGGTACATATGCGCGATAGCAGAGGGTTCGTATATATTTCACGACGAGCACCGTTCATTCAAAAAGAGCAAGGAGACCGAAGCGCTCATCGCCCGCAACCGGGAAATGTTCTTTAAGATGTACGGGCGCATGCAGCGCATAGTATATATATTGACAGGCGAATCGGTCGGTAGATACGACAAAATAGAGTCTGATATATACAGATTCGCAAAAGGATATAGCTGGGTCAATATATGGCTTAAGGAAGGCGTGCTTGCGCCAAAGACAAAGTACCACACAAATATCAGAAAAAGAGATATCCCCAAGAGTAACTTCAAGCTAAAATGCCTCTGGCGCATCATAAAGAAGAAAAAGAAGCCCTTCACAAAGGTCTATTCAGACGATCCCATCCTGGCAAGATGGCTTAAGAGATTGAGCTGGCTCCATTCTGCAGAGATAAACCCCATATAGTCCTTCCTTGACAGAAGATCTTTTCGGTAGTAATATATAGGCCCTCAAAAAGGCTACACCTATTTTTAAAATATTGTAATATTTGAGGTAGAAAAGGGCGATTTATGGATCTATTTGAGCAAAAAGAGAAGAGAGCAAATATAGAGCCGCTTGCCGTGAGAATAAGGCCGCGTAACTTGGATGAGTTTGCAGGCCAGCAACATATCCTTGGAGAGGGGAAACTCTTGCGCCGCGCCCTGCAGGCAGACAGGCTGACATCGATGATCTTGTATGGCCCCCCGGGGACAGGGAAGAATACATTAGCGCATATAATCGCCAATATCACAAAGGCCCATTTTGTCGAGATCAATGCCACCGCCTCCAACGTGGCAGAGATACGCCAGGCAATAGAGGCGGCGCGCAATCGCATCTTACTCGAATCGAGACGGACCATACTCTTTATCGATGAGATACACAGGTTCAATAAGGCGCAGCAGGATGTCCTGATGCCGGATGTGGAGTCGGGCAACCCCGTCCTGATAGGCGCGACCACGCACAACCCGTTCTTCTCAATCAATTCGCCGCTCCTTTCGCGTTCGATAATCTTCGAATTACGCCCGTTGTCGGAGGCGGACCTCTTATCAATATTGCGCCGCGCCTTAAGCGATAAAGAGCTTGGGCTCGGCAAATCGAAAGTACATATGCACAAGGACGCGCTCGAATTTATAGCGCGGGTATCCGATGGAGACGCGCGCAGGGCGCTCAATGCCCTTGAGGTGGGCATCCTCACGACAAAGAAGGACGCCTCGGGCGCGATAGATTTTACGCTTGCCGCCGCCGAGGAGTCGATACAGAAGAAGGCGGTAGTCTATGACCAGGATGAAGACGGCCATTATGATACTGCCTCGGCATTCATCAAATCTATGAGGGGCAGCGATCCGGATGCCGCGTTATACTGGCTGGCGAAGATGATATACGCGGGGGAGGACCCGCGATTTATCGCGCGGAGAATAGTGATATGCGCAGCAGAGGATGTGGGCAATGCCGACCCTCAAGCGATAGTAATAGCCAACGCGGCGCTGCAGGTATCGGAATTTGTCGGCCTGCCGGAAGCGCGAATACCACTGGCACAGGCGACTGTTTATATAGCATGCGCACCCAAGTCGAATGCCGCCTATATGGGCATCGAGCGCGCCATGCAGGATGTGAAAGAGGGGCGCACGATGGAGGTCCCTGATTATCTGCGAGATGCTTCTTATCGGGGCGCTGAAAAGCTTGGGCATGGAGAGGGCTATAAATACGCGCACAGCTATAAGGACCATTATGTAAAACAGAAGTACACTCCAAAGAGGCATAAGTATTATGTACCGACGGAGATGGGGTTTGAGAAAAGAATAAAGGATTGGCTGATGAGGCTTGATGAGGGTTTTTGCAACAGCGAGGGGAAGAAGGCCGAGCCTGGCATGGAGAAGGTTTCCGCAAAGATCGAAAAGGTGAGATCATGAAAGCGCTGCTCTTATTATCCGGCGGACTCGATTCCATACTTGCAGGACGCCTTATGCAGGAAGAGGGCGTGGAGGTCGAGGCGATAAATTTCGTTACGTGTTTTTGTACCTGCACGAGCAAGAATTCATGCAAGTCCGCGGCACTTAAGGCCTCAGAGGAATTAAAGATACCGCTTAAGATGCTAAATGTCACAATGGAATACCTTGAAATAGTGAAGAACCCCGAGCACGGGTATGGCTCAAATATGAACCCCTGCATCGACTGCCGTATATTTATGCTTAAGAAAGCAAAGGCGTATATGGAAGAGACCGGTGCCGGTTTTATAGTAACAGGAGAGGTACTTGGCGAGAGGCCCATGTCCCAGCGCAGGGACGCCATGCACTTAATCGAAAAGAAGGCCGGCTTAAAAGGGTTCATATTAAGGCCTCTTTCGGCAAAGCTGATGGATGAGACTATACCTGAGAAGAG
>JABMSB010000016.1 GCA_013202205.1 Candidatus Omnitrophota bacterium
CAAGTAAATTTTTATATTATTTTATGGAAGGAGTGCGAGGGCTTTTTTTAGGATTTGGGCGGCACCTTTGTAAGAGATGATTCTCAATGCCTCCTCTGGCGGGAACCATCTACCATCCTGGATCTCTGAAAGCTGTATCCGGAGTTTTTCATCGCCTTCAGCCTTAAATAGGTATACGGTGACGGTCTTAAAGATCAGCTTACCCTGGCGGCGATAAAAATAGTTGACATGGTCTAATCTCTTAATGATCTTTATGTTGTTAAGGCCGACCTCCTCTTCTATTTCACGCAGGGCTGCGCCTTCGGGAGATTCTCTCTTTTCGAGTTTTCCTTTTGGCCATGTCCATCGGCCGTAGCTATCCTTAATAAGCAAGACCTTGACACCGGAGCCCTCGCCTTTTATAACGATGCCTCCGGCGGAAATCTCCCTCTCAAATAGCGTAATCACTTTTTATCTGAATAAAACTGGGAAATTATTTTGAGGGCATCCTTCGGGCTATCTACGAGATGGAAGAGTGGTAATTCAGAAGCCTTGATAGCGCCGTCTTTGACAGGCATGGCCTTGATCCATTCCACAAGGCCCTTCCAGTAGTCCTTGCCTATGAGTATTACGGGAAACGGGTATACCCGTTCTGTCTGGACCAGCGTTACCGACTCGAAGAATTCATCGAGCGTGCCAAAACCTCCGGGGAATACAAGGAAGGCCTTACTATATTTAGTAAACATCACTTTTCGGCAGAAGAAATAACGGAAGTCCATTACGCGCGTAACATATTTATTCGGTTTTTGCTGTTTCGGGATCAGTATGTTCATGCCTATCGATTCACCGCCGGCCTCTTTAGCACCCTTATTTGCCGCTTCCATTATGCCGGGCCCGGCACCTGTGATTACCGCGAATCCCTCTTTAGAAAAGAGGGCGGCTGTCTCCTCAGCCAATCTGTAATACTTGCTTGCCGGTTTTGCGCGCGATGAGCCGAATATGGTGATAGCATTATTTACATCTGACAATAATTCAAATCCGTCTACAAACTCACTCATTATGCGAAATATACGCCATGGATCTTCTTTTGTAAAATCATGCTTAAGCTGCGCCATAGTAAGAGTGCCTCCCTTATATTATTCTAATTAGGTGAAGTTTCATCGTAGGTCGTATCAGTAGTAGTGCCTCCATTTTTGCTTGGATCGCCTTCCCCATCTCCATTTGTTGCCGAGCCAACGGTCCCATTGAATGCCAATGGAGGATCAAAGATCAATCCATGGTTATCTATCACAGCCAGGTCAACATAGAAGGTATCCCCTGCAAAGGTTTGGACATCGGTCCTCGTCTCAGATCCTGAGAAGTCATCGCTGGTTAGGATAACGGTAGTCGCTGTATTGTTAAAGGTAACTCTCCATTCATATACGGATACTGTGTCATCTGTGTCGTAGTCAAAGCGGTCCCCTACAAATGTAAATATAGTTTCTGCATGCGGGGGATCATGTTTTACGATAAAGGAGCTGATACTGGGGACAGGATGCCTGTTGGGTATCTGCAATCCCTTCTCGGTAGTTGCGCTTTCTCCCTCATGGGTTACGGTTAGGGCCAACCTGTACGATCCACGCGTAACTATATCTGTATTCGCCAAAACATAAGTACCTGATTGCATAGTGCTTATTGTTGTTTCGTTGCTAGCCGGATCTACAAGCGTCCATTCGTAGGAAGCGTACATTCCCGAATCATTGCCATCGCTATCTGTTGCAGAGCCGCTGAAACTGAAGATAACCTGTTCCGCCATGGGGTCATAGTATACACTGGTGGTACTATCTATCACAGCGGTTATGCTGGGGTCGGGAGTAGGCGTAGGTTGTTGTGCGATGGGTTCATCCGAGATGATCGTAACCGGAGCATCCCCGGAATTGACCATAGACATACCTTCATTATTTCTACCTGTGATTGTTGCTGTACCGCTTAAGACTTCAATAGTCGTCTCGGGTATACTGCCATCGATGGATGCCGTGACTATCATCCTCGTCCCCCTGACACCGGCTATAGCAGCAGGGGTAACCACTTCAAACCTCGACCCGCTATTTACATTAACGTCTACCTTACCGGTAACGCCTATCTTTATTATGCTGTAGAGCTTACCCTCGCCCATATCGAACGATTGTACCAGTGATGCGCTACCCTCCTGAATAATTGCTGTAGAACCGTCACTGAAGCTCAAGGTCTGTACAGCGTTTACAGTGGTACCCGGAGTGATAATTACGGCTGAGGCGCCGCTGCCGTAATGAACTTCCGACATTTCGACCTGTTGTGAGCTGCCGTCGAGAAGTAAGTTTACGGCCTCCATATTCTTACCATGGTATGGACAGCCTATGCTGAAGGTATCTGTCGCGCTTAAATGAGAGCGTTTTATATAGAAGTTGTCGTAAGGAGCCCTGGAGGATGGACAGATCAGGTCGCTCGAGTCTGTAACATAGTCAGGTACCATGCTGGTCAGGGTCTCGGGGTATTCGATCTTATCATTGAAATATAACTGGAGTGCCACACCTATGCTCTTTAGATTATTAACACAACCTATTTGTCGGGCCTTCTCTCTCAGGTAAATTACGCCTGTAGCGGTTAAGGCCAAGATTACCATACCGGCTGTTATGGCTACTACCAGTTCAATCAACGTAAAACCTTTGGATCGCGTGATCATAATGGTACCCCTTTAAAAATAAACTACCTATTCATAAAGACATTCTCTATACGCTTGGCTATCTCCCGCAAATTTGCAGGCTTTAATAGGTAAGCGACAACATGGCCATAGTTGCATACGATGAAATCATCTTTGTGGGTATCGTATGCTGTAACGATTATCGTCGGTATTTTCTTGTCGTTATTGTGCAAGGAGGTAAGCACATCTAGGCCGCTATTTCCGGGCATCTTGATGTCGAGTATTAAAAGATCGGGTTTTTCCCGGTCGATAATATCTATTGCCTCGCTTCCATTCTCCGCGGTAATGGCGAGATATCCCTGCTCCCTCAGGTATTCCCTGAAATTTTCACGTACATCAATCTCATCATCAACTACCAGTATCTTCTTCATGGCCGTCCCCTATTTAAGAAAAGACGCCCCTTTAGTAAAAGAGGCGTCTTTGGATATTAATGTCGTTTTATAGACTCACGCAGAGCACAACTATCCCTAATGCCAAAGCAAAGACACCCCATGTCCTGCATGTATCGCTGGGGGCATTTAACCACCAATCCATCATGGCCTTCACCTTTTCTGCCGGTCCAAACAGGAAGAATAACCCCTTTGCGATCGCGAGAAGGCCTAAGATAGAGATAAATAGCGCAGTCTTGCTCGATCCTGCCGACAGAAGGAGCAGTCCCCCTACAATAAACTGCACTATAGAGAGCTTTTTCATATCTTTACCCGCGATCAGCTTGTTTAAGAAGGCCTTTGCCTTATCAGTTATTATGATAAGGGAGATCCCTGCCGTTGCCCAAGATATGCCCATCAGCAAAAGAAACCATTTCATATTCTTATTCTCCTATTTTAGGGGTTGGACTTTCTTGATTTTCTTGAGGAGCTCGGTCTTCCTGTACCTCTCCGGCGCCCTTTAACCGTTCTATCTCTTCCTTCAGTTCCTGCTCTTTTTGAGCAGCCTTTCTCAACTGGCCTGCTAAGTCATCTGTCTGGCGTTCGAGATCAGCATATTGGAGTTTCATGCCCTCGTAGGTCTCAGCCTCTTTCACCTTGTCGCTCTTTGCCTTTTCTGTTTCGGATTTTGCTTCTTCAAGCTGAGGTTTGAGTTGCTGGATTTCAGCGCGAGCCTGTTCCAACTCCTTTGCCAAACCGCTTTGCGCATCACTTGTGCTCTTCTTCAACTCCTCTTCTTTGGCGAGCTTCTCCTTCAACTCCTCAATCAGCTTGGCACCCCGGTCTAAATCGAGATTTTCTCTGTGCATCCCGCCAAGGGCCAGTATAATACCTCCCAAAAAAAGGATTATTGCCAAAACGAGTATATATGCATCCATTGTCGCTGTCTCCGTACTAATATTTAATATTAGTATAGCACCTTATTTTCTTTAATATATATCAGAAGACGCATCATGTCAAGCAAAAAGGGGTTATAGCGCTAGAATATGAGCAAGAGAAGAAATGAGATGACCAAAAGTAGCACAACGGCTCCGAAGACCGCCTCCGGCGCACCCCTTCTAAGTTTGCCCAGGAAGCCTATCCCGCGCTTGAGGCTTTCGCCGCAGAATAGACAGAGGAGTGCTTCATCGTCTTCTATAATATTATGGCAATGGGGACACCTAATATGATCGGAGAAGTGTTCGATCTCCATCCCATCTCTCAAGATGCACCACCTTCGGATGTTAAGATGCGAGGACGCATCAAAATAATCGTATATTTTATGCGGTCGTATGTAGCCTCATTTCTAAAAGGAGCCCCGAGCGCGCGATCGTCACCTAAGTAAGGTGTTTTATAGACAGTGTCGGACCTTCTCTCTTCCTTTAAGCCGGCCACCACTATCATCGTACCGTCTTTGGCAATGACCCGTGTCTCGGTTTCTGTCGAATCTACTATCGGGACAACATTCCCCTTGGCAGTAGTTAGCGTATCTCTTACAGAGTTGCTTTTAATCAGCAGGTTTGCGGTGATGTACCCATCGTCACTTATGTGGGGAGTTATATAAAGCTCTGTACCGACATTTATAAATTCTACTGCCTCAGATATAGTGGTAGATATCGCTTCGTTCCCCTCACCCGTCGATGTCGATCTGTCGGTAACATACGCCTCTCGGACACCGACCGTTATTACGCCCTCTTCCCCATCCATGATCGTAAGATAGGGCTGGGATATGAGGTCAACATCTCCCACTGCTTGCAAGGTCTCCATCGTACCGGAGAAATCGCCGCTCGTAAGCGAGGCGGCAAAACTCGAGGTGCCTCCGCCCGGTAATGTCGGAGCAAGCTTGGATGTTACCACTGCGGTTTGGGAGAAGAGAGCTGTCCAATTTATACCCATTGCATGGTCGTCATCTGTCGTCAGCTCAACTATCTTTACCTCGACGGATATCACTCTGGGTTTCACGTCAAGTTCCTTTAAAACTTCTTCTATCTTCGCAAAATGTGGCTCCAGGTCTGTTACTATCACCTTGTTTGTGCGTTCATCTAAGGAGATCTCTCCCACGCCGGCTGTGAGGTGCTCTTTTAATAAAACCGACACATCCGCTGCTTTTGCATAACGCAATTCGTAGATCTCTGTTTTACGAGGCATGTCGATTGCTTCGATGTATTTGCGCATGTCATAAACAGTGTCGGGGGTGTCGATTAAAAATATGGAGCCGGAAGCTTCATCGACTAAGACTGCGCCGCCCTTGCTCTTTATCTGCGTGAGCTTCTCTATGAGCCCCTCTCCCTCAGCGTACTTAAGGCGTATCGCCTCAAAGACCCTTTCATCGGTGAAAGATTTGCCGTAAAGCTCCTGATATTTCTTCATCGGCATGACGTGTATGATTTCGCCTTTCTTTTCGTACGCGAGATCTTGAGAGCGGATTATAGCCTCGAAGGCATCGCGGGCTGATACATCGTGAAGGGAGATCGTGACGGTCCCCGAGACGTCAGAACTTATTGCCAGCTGCATGCCGGATTTTTCAGCGAGGGCGCGCAGTCCATCACGGATATCCGTGTTGGAGAAATCGAAGTCTGATATGTCCGAAGATGGTCGGGTTATTTCGACGCAATAACCCAAGGCGGGTAGGATTGAAACGCATGCGCAAAATAGACAAAGAATTTGAGCGGTGACCCTCATTTATGAAAGGATCCCTAAGTTCTTTAGGTCATTATTGAACTGTTCGCGGTTTATAAACTGTATATTTTTCATACCTATCGACGAGGATGCCTCTATCAGGTCCGCGCGGTCATCGGTATAGACTGTCCTGCTTGCCTCCGTGCCCGCAGCCTTTAGGGCCGTCTCATATATGAGCGGGTCCGGTTTGCGCGCGCCAACTTTGTAAGAGACCACTATCTTGTCAAGGTGGTCCAATATGGGGAATCTTTCTTTTATATAGTCGAAATGGGGTTTATTGATGTTAGAGATTAAGACGAGGCGGTAGTGTGGTTTTAATATGGTGAGCAGTTCATCCATGCCATTATTCTTAAAGAAGATGTCATTCCATATAGGCAAGAACTTATCGTAATCGAGGTCGAGCCTTAGGAGAGATTTTAGACGTTCGAAAAATTCCGCGGCCGTTATCTTGCCCCTCTCAAAAAGATCCGTGAGGTCTGAGTCAAAGTACGTCTCGAATATCTTCGCCTCATCCATGTCAGTGTATTCGGCGGTCCTCTTCGCTGCGACATGGTGGTCGAAGTTTACCAAGACCCTCCCTAAATCGAAGAGTATGGCATCATAATCGGGGCTCTTCATTTCCACACATCCTTTAACGGCGCCAAGAGCGCCGCCGCTTGCTGCGTAAAACATCTATCATCTGCTTATGTATCTTGCTATTAGATACGATCACATCCTCGTCATAATGGCTGTATGGCTCGCCTGAAAACCTGGTGACCTTCCCTCCGGCCTCTTTCGCTATCAATACGGCGGCAGCGGTATCCCACGGGAAGAGCTTCATCTCCCAGAATCCATCGAGCCGCCCGCTGGCAACATAACAGATATCCAGGGAGGCAGAACCGGGCCTTCTTATGGCCTGGGCCGACATCACAAATTTGTTAAAATTGGATATGTTATTCTGAAGGACTCGTTTTACGTCGTATGCAAAACCTGTGGCGAGCAAAGAACGTGAGAGGGACCTCTCTTTTGAGACGTGCATGCGCTTGCGGTTAAGGTATGCCCCCTTATCACGTTCGGCGTAAAATGTCTCGTCCCGCATAGGGTCATATACTACGCCTACTATGGGCTTAAGTTCTCTCTCAAGGGCTATAGATACGGCAAAGAATGGAAAGTTGTGCGCGTAGTTTGTTGTACCATCCAATGGGTCTATTACCCATCGGTAGGCACAACTTTGCCGATCTCCTCCGCTCTCCTCAGCCAGGATCTCATGTTTTGGAAAATGAGATTTCAAGCGCCTTATTATAAGGGCCTCGCACTTTTTATCTACATCGGTTACGAGGTTTATTTCACCCTTAAAGGAGAGCTCCTTTATCTTGCCGAGCCTCCTCTTCATGTAACAGCCGGCTTCGAGAGCGGCTTCCCGGGCTACCCTCCCAAAAAGGCTCATTATCAACCTTCTATGGTGATTGCTTCGACAGGGCAATCAGACTTTGCCTTTTCGGCATTCTCTTTTGCTTCAGCCGGTATCGCATCCCCTTTTACTATGGCCTTATCACCTTCCATAACAAAGACCTCAGGGCATGCATCGACACAGAGCCCACACCCGACACATGTCTCATCAATAACTTTTGCTACCATATTACCTCCTTTTTTGTCCCACAATGATAGCATAGCTTAAAAACCTTGTCAACCGCTTATCATTGCGATATAATATTGATAATATGCTTAACGATCTGATCAACCTCAAGCGCGACGGCGCGCTATTTCTTCTTATCGTAATTGTGGGATTGGCCGTATACGGCAACTCCCTTTCAGGGGAATTTTTATGGGATGACAACGTCCTCATAGTCAATAACCCCCACATAAAAAGCCCGCTTCGCTTACCCGCATTGATGACACAAAGTCTATTTGGCCACTACGATCCAAGCGATACATTCTACAGGCCGGTCCAGGCCTTGACTTATATGACAGACTATTCTATATGGCGCCTGAGGCCATTCGGATATCACCTTACAAATACCCTGCTACATATAATAACAGCCATTTTGGCATACCTGCTTATCCTGCAACTGAGCAGAGATAGGTTGATCGCCGACAGCGCTTCTCTCTTATTTCTGGTCCATCCCGTCAATACTGCAGCGGTGGCTTATATCTCGGGCCGCGCCGACACATTAGCAACTTCTTTTATGCTCCTTTCATCGATTTTTTATATACAATATAGAACATTGTCCCCGGAGAATAATAAGAAGCTATCACTCAGCTTAATCTTTTTCGGTATAGCCCTATTATGCAAGGAATCCGCCTTAATGCTGCCGCTCATATTCCTGGCATATGATCTGATCTTTAAGAGAGATGGGACAAAGAAGAATCGTCTCGCACCATATTTGGGCGTGTTTGGGATCATATGTGTATATCTTTTGGTCCGCAAGGCCGTCTTTCATTCGCTAGGCACGCACATTCCGACGGAGACTGCGCTCTTGGGCCAGCGTCTTCTTACCGGTGCGGCTGCATTTGGGATCTATATGCGGCTCCTCTTTGCGCCGGTGGGGCTGCATATGGAGTGGAAGATAGCTCAACCCCAATCTGTTATGGATGGCCGCGTGTTGCTGGCATTGGCTATTTTAGGGGTTTTGATCTGGACGGCCTTAAAGATGCGCCGCAAAGCCAAGGGTGTATCATTTGGGTTCCTGTGGTATTTGATAGGCGTATCTACTGTATCCGGCATACTTCCATTAAATGCCCCCCTGGCCGAACATTGGCTATATCTTCCATGTATAGGTTTCTTTTTTGCCCTGATCTCCTTAGTTTCTTATTTTGTCAAAGGGTATTCGGGCAGGAGAATTTTTATCGGTATTTTAGCCATCGCAATATTTATCTTCTCAATATTGACTATAGATCGAAACCGCGATTGGTTGACCTCCACATCATTTTATCAAAAGACGTTGGAAAGCGCTGCCGACTCCGACCGGATACACAGCAACCTCGGGTTGCAATATCAGAGGGAGGGTCGATTCGAGGCGGCTATCGAGGAATATAAAAAGGCCTTGGCGATGAACCCGGCCAACCACAAAACCAGGAGTAATCTGGCCACCTCATATGTACGTATCGGCGATCTCGATGCGGCACTCACCGAGTATAAATATATCCTTCAAGAAGACCCAGATATGGCGGGTGTTTATAGCAATGTAGGCAATATATATCATATGAAAAAGGATTATGACAATGCCATAAAATACCACACTCGCGCAATTCAATTAAAGAAAGATTCGCCAAATTTCTACAACAACCTCGGCGTCGCTTATATGGCAACCAAGAGATACGAAGAAGCAGTAGGCCTCTTTGAAGAAGCGGTCTCTCTCGACCCTGATTATCTGAGTGCGTGGAATAATCTCGGGGATAGCTATTATCGCCTGGGCGACAATAAGAAGGCCCTCTCCGCATGGAAGAAGGCCCTACGATTAGGATCTGATAAAAAGAGCATCGAAAGAAAGATTGAACTGGTAGAATCTGCTTCAGAATAGATCGGGTTCAAAGTGTGAGTATAGCTTACCCAGTTGCACAGGATCGGCCTTGATAAATTTGATGCCGGTCTCATAGTAGACAGCAGGTTTCGGCCCTGAGATAGATACCTCACTGACCCAGACGACCTTACCTATGACATGTACCGGCCTTGGAAGATCCGATATCTCAATATCGAGATCTATTATCTTCCCCAACTCTAATTTTTCAGCCAGGGAGACCTGTATGCCGCCGCCACCTAGATCCTTCAGGGTGGCCACTTTTTCTTCCATATCAGATCTTCTCAGCTGGTAGCTTATCTTAGCAGGTGTCTTAAGGCGCCTGTATATCCTCTTCTCCGATCCTGAACCTGATTTATCGGTCATTTCACTCCTCTATTTACCTCTTTTTGTTTTGAGTAGTTTCGCGATCTCTTTTCCAAAATCGGGTGCTGCTCCGGGGCCATTACCGGTAACTATATTTCCGTCTACCTCAACCGGTTTGCCTGTATATATAGCCCCTCCCCGCTTTATGGTATCTATCTCTGAAGAGAATACTGTGGCATTTTTGCCTTTTAAGATACCCGCGTTTGACAGGGTGACGGGAGCAATGCATATGGCCCCGACTATTCTGTCACCGATGAGTGCATTGCGCGCGATATCATGCGCCGTCGGGTTATCCCAGTACTCCTTTGACCCGGCCCCGCCTACAAAGATTATAGCTGCGTAGTCAAGGGGATTTACTTGATCTATAGTCATCTCCGCATCGGCTGAACCGCCAAGCGCGCCGGAGAGCTTACCCGTCTTCGATGAAGCAATGTGTGTAGTGTACCCGGCTGCCTTAAGGACCTCCTGTGGCGCAAAGAGTTCCTCGTCCCTGAAATCCTGGCGTGCCACAACAAAGAGCACATCCTTACCTGTTAATTTTGACTGGCCATGGGCATTTGGGGTCAAACAGCAGGTCAGGGCAGTTATAGAAAAGAGAAATTGAAGGACTATACCACAGTCTCTAAAACTCATATACCCCCCATTATTTACTGGAGAACTTTTCCCAATGGAGAACAGACGCAAGTGGCCGCCTCGCCTTGGGAGGATTGGTATCTTTTGGGTAACCCATGGCTATCATGGAGACCAACTTGAGTTCGGCAGACGCACCCAGGAGGCTTTTTACGCGTTCGCAATAATCTTTCTTATCACCAGCTACCCAGCAGGCCCCTACCCCGGCATCGGCTGCGGCTATGAGGATATTTTCCGTTGCGGCGCATCCATCCTCAAGATAATATTTTGTATCTTTGCAAAGAATAGCGATACAGGCTGTCCCGTCGGCTATAAACCGGCCGTTATTTGCCAATGCGCCTATTCTTCCAAGAAGTGATTTATCGGTTATCGCGATAAATTCCCATGGTTCCACCCCTCTCGCTGTCGGCGCCAGGCGCCCGGCATCGATTATGGACTCCAACACCTCTTTGGGTATCGGCCTTTTGTCATAGACCCTTACAGAAATTCGTTTCTTTATCGCCTCTTTTGTTTCCATATCAGGATGGACCTTTCTTTTTAAAGAAATCTTCGGGTTTCAGGGCCTTGAGCTTCTCTTTAAAACCCTCCACCTCTTCTTTAGATATCGGTTTTTGTATCACAGGACATTTTTCGAAAACAGGACTATCTATAAATATAGGAACCTTCGCGCGTACGGCTACGGCTATTGCGTCACTTGGGCGGGAATCTATCTTCACGGGCTTTCCATCACGCATCATCTCTATCCGCGCATAATAGGTATCATTCTTAATATCTGTAACGACGATCCTGTTGATTGTTGCTCCAAGTTCCGATGCTGTATTGACCAATAGGTCGTGGGTCATGGGCCGGGGAAATTTATGGCCCCCGATATGCGCTGCTATGGCATTTGCCTCTGCCGCACCTATCCATATAGGAACGAGACGCGTACCACCCACCTCCTCAAGCGTTATGAGGAATTGGCCCATCATGGGCAGCATTACAAGTGAGAATATCTTAGCTTCTTTCATAGGTCCCCTATTTTATCCCAAACGCGCCGGCCTATCAACATAAATATTGTTTTAAGTATAGTAAGTTTAGCTATATCCAAGACGTCTTAGTACAGTGGGGTTGTTTCGCCAGTCTTTTTCAACCGTGACCCATAGGTCGAGATATACCTTCCTGCCAAAAAACTTTTCCATATCCCGGCGAGCCACCTGCCCTATCTGCTTGAGCATCTTACCGCCCTCACCTATGATTATGCCTTTTTGGGAGGGGCGCTCTACATATATAGTCGCATGGATATAGGTTATATTCTCCCTCTCCTTCTCTTTCATCTCCTCAACTAAGACAGCAACTGAATGGGGTACCTCTTGCCATAAAAACTCGAGCACCTTCTCCCTTATCATCTCCGCTGCCACGAAACGCTCACTCTTGTCGGTAAATTGTTCATCGGGAAAGAGTTTCACACCCTCAGGCAGGTTTTCAAATATCAGCTTCTTTAAAAGATCCATCTGGATGCCTTCGGTGGCAGATATGGGGATTATATCAACGAAATTATATAGCTTTGAGGCCTTCTCAATTATTGGAAGGAGAAATGGTTTTTTTGCACGGTCAACTTTATTGATGAGCAAAATCGTATTCTTCTTCCAGTCATTGATACGGTCGAATATCCACCTATCCTCCTGGCTCATGAAAGAAGTCGCATCTAACACAAAGAGTATAAGGTCAGACTGCTGGCCCGAACCATAAGCCTTCTTGACCATATACTTATCGAGGGTGTGGCGGCTCTTGCGTATGCCGGGCGTATCTATAAATATGGCCTGGTCATCACCTTTGTTGGTTATCCCGAGTATACTGTCGCGGGTAGTTTCAGGTTTTCTTGATACGATGGAGAGTTTTTCACCGAGGAGGTAATTTAGAATGGTAGATTTGCCGACATTCGGCTTACCTATTATTGATACATAGCCGCATTTAGGCATTGTGTCCCTTCATTCCTATAAGAGCAATCATGGTTTAGCTTTCTTCTTTGGTATGGATCGGGTAGCGACTATGTCAGATCCTGAGCCGGATACTCCATGGGCCAGCCTATCGCCTATCTCTATCGGTGCTTTGACGAACGTATTATGCAGGTTCTTTACCACCCGCCTCATCGAGTCTCGCGAAATAGGCCTATTGGTCCTTACGCTAACAAGGGGAAAGATACCACCCTCTACTTTAATAGTAGTAGTCAGGATGCGTCTTGGATTGCGGATTTCAGATAGGGCATAAGCTTCGCCCTTTGGACAGCGATTTCCACAAATGGCAGTCGCCTTCTTATGCGCATAGGTAGCCATTACCTTACATCCAAGGGGGCAGATTGTGCATATTAGGTCTCGCTTCACTTGTGCTCCCTCTTTATTGAGCTACTCTTTTCTATAAATATTGAGAGGTTCTCAGCCCCTTCTACCGCCCCAGCCTTGATAGGCACTCTTAGGGCTTCGGACGGTATCAATATCTCATGGTATGCGCTGCGAGATAACATGGTGTCCCGGCGAACCCCAACGAATACTTTCTCTATGGGCCTCTTTACCCTGATAGATACTTCTGTATCACGGCTGCCACGCAAGATCTGCGGTACGCAATAGCTGATCTCATTATCGAGCTCTATCTCAAGGGCATGGTGTCTATGCCATGGCTTGCTTGAATAAAGACTGGCGGACGCGCCGGCTATCTCAGCATCCATGCTGGCCCAATCGACGATATCATGGACAGAGACTACATTGCCGCACGCAAATATGCCGGGGACGGACGTATGGTATTCCTCATCGACGATTGGCCCACCGGTCTTTTTATCTATGCGGACACCTGCCTTTTTGGAGAGTTCATTTTCAGGTATAAGGCCTGCTGAAATAAGCAGGGTATCGCATTTAATCTTTTTTCTTCTACTCTTTAATGGGTTACCGTGGCGATCCACGCGCGCAAGAGTAACGGACTCCAGGCGATCTCTCCCCTCGACTTCTATTATAGTGTGACTTAAAATAAGTGGTATATCGAAATCCTCAAGGCATTGAGTTACATTCCGCAGGAGCCCGCCGGGATAGGGCGATTTTTCAACAACGGATATCACCTTTGCACCTTCAAGCGTGAGTCGTCTGGCCATGATTAACCCTATATCGCCTGAACCGAGTATTACCACCCTCTTTCCTACCATCAGGTTCTTTAAGTTTATGAGTGTCTGGGCAACGCCTGCTGTATAGATACCGGCGGGGCGGGTTCCGGATATAGAGAGCATGCCGGCCGTCCTCTCCCGACAACCCATTGCCAGTACTATAGCCCCTGCCTTTATCCTGATAAGACCATCTTTTGAATTGCTTAGGGTGACCTCTCTATCTTTTGTTATGTCTATAGCCATTGTATTTAACATAACAGTTATTTTTAAGCGCTTTACCTGGTCTATATAGTGCTGTGCATATTCAGGCCCTGTGAGATCCTTCTTTAACAGCTCCAGGCCAAATCCATTATGAATACATTGGTTAAGTATCCCGCCGAGGTATCCACCGCGTTCAACGATCGCAACATGGCGTGCTCCTGCCAGGCGCGCAGCTATAGCAGCTGCCATACCTGCCGGGCCGCCGCCTATAACCAGGACGTCTATATGTTCTGTTTTTATAGCGGTCATTTCGTCTTTCCTGTTAGCATGCAGGAGTTCTTTCCTCGCAAGTTAATTTCATCGGGATCTATACCCTTCCTCTGTAATAGATCGATTATATTTGGACCACAGAAACCACCCTGGCATCTCCCCATCATAGCGCGGGTCCTTATCTTTATGCCGCGCATGGACCTTACGCCGAGGGGGTTATTCAGTGCATCTATAATTTCAGCCTTAGATATCTCCTCGCAGCGGCAAAGAAGCTCACCGTATTCCTTCCTTTTTCTTATAAGGGAGGCCCTTTCCTCAAGAGGCAATTCTCTTACCCTTACGATGCCTTCTCGACGATATTTAAAGCTGCCATTCTTCTTGAGGGCCAATTTCTTCTTTAATGAAAGTGCTATCTCCCGGGCTATTGCAACAGCAGCGGTTAAACCCGGCGATTCTATGCCGGCCAGATTTATAAAACCTCTAACCTGAGGTTCATCCTTTACTATAAAGTCGTAGCAGCCCCTATAGGTCGGCCTGGCGAGTTTTGGGCGTATCCCTGAAAATGAGGTTATGATTTCGGGCGATTTCAATGCCGGCAAAAGAAGTTTTGCCTCTTTAAGAAGCCTCCCAAGGCCCGGTCCGGTCGTACGTGTATCATATTTATCATGTATAAGTTCAGCGCTCGGCCCTATAAGTATATTTCCGTCAATGGTTGGGGTTAAGTGTACCCCTAAAACATTACCCCTGACAGGAGGTACCGGATATACCATCCTCTTGAGCAATCCGGAAGACGCGCGGTCCAATACAAAATACTCGCCCCGGCAGGGTTGTACGCGAAAGTATTTCAGGCCGACCATGGCAGCTATTTTGTCAGCCATGAGGCCGGCGCTATTTATGACATATCTGCCCCTGAAGGTACCTTTTTTGGTAAAGACGCGGAAATGGTCCTCTCGTTTAGAGATCCGCGTCACCTCGGTATTAAGCCGTATATCTACGCCGTTAGAGAGTGCATTTTCGGCAAGCGCGATATTCAGTGTAAATGGACATATTATGCCGCTATTTGGGGAGTGGAGCGCTGCTATGCCTTCGATATTGGGCTCGAGCCGTCGCAATTCGTCTTTTGAGATGATCTTCAGGCCTCTGACACCGTTAGCCTCACCCTGGGCCTTAAGGTGTTTCAATTGGGCCAGCTCAGGCCCCTTTAAGGCAACGACCAGCTTTCCTGTGAACTTCATCGGCACATCGAGCTCTTCGGCGATTGTCCTAAGCAGCTTTGCGCCTTTTACATTGAAGCGCGCTTTAAGAGATCCTGTCGGTACATTGAAGCCTGCGTGGATTACACCACTATTAGCGCCGCTCGCACCGCATGCAACGTCATGCTCCTTCTCAAGAAGGAGTACACTGCCCTTGTAGCGGCTCATCTCTCTTGCGACGGCACTGCCTACCACACCTGCGCCGATTATGATCACATCGTAACACTTATCCATTAGAAAATTTTCCTAACCATTTTAGCATCTTAAGCTTCTCACTCCTATCAACTACCGAAAGAAGAAAGGGTCAGATATCCTCTTAAGAAAATCTCTTGACCCCTTCTCGCTTACTATTATTTTGACAATAAACCCGGAAGCTCGTTAGCCGAGCCGTTTCTTTAATGCTTTGTGCTCTCTTAAAATTTCAGGCGGCAGGTCGGATCCAAAACGTTTGAAAAATATCTCCTGCTCTTTTAATTCTCTTCCCCACTCCTTTTTATCTATGGACAATAGTTCTTTGAGTGTATCCGGTGAGAGCTTAAGCCCTGTCAGATCGAGGTCTCTTGCGCCGGGCATGTAGCCAATGGGCGTCTTTTTTGCCCCTGCAGTCTTATCGCAGCGGCCTAAGACCCATTCCAAAACCCGTAGATTGTCACCAAAGCCGGGCCATAATATCTTACCGTTTTTATCTGTTTTGAACCAGTTCACATGGAATATCTTGGGCGCTTTTTGCATCCGCTTGCCCATCTTAAGCCAATGGCGAAAATAGTCGGCCATATTATATCCGCAGAATGGAAGCATTGCCATGGGGTCACGACGCACCTCACCGAGCTTACCGACCTGCGCGGCTGTGCGCTCAGAGGCCATTGTAGAACCAACATAGACGCCGTGCTCCCAATCAAAGCTCTCATAAACAAGAGGTGCCAGGCGTGCCCTGCGGCCACCGAGTATTATGGCAGATATGGGTACACCATGGTGGTGATCGAGCCTAAAGGTATGGGTTGGGCATTGCCCGATTGGAGCCGTAAAGCGGCTATTTGGATGGGCCCCCTTTATGACATTACCATTATCATCGAGCATACCCGGCTTCCATGGCCTTCCCATCCAGTCTATCCCCTTAGAGGGTGTTTTGCCGTCACCACCCTCCCACCAGACGGTCTTATCCGGCTTTAACAGAACATTGGTAAATATTGTATTTTTTCTACTGGTTATAACCGCGTTGGGATTTGTTTTAGAGTTTGTCCCGGGAGCTACCCCAAAGAAACCGGCCTCAGGATTGACTGCCCAAAGCCTGCCATCCGAATCTATGCGCATCCACGCAATATCATCTCCTACCGTCCATATCTTGTAACCCTTTTTCTTAAGGCCTTTGGGAGGGATGAGCATGGCAAGGTTGGTCTTGCCGCATGCGCTCGGGAAAGCCCCTGCTATGTACTCTATCTGTCCATTTGGCTTTTCTATGCCCAAAATAAGCATATGTTCGGCCATCCACTTCTCACACTTTCCCAGGTAACTGGCTATCCTTAAGGAGAGGCATTTTTTGCCTAATAGAACATTGCCCCCATACCCTGAACCAACAGACCAGATCGTGTTATCTTCAGGAAAATGGAGTATCAGTCGCCTCTTTATATCTAAATCGGCCTTTGAGTGGAGGCACTTGGTAAATTCACCATCTCTGCCAAGGGACTTCAGTACATCCTTGCCTATGCGCGTCATTATGCGCATATTAAGGACAACATATATACTATCAGTCAACTCTATGCCGATCTTGCTAAAAGGTGAACCTATAGGCCCCATAGAGAACGGGATAACATACATCGTCCTGCCCTTCATGGCATTCCGGAATATTTTGCGGGCCTTGGCATATCCTTTGGCCGGGCTCATCCAGTTATTTGTCGGGCCGGCATTGTGCTTGCGCTTTGTACAGATAAAGGTGAGCCCTTCTGTACGGGCCACATCATTGACAGCGGTCCTGTGGTATAGGCATCCCGGAAGCTTCTTCTTATTCAGTCTAATAACTTCCCCGGTTGCGCACGCCTCTTTTTCAAGGCATCTCTTTTCAGCCTCAGATCCGTCTATCCAGACGATCCTGTCCGGCCGGCACATGCGCGCCATATCCGCAACCCACTTCTTTAATTTGCGATGTTCTGTCATCTTAGCCATAATACCCTTTTTCCTTTCACATATTATATTACTATTATTATGTATATATTGAGGGGATATTATACTATAAAGATAGAGGGATTGCCAAGAAAAAAAGGAAAAAAATGAAGGGAATAAAAAAAGGAGACAATCTTGCGATTGCCTCCTGTATTATAACTATCCATGTATAAATGGGTTACATGCTTATACCTTCAACAACCCATGATTTCGGGAGCCGACCAGGCGCTACGTTGCTTCGGGCTTCGGCAGCTCAGCCACCCTTCTGCACACATTCTTGTGCAGCTTCGCGCTGCTACAGTGAGGGTCTGGAGCTTTGCGTCCCACCCTTTCGGATGGTTTGCCTTTATCGGCTCCATATAAATTATATCCTATTAAATCAATTTTGTCAACCCCTTGACAAGATTAGGGTTATGCAAATATACATTTGCAAAGATGTGCATAAACAGAACTCCTTGCGATACAATAAATTATGAAAATTAATCGAGATATCTGGGTGGGATCCTATCGCCGTCCATGTCCCAAACCTCTTCTTCGGGACCACTTTCTTCAACAGACCAGCTCTCAAGAAGGTCCTGAGGAAGCTCCTGGAGAAATAATGACGGCCGGCATATTACAGTACCAAAATTGATGTCATAACGCGTCGTCGGACGGATCAGGTATAGGCCCCTTTTGGCGCGCGTCGTTGCGACGTAGAATAGCCTCCTCTCCTCCTCAAGCTGTGTCGAGTTTTCTAACGACTTTGGGTGCGGGAATTGGCCGTCTGTAAGGCCGATAAACATTACCACGTCCCACTCCAGGCCCTTTGCCTGGTGGATGGTCGAGAGGACGAGAGATTCATCTTTTGATCCGGGCTCAATAATGGTCTCTCCTTTAAAGCTCTCCCTGAGGGTTATATCCTGCAGGAAGTCCTTTGTATTGCTATAGTGGTGGGCAAAATTGGCAAGCTCTTTTAGGTCTAGCATCCTGTCCTGGGCATTCTCAAAATTCAAGAGGCAATGGTCCTCATACCCGCTTTTAAGGATTGTCTCTATGAGGGCGTCGGGATGTTCCCGTAATTCTTTGGTGTCGATCTTCTTTAACACAGCCTTAAATTTGCCAAAACCGGCCTGTGCCCTGTTGGGAAGAAAATCACCGAATTTTGATTTCAAGACAACGCTTGTTTTGCTGCCTCCGGCAACCACTTTCTGAAATATCTTATCCGCGTAACCGGGCCCTATCCCACGGTAAAGACTGAGAGCCCTTATCCAGGAAATCTCATCCGACGTGTTGTGCAGAATTTTGACATAAGAGAGGACGTCCTTGATGTGGGCCTGCTCGAAGAAGCGGACTCCGCCCCTGACGACATAA
The DNA here is from genome assembly GCA_013202205.1 of Candidatus Omnitrophota bacterium. Taxonomy (GTDB): domain Bacteria; phylum Omnitrophota; class Gorgyraeia; order JABMSB01; family JABMSB01; genus JABMSB01. Next base: position 18,636 of record JABMSB010000016.1, read on the forward strand.
GGGATATTGCGCTTGGTCAGTTCCATCTCCAGCTCAGCAGACTGGTAATGGGCCCGGAAGAGCACAGCCATATCATCTAAGCTCACATCCTCTTCCTGCAGCTCCAAAACCCGCTGCGCGATAAAGGCCGCCTGCGAATACATGTCCTTGACCTGTATCAAGCATGGCTTCTGGAAATCCTCGCGCATGCTGCGCAGTTTCTTGGGGAATTGGTCCATATTGTGCTCTATTATGTTATTGGCCAGCTGGAGTATCTGCGGCGTGGAGCGGTAATTAGTCTCGAGACGATATATCTTGGTCTTCGGATATAGGTTTGGGAATTCTAGTATATTCCTTATCTCCGCTGCCCGGAAAGAATATATAGACTGGGCATCGTCGCCTACTACCAGGACATTGCCGTGTTTGGCCGCGAGGAGGTTTATGGCCTTGTGCTGCAGGCGATTTGTATCTTGATATTCATCTACCAGTATATACTTAAATTGATCTGAAAACCTCCTCTGCGCCTCAGGGACATTCTCAAGGAGCCATGCCCAGCGCGAAAGCAGGTCATCGTAATCTAAGATGTTGGAGCTTACCTTTCGCCTCTCATAGAGAGCAGCGACATTCTTTATCCATTTTGTCAGATGCAAAAAATAGGGATATTTCTCATCTATCACATCTTCTATGGGACGGGTGGCATTACGCGCGTAGCTGATTATTGACTGTACGATGCTTGCCTTTGGAAAACGGGCATCACCTATATTGGATTTCAGCGCCTTTATGCATACCTTTATGAGATTCCGGCTATCTTCGGCATCCAGTATGCCAAAATCATCAGTCAAGCCGCACTGGCGGGCGTACATGCGTATAGAGCGATTGCCCACATGGTGAAATGTCCCGCACCAGAGCCCTTTTGGCTTATTCTTTAAGAGCATCTCGATGCGGTCCTTCATCTCGCGAGCTGCTTTATTTGTGAAGGTGACTAGGAGTATACTATTTGGCGAGACCCCCTGCTCGAGGAGGTACGCAACCCTGTATATCAGGGTGCGTGTCTTGCCGCTCCCTGCCCCCGCGAGCACAAGGCATGGCCCTTCCGACTTGGTAACAACCTCAAATTGTTCGGGATTTAAGTCTTTTTGATAGTCGATAGAGGTCGCCATAGGCCGGTCGACCTCTTTGAGAAGATATTTTTTCATTCGCTCTATTTTACAGCCACGCAGGTGAGGGTCTTTGCAACAGCCTCTACAGACGATATCTTTGTAGTTACAACCTTTCCCAATGCGTTTATGTCTTCTGCCTCAACAAAGGCCACGGCATCATAAGGGCCGGTAACCCCGTCACAGCTCTTAACTTCATCAATGGCCCTTATAGCAGCAAGCGTATCCTGCAATTTGGGCGTTATCAGGTTAAGAAGTATATAAGCGGAAATAGCCATTCTTGATCATCCTCCTTTTTTTTGAAAAACTTTTTATTCGGTTAGACCTTGTAAACCTTATCACCGCCACGGACGCGTTTCTTTACCTGGATACCTATTTCTTTCCCCGTGTCGGCTGATTCGATAGGTTTATTGTCCACCTGCATCGAGGAGATCTTCTGCTTAAAATTGGTCGTATGCCCTTTTATCCGGACAGTGTCTCCGACAGATACGCTCCCCTTGGATATCTTGATAACCCCGGCTTTTACGTGTGGAAAGTAATGTGTCACCTCGCCTAACTCCACCAGATTAGCCGTATCATCCTTTGAGCCCCTACAACCGCACTTCTTCTTACCAAACAGGCCAAATAGCATCTTTACCACCCCCCTTTCATTCTTTTGGCACTTCTATAATCTCATCTATCTCGTTTAAAGAGATCGTTACAGCAATAACGTCTCTCCCTACATAAACATCCATATAAGCCGCTTGGTTATCCATACTCTTTAAAATGCCCTGCAGGACATTACCATTCTTTAAGCGGGCTATGTGTGTCGGTTCCTTAAGAGGCTCGGATTCTATCTTTTCCGCAGCCACTCTGTTACGCAGTTTATCCGTCGAGCTCGTCACAAAGGAACTTATCTTCTCCTTTGAGGCCGACAGAGCACTGGAACCATCTTTTAATTTAAGATTCTTCAAAGTCGAGATAAACTCTTTGTCGGCCAATAACCCCCTCACCTTGGGGTTGGTCAGCATCTTCTTGTAATCCCTATTCGCCGCCGCATCTGCAAGATCCGGGTCCTCGCGTATGGAACGCAACTTCTCATTCTTCATAAGCTCATCCATATCCACGTCCTTCAATACATCGACATCGGGTTCATTGCCCATTGCGACAGCGCCCATATGCGCCAGCGCTTTTACCGCGTCGATCTTGAGGAGGGGGTTGTGGGGGCAAATTTTATTATAGATTATTGAAGATTCGAGTTGTCTTTCTAAGGGTGGGATTTTAGCCAATAGTGCGGGTGGAGCAAGGCCTATAACAAAGAGCATTAGCGCTACAAGGAGTGCGCCTTTAGCCCCTCCCAGGACAATGCCTAAGGTGCGATCGAGGTTCCACGTTGTCACAGGAACATAATCACCGACATGGTGGCTCATAATAAATACGGCGACCATCTTTAAGACCAGCCAGGTAAGAATAAAAGCACCGTAGCAGATCAGGATGTTTTCCTGTATGTGATAAAGGTAAGCGGCTATGCCCAGTGAAATAGCTAATAAAAGAAGCCCTATTATCTGCCGCTTAGCCCCCCTCAAAAATCCGAAGAAACCATATACACCTATGATGCACCCGATTATAAGGTCTAGGCCAAAACTCATCTTACCCCGCTAAAACCCCAGTTTTCTTATCTCACCCTCGGTCATCCCGAAATGATGAGCTACCTCGTGGATAACTGTTTTTTGTATCTGGTGCTTTATCTCTCCGTCAGTCTTGCAATGAATCTCAATATTCTTCTGATAGATGGTAATTTTGTCGGGTAAAACAGCGCCATAATAATGCGTGCGTCTTTTTAAGGGTACGCCGTGGTAGAGGCCCAATATACTACAGTCGCTTCTAAGCCCCAGCCGCGCCACAAGGTCTTTTGATGGCCGGTCTTCAACGACAAAATCTATGTTCTCAAATCTTCCGATAAACTCCTCGGGCAACTCATCGATAGATTCAGCGACCAAGGCCTCGAAATCTTCCCTCTTCACTTTTTGCTGTCCGCCTCAGGTTCCGATTTATTTGAGAATACCTCACGCAATCTCTTCATCAAACGTATAATAAAAAACGGTCTATGGTGTGTGGGGTTGCCGCAGCATTTCTTATATTTTTTGCCGCTGCCGCAAGGGCACGGTCTATTTCTCTCCACATGCTTAGATTCTGCCGGTATAAAAACAGGCTCCTTGCGATACCACCCGCTCGATGATAAACGACGGCCGTCGCGACCCATAGTTTAAATCTCCTTAAAATTTATATACAATACTGGTGCTGAAACTGGTTTCGCCTATGCAGGCACCTTCAATATGCGCGATTATACTCGGTGAGAGAAATTCTATGTCAACACCTCCAAAAATACTGAAGAAATTATCATCCTCTTTCAGATCTTCGTCCAGGGTATATTCAGCAGTCCCTATCATATAGCGCGCACCGCTCTGTTCTATCTTAAGGTCTGTCAGCTTTCCACCTAAATAAAGGTTGGCCTTTCCCATATCCTTAAGCTTGTAAACCTTCATCGCATAGAATGCCCATTGCAATTCTCCGGTTTGCGCGTCACCCGTTATGCTGGAGGCGGTGGCTGAATCACGGGTCAGCGAATCGAGCTCCGATCGCCACATCGCATACTGCAGGTCAGTCCCTGCCCACCAGCTCTTTTGAAACTCCCAATCCAGCTTAAAACCGAGTCCTCCATATATACCAAAGTTGTAATCGGCCGTTATGTCAGCGCTATCTATCCTGCCATGGTATTCAAGATCAGCCATACCAAGCTTGGCATAAAAGGTGACGATGTCGAATGAATGCATGGCGCTCTTAATGTAAAGAGCATTGTAGCGGTCTACTTCGGCATCGCTGGCGCCGCTCAAGTCCATATCAAAGAGACTGTCATAGCCCACGCCGGTTACCCACTCACCTGGCTCGAGGTGGCGTATGGGGCCACCCACACCGGCAGCCAAGACGCTTTCGGTTGTAATAAGAAACTCTACTGTCACCAAAACGATTATAGCAAATATTACCCTCTTCACAGGGAGACCTCCTTAAGTTTAGAATTGCATTGTGATACTGAGTATGTGCGTAAAATCCTCATAGTCGCCGATCATATCCGTCCAGTACATAAGGCCGTAATCTACAAAGAGATCCTTTATCTTGATCGTCTCGTATATATTTACATCGGGTATCTTGATACCTAAGCCGCCCGTTACAGCACGCGAGGTCTTTGTATTGCTGTTTAAGTTATACCCGCCGAGCCGTAAGGCGTAGTTATTAAAAAACCATCTCTCTGCACCAAATCGTATATTATTGGCATCCCCCACATCATAGAGCTCAAGTGAGAGTATTGTCTTATCATCAGGCCGATATGCAACACCGGGCCGCACATTGGTCTTGTAGCGCAATATGCTGCCGAGTATCTTGTATTCAGGGTCATTTAAGTCCTGCACGAGGAGGCCAAAGGTGAACTTGTCCCACTTGTAGTACATGGCCAGGTCTATGCCGACAGCCGAGTCATCATCCTCTGCCCCGGCGCTTAAACTACCTACAGCGACCTTCAATTTATATTGTTTTTGTGTAAAACGGACATTAACACCCATTGAGAAGTTTTCTATGATCTCTCGACCATACGAAAGCCCAACCCAAGCATCCTCCCATTCCTCGTCGACATTGAACAAGACCGACCCCGACCCAACAGTATCTATCGAGAATTTATCTCTATTAAACATACCGAATATGCCGAAAGACCCCACATCCTTCTCGATATTATCGTCTATGAAAGGGATTAAGCTGACCCAATCATCATAGTTGATTACGTCTCTGTCATGGATCAGGCCGGTATATGTTATTTGAGGTTTTGAGATATATGGAAGGGCGGCGGGATTCCAATAAGTAACGTTAGCGTCATCTGCCACACCGACAAAAGCCCCACCCATTGCAAGCGGCCTTGCACCGGTGCAGGCATATGTTGTGGATACGATAATAAAGAAAGATATGCTCATGAACAATCCGATCCTGATCAATCTCATATATAGCTCCTTTAAGTAGGTTATATATATGAGATAATAATACTAAAATATCACCCAAAAGTCAATCGAATTGACACAGCCCCACTATAAAAGTTATCCACAGAAGTAGCCGGGGCTTAAACCCTGCCTACAATTGTGGATAACTCGTATTCACTAAATGCTATTATCTTTTAGATGGTTCGGTCTTTCGGTAGATACCTGTTTCAAACTGGGTAGTCGACGCCCCGGCAGCACAATCAAAGCGTTCCTTTAGGGCATCCATAAACTTGCTCTTTTCAATGTCACAGGCCTCATCGCCTGGGGCGCAGGGAAAATCACGAGTATCCACAAATACCAATTCCGCCCGATCGAGATGCTCACGTAACCACTTTGCTCGCTCTGCGCCAAAACCAAAGTATATGAGCTCATCCACCCGCACATCTGAATTGACTGTAAATCGGGGATTCGACGTCCAGATCTCACCCTCGATCTTATTCTTTTCCAGATATAGATAATTCTCATGGGGGAGCGTTCTACGCAGGCTAAATTGGACCTCTACCTGCCTCGGAAACGGGTGTATCCAGATAGACGCCACTACCGCGAGGATAAGCAATGGGCCCATCTTTGACCTATTGCTGCAAAAAGAATGGAGTTGACCTATGGCGAGGGCACTCATCAGGTATAAAAAAGGAAGGATTACTAGTAAGTATCTGAATTCCTTGTGGACTAAGGATGCATAATACAAAGTGATAAAGAGGGTCGATATTAACAGAAGCCTCATCATGGGCTCTTTCTTTCGAAAACCATAAATAAAACCAGGCAAGGCAAGCGTCAATAAGAGATTCTCCCCTAAGAGTTTTTTTAGGTAATAGATATTCGTATGGCCGAGCCACGCGTAGGAGTCCTTCTCTACAGCTGCACTGCCCATCTTAAATGGGAGGAGTATGTCGCCATACAAGAGTTGGTTTACTACCAAAAATGGTGCGACGACTAACGCAAAACCCCACAGGAACTTTGAAGCCTCCTTAAGTTGCGGACGATAGATCCGCCAGTGCAAGGCCATAAAAAAGAGTGCTGATATAAAAATTATGCCTTGTGGAAAGCGTGTCATGGCGGCCAGGGCCATCAAAATGCCCGACGACAGATATGATGAACGCATAAAAAGATAGAGACCGCACATAACAAAAAATGAGGATGGTATAGATGTAAGGTGTATATTGCCCCACGCAAAGAAGTTCGGGGAGAAGCTAAGAAGTAGAGCAGCAATAAGCCCGGTCTTTCTGTCGGCAAGATGACGTCCTATCTGGTACACAAAATAGATAGCGCCCAAGCTGAAGAATATCTCCAGCACCCTGCCCCATCTTATCACATCGAGCCCAAGCCGCCAGATACCGCCCATTATAAGGGGCCACAGAAGCGGCCTTATCGGCTCCCAGAGCCCAATCTTGCCCATCGTATAGATATATTTGCCCATGGAAGTATATACGGCAGAGTCCCATAAGAGGTCATAGTCTTTGTATAGGATGAGGCGGGCGAAAAAGGAGATTGCCAGGAGGGCAAAGATAGGCATCTTCTCAGACTTGAGGAATGTACTAATCTTGCGTGTAGTCATAACAATAATGTATAATAAAGCAAACCCTATCACTTGTCAATTAGGAAATTATGCTCATCACAAAAAAATAACCGAGGTTTATGTCGCACCTCGGTTATTTGATCATTTATGGCTTATATATGAGGACGTTCCCTAAGGGGAACACAATTTTATTTGTTCTCATCCTCATGATCATCCAGTATCTCCCCCGGCGTTATAGGGGTAACGATGAAAAAAGGCTCAGTCGGGTCGAGCAACTCATTGGGAATGATGTCCTCGAACATAATTTCGGTTCCATCAGGGAGAGTTAAGTTTATCATTATCGGAGCCGTGCCGCACTCTGTGTGGTCGGGTATTCCGTTATTATTATTGTCATAAGGTTGCTTATCTTTCCAGTCGTCGATTCCATCGTTATCATCGTCGAAGTCAGAATGATTATTTATTCCATCGTTATCGAAATCAAGCGGGTGGGGGTCATCTACATCCGATGTCCCATCGTTATCGTCATCATTATCTATATTGTCCTTTTCGCCGTCATTGTCGTGGTCGTAAGGATGTGTGTCCCGCGGGATAGAAGGATAAGCGGGGTTGAGGCCTGGGCCTGGCTCATCCACTCCATCGTTATCGTCATCGGGATCGTCCTTATCTTGAAAACCATCATTATCATGATCTTTAGGGTGCAGGTCCTCGACGTCAAATATTCCGTCATTGTCATCATCCAGGTCTTTATCATCATCTATCCCGTCATTGTCATGGTCGTTGGGGTTGCAGTCAATATCATCTGTCCATCCATCATCGTCAGTATCTTTATTCGCATCATCGGACGTTTCGTCTTCATTGCTCACCAAATAAGCTGTTTCCGGATCGGTATCTGGCTGGGTCTGTGTCCCTGCCGGAAAATGTCCTGTTTCCGACAAGCTGTTCCCATCCCCTTCTCCAGGCGGATCTCCATCAAGCAGAAGTAGTAGTCCTTCGAGATCTTCCTCTCGAGATTCACCGGTTTCCAATAATTCTATGAGAGATGGTCCTCCAGGCAGCTCAGGTGGAGTTGGGTCTTCACCATCATGTATCTGCACAAAGTCATCTGCCCAGTGCTCTTTAAAGAGAAACTGATGACGGGGATTGTAGTTCAGAAAATCGTTTTTGTCAAGATAGCCTCCATTATCTTCAGGATCGCATTTAGCAAAATAGTCATGTCCTATTTCATGTGCTAATGTTTTCTCCAATGCTTCCTTCACCTCCGGCGCATCAAGGCTTCCGTATTTATCGATCAAGCGCTCAATAAATCCTATATCGATAACAATTGTATCAGAGTCTCCTAGATGCCGGGCATTAAACCAAGGGTCACGGATTTCATCAACAATTATCGTAGTATCATAAACAACATCCATAATTTCTTGTATGTCTGGAGAAGGGCTCCAGCAGAATTCATCCCAGATCTCCTCAATTTTCTTTTGATAATCTGTTATTTTACTCTCGTCCTCTTCGGGTTCGGGGATAACTACCGAATTTTCCTCATCTCCTCCAGGACATAGAAAATCAGGTTTGCCGTCCCCGTCGATATCTCCTACAGGACCATCTTCCGGTATGGACCCTAAACCACCTGTTCCTGCCGCTTGAAATGTTCCCGCTGCAGAGAACCTCGTTGCTCCACCGCCATTGGTGACGGAACTCGCTCTGATGACAGTCACTGACTGGGTTGCCTGAATCACGCTTTCAACCTGTACTGACAGAGTTGCACCTATCTCCTCAATGAGGTTTTGCAGCCCGCTCCAAAAACTCATATTCCCTTCAGTATGTTCAGTGCCCTGAAATGCCAGTGCCGTCATATCTTCCTTGATAGCATCGTAAGGCGTATAGGTCTTGCCTATGGCATTTACATCATCGACGTGCTCAGGGGTACTAAATTCTCCCCACGCCAAATTAGTGATACTAAACATACACAACACCATTAATCCCAAAATCCTTTTAAGTATTTTATTCTTCACAATTTCTCTCTCATTTTTAAGTTATTTACTTAGTGGACATAAAAATAAACATCACACATAACACATTGCTATATAATATATAACAATTGAGAAGATGGTTTGTTGCACAATTTACCCAACTTTTTTAACCCTAACGAGTTGTGCAATTGTACAATGCTACATATATGGCTTATATGGGGACGTTCCTAAAAGGGACACCCTACTATCGTTGCGTATATCGCGAGAGATACCCTCCCGTCAAGGCATCTATCTGGCCAGTGAGCTCTTGTATGCGTAATTCTTTTTGGACTCTCGCGTCAATTGATTCAGGGGGTGCGAGTAAGAGATCTGTCTGCAAGCGCCTACGCTCGTAATAGAGACCTGTCACTTCACGGAGTATTCTCCACCTCAATTGCACCATGAGCTTTGAGCGCACATCTATGGTGGTATGTGAGGAGTTCCATATAAGGTCTGAAAGCTCCCAGGTCAGAGAGATGTCCCATCCCTTAGAATTCTTCTCAGGGCCCGTTATGGAATAGTTTGTTGCCGAGCTCGTATATATCTCATAGGTCTCATCTTGATCAAAGTCATACCCAAACGATACGCGCGGCAGGATACCTCTCACAGCTGCAGCGCGTCGCCAGCGCGTGATCTTATCAGGGTGCACTTCAGCATAGCTGACAGCAGCCTCCTGCACCGCTTTGATCGATGGCTCTTGTTCAAAATACCCAAAGACTACAGATGTCTCATAAGCGACATCGTCAGGCCCTTTAGCGTCGAGCTTATATCTTTCCTCACCGCCATCTATATACACTTGCTCCAATTCATCTACTGCCGGGGATGCTTCAGCAGATATGTACATAGATATGAATAATAGACAGACAAAAGCCCACCCAAAGAGAACTCTTCCCTTCATCATGCACCAACCTTTCTAAATTTTGGCAGAATTATCCCTCGGCGGAATTCTTACCTTGTGAACCCTCGGTATGGATTATCCCTCGGTAGGAATGGTACTAAAAGATATATGTAAGGCCGCCGCTCACCGCGATCTCAGGGCCAAAGCGGGATTCGGCATTAAGCCTTATCTTGTCATGCATTAAAAAGTCGAAACCTAAAACCGCGCCTAAGAAGTTCTCATTATTTGTCGACCAGCCTACGCTTTTTGAGCTGCTATCGGCGGTTACAAATTCTATTTCGCTGCTTGTCATTGTATGAAAATATGTAAGGATCGGTCCGGCATAAGGAGTTATTGAGAATCTCCCCCCGCAGTAAGGTATCTTAAAGCGCTTTTTTCCAAATAAGGCCGCCTGAAACTCTGTATTATGGACACGGCCTGATGGGGTTGTGGCCTTCTGACCTGTATATGTCACTGTATCGACATCACAGCGCCACCAATTTATTTGTGTATCAAGTGTTAGATAGACACCTTTCAGCTCTCCCAGGTCATAACTACATCCTGCCCCCACAAGCATATCGTAGTCATACTCTATCTCATAGGTATGCCCTGCGGAATCTATAAACCTCTGATTTAAGTCTGCAAACCCGATCTTACAATATACATTAACAGGATCCGTCAATCCATAAGTGATCTTTGTGCCTATCTGATGATTTATTCCCAGCTTCATGTCGGCTATCTCACCGTCATTGTCGATATTGCTATCTAAGACAGCATTGTCTTCGATACTAAGAGACAATTCGCCCTTTCCGATGGCTTCGACAGGATTCCCGACGGTGGCAGCATGGCTATAAGTAGATAAAAATATGACACCTATCAATAAAACCGTGCAGATCTTGCTTAGCATAATTTTCTCCTTATTCTTCTACAATATCTTTTAAGGCCTCGAGCGACCGGGTTGCCTCTTCCTCACCCTTTTTGATGAGTGACTCTACATTGAAGAAGTCGAACCAGTCCGAATCGAGGGCGATCGGGTTGATCAGTACATCGGCTTTCCGGGAATCACCTTCGGCTATAGCCGACTCCATCGTCTGCATGCTCGTTACCAGTATATCCAGTATGTTGGGATCGAAGTATTTTTTAAGGGATAGACGTACCTGCGAAAGAACTTTAGCTATGCCGGTCTTCTGCTCAACTTGGAGCATCTCCTGTTTTAGGCGTTCTTTGCGCAAGTGGTATTTCTGGACAACATCCTCTTGGTTTGGCAGGACATTAACCGCAATTATCTTCTTAATACCCATCCTGACCAGTTCTCCCGTAGGGACGGGTGCCAAGATCCCACCGTCTATGATCGTATCGCCGTTTAGCTTTGTCGGCTCAAAGATGCCCGGTATGGCTATGCTGGCCATGACGGCATCTACGAGACTGCCCTGGCTTAAAACTACCTCCTCAGCCCTATCCATATTGCATGCTATCAGCTTAAACGGAAATTGTATATCCTGGAATGTCTTTTTGCCGATATGTTTCATCAGGAACTTTCTTATCCTTCTCCCCTTAGCAAAAGATCTTTTAGGGAAGGTCGTATCCATAAGGAGGTAATATGCCTTTCGTTTCGTCCTCAAGACATCTACAACAATCCGCTCTATCTCATCCCCGCTCTTACCCGATGCCCATAAAGCGGCTATGAGACCCCCCATACTCGTACCTACGACCATGTCTATGGGGATCTTCTCCCGCTCAAGCACCTTGATGACACCTATATGGGAAAGCCCAAACGCAGCCCCTGCCCCCAGCGCCAACCCCACCAGGACATCGCCCAACTCCCTGGCTATTCTCCTCACTGCCTTGGCATATTTTGAGTCAGGCTCAGATAAGACCCTTCTGGCTATATCCTTGGCAATAGCACCTGACTCCTCAAGATCAGGGAGTGTCGCATGTACCGGATGTTTTAATATCGCATACACCTCTTCGTGCGAAACCTCCTGGGGCTTACCCCGTTCGGTCATAACCACCTTTATCTCTTCAGCGGGTAGCTCCACACTCTTTGTCAACTCAGATATGAGTACGGATATATCTTTCAGATGGCCAGCATCTTTATCTGTGAGGAGATGGACCGTATCCGATTGGGTCAGCGCGTCAAGAACTACCTCATCAGATTCAGCAGGCATATCCACTACTATGAAATGATATTCATCGGTGAGATATGTCAATAGCGGGCTTACGCGAAGGGGTCTCTTATCATCCGCCAAAGAATATCTCACACAGAGGAGATCGGCTCCCGAGACCGGATCATTCACTATGTTATCTTCAGTGGAGGTAATATCCGACAATACTTTCTTGAGCATAACAGGTCCACCGCCATCTTCTATGCCGAGATTTTTGAAGAATTTTCCGTCGGTCTGGCTGAGGTTCAAAAGGATAACTTCTTTTTTGGTCTCTTTGCGCAGGCTCTGGGCAAGGTTGGCAGCATAAGTCGTCCTCCCCACCCCGCTCGTCGCGCCAAAGATCGAGACTATCGTGCTCTCAAAGACCTTCTTTGGGCCTATGGTCCGTTTTCGGAGCCGCCGGGAAAGCGTCTTGCTGAGATGTATGGCCAACTTCGGGATCTTATTGAGGATATCTTCGAAGTCTTCTTTATCGATAGTGAGGATAGCAGAATCATTAACGGCTTCAGCGCCTACAGAATGGGTATCTCCGGTAAGAAGCGATATGATGCCGAAGTATTTACCGCAATTTAGGTATTCGAGGGTCTCCTCATCTTTGCCCTTTCCGACAAAGGCCCTCACCCTACCTGAGATAATACAGAAGAAGGCGCTGGGCTTATCACCCTGGCTGTATATACAATCACCCCTCTTATACTCGACGACCTTGCCCCTCTGCATAACCATATTCTTCTCAAAGGGATTCAGTTCAGCGAAGATGGGTGAATGATCTACGATAAATGTCTTGCCTGTATCTTTTTTGGAAAAGAATAACATAAATTATCCGATCAATATATTAAAATTGTGCCGCAAGTTTAGCGCCAATCTCCATCGTCTCATTATTTGGTTCGAGCCAGCGCGTCCCACCTGGGTCGGTCGTAGTCTTAGAATCCTCGATATCCCAAAACCGCACAAACGGTTCAAATAGTATATCTAATTCAGGGGTTCTCTTGACGAGTCTAATAGATCCCCTTGCGC
>JABMSB010000017.1 GCA_013202205.1 Candidatus Omnitrophota bacterium
GCCAATGGGATTCATATATGTATTATTCTCACCCTTTCCATGGCAGATTGGATCTATTTCCCAGGTCATGGCTGTGCCAGAGATGATAGCATGGTATATACTAATCCCGAAGATGCTAAAAGGTGTGAGGATAGCGATGAGAAGAGAGCGGCGCATCTTCGTTTTCCTCTGCACATTCAGTATTATCTATTTAGGCATACTAGCTCTCATTGAAGGAAACATAGGTACGATGTTTCGTCATCGCTCAATAGTTTGGATTCTCTATTTTATTTTCATCGGGGGCGGTATAGCTTTCGGGCAGAAAGAAGATAAGATAGGCTATGCTTCAGCGCAAAAGGTCGATTAAGTGATAGGGGTGTTAAGAGAGGTTTGTCAATGAAACGGATAAAAATAATACGTATAATTGCAAGGTTGAACATAGGGGGGCCCGCTATACATACTACATTGCTTACCAAGGGGCTTGATGCGAAAAGATTTGAATCTATTCTGGTGAGCGGCCGGCCTGAGCCAAACGAAGGTGATATGTCATACCTGGCCAAGGAGATGGGTCTGAAGACGCGTTTTATATCAGGATTGAGGCGTTCCATAGGTTTGCGTGATATCAAGGCCTTCTGGCAGATATTCAATTATATACGGCGCGAAAAGCCCGACATAGTCCATACCCATACGGCAAAAGCCGGTACGCTGGGCAGGATCGCGGCTATATTGGCCGGTGTTCCTATAAAGGTCCATACATTTCATGGGCATACGTTTCACAACTATTTTGGCACTAAGGCGACAAGTCTTTTTCTTTTTGTGGAACGCATCTTGGCGCGATTCACAGATAAAACAATAACATTAAGTAAGGGGCAATTCGAGGAGATCTGTTACAAGTTCAATGTTACATCACCATATAAAACATCTATTATACCCCTCGGCTTTGATCTTAAGCCATTTTTGGAGTGTGAAACAAAAAAAGGTCTTTTGCGTGCCAGGCTTGGCATAAAGAAAGAGGAACGTCTTGTCGGCATTATCGGCAGGCCTGTACCGGTCAAAAACCACGCGCTATTTTTACACGCAGCCCGTCGCATTCTAGATAGAAAAAAGAATGTCAGATTCTTGATGGTAGGCGGGGAGCGGTTACCCGAAAATATGAAGGTTCTATGCGAAGAACTAAAATTGGGAGATCGTCTTATATTCCTGGGTTGGGAACGTGATATGAGTGTTATATATGCAGATTTGGATGTTGTTGGGCTTACCTCTTTAAACGAAGGTACACCCGTCTCGCTTATAGAGGCTATGGCCTCTGCTAAGGCCATAGTGGCAACTGATGTAGGAGGCGTTAAAGATATTGTGCGTCACGGCGTGAGGGGATACTTGGTTCCATCGCAAGATACAGCTGCTTTCGCAGATGCCACCATTGAACTTTTAAATAATGGTCATCTTGCCAGAGAGTTCGGTTCGAATGGCAGAGAATTTGCTAAAAAGAATTTTTCTAAAGAACGATTAGAGGAAGATACAGAACATCTTTATCAAAAGCTTGTTATGTCAAAGCTCTAATGTTTGCGCCGCATTCGATTTATTAGCACACTTTTTACATGTTGAAATTTGATTATTAGGAGGGTTTAAAGATGAAAGTGCTTATTACAGGAGGAGCCGGTTTTATCGGGTCCCATCTTGCCGAAAAACTGATCGAAAGAGGAGACGAAGTCTATATTATCGATAATTTATCAACCGGCCGGCTTGAGAATATCAAACACCTGGCAAAGAACGAGAATTTTCATTACACAATCGACAGCATAATGAATGAGAAGGCGATGGATAATCTGGCAAGTAAGTGTGAACATATATATCATCTTGCCGCGGCGGTAGGCGTTAAACTTATAATGGATAAGCCTATAGAGACCATAGAGACTAACGTAAGGGGTACAGAGATCGTTCTCAAAGTAGCCAACAGGTATAAATGTAAGGTCCTCATAGCCTCTACCTCCGAGATATACGGGAACCATGTCCTGCATAGCCTGCATGAAGATGATAACAGGGTTATGGGTTCGGTCAAGAAGAGGCGGTGGGCATACGCCGCATCGAAGGCCACAGATGAATTTTTAGCGCTTGCCTATTATGATGAAAAGAAGCTGCCCGTGGTCATTACAAGGTTCTTTAATACGGTTGGTCCGCGCCAGACAGGCACCTATGGAATGGTGATACCCAATTTTATCCAGGATGCCCTGCTTGATAAGCCGATAACCGTATATGGGGATGGCGATCAGTCTAGGTCATTTACCTATGTAGGGGATGTGGTTGACGCGGTTATAAAGCTGATGTCCCATCCTGATGCCGTAGGAAATATTTTTAATATCGGCAGTGAAGAAGAGATAACGATAAATGAATTGGCCAGCAAGGTGAAGGAGATGGCAGCATCCAAATCCGCGATAACGCATATACCCTACGAAGAAGTCTACGGCAAGGGGTTCGAGGATATGCGCAAGCGAGTACCCAATATAAACAGGATAAAAGAGCTTATAGGCTACAAATCCACAGCGGACATCGATATGATCATAAAGAGTGTTATAGAGTACTTCAAAAGCTAGGAAGGTATTTACATGGCTCTGTATATACAATATGGATTACCGTTTATGGTGGCGCTTGGCCTGGCCTTGCTTCTCACGCCAATTGTGAGGATTGTGGCCTTGCGATATAAATGGGTAGCCGATCCAAGCCAAGAGAGATGGCATAAGAACCCGCGCGCCCTTTTTGGCGGTGTGGCCATATTCTTCTCCTTCATGGTACCGTGCGCAATATACAACCACGACATGAGCGTATTCAGGATCTTTTTACTGGGTGGAATATCGATATTCGCACTTGGCATAATTGACGATACCTTACATATCACGCCCTATGCAAAGCTTATCGGACAGATAATGGTAGCTTCATTACTCGTTATCTTTGGTGTCAGGCTGGAGATAGTCTCATATCCATTAGTAACTGTGCCTATTACGATATTGTGGCTGGTAGGCCTTATGAATGCCTTCAACCTCCTCGATAATATGGATGGCCTCAGCGCCGGAGTAGCCGCGATAAGCAGTTTTATCATCTTTTTGTATTCCATTATAAACAATAGTCCGCATGTTGCCCTAATGAGTCTTTTGATATTAGGGTCTACCTTAGGATTTTTAAGATACAATTTTAACCCGGCCAAGATATTTATGGGTGATTGTGGGTCGATGTTTTTAGGATATGCCCTTGGTGCGATCGCTATCCTTGGCACATCAAAGGCGATCTCCAATGTAGTAGTTACACTATCGATCCCAATATTGGTTCTTGCTGTGCCGATATTCGATACCATATTTGTTACATTTGCCAGGAAATTCAATGATCGCCCTATATCACAAGGAGGCAAAGACCACACTTCCCACAGGCTTGTTGCCCTTGGCATGACAGAAAGACAGGCAGTCCTGACCTTGTATCTGATAAGTTTTTTGTGTGGCATGGGGGGTTTACTCTATACAAGGATGAACAAACTGATTCTGTCGATCGCAATACTCCTTTTTGTTATATGTTTGATTCTATTTGGAGTTTTTCTGGGAGACGTAAAAGTCTATTCGCGCATGGAAGATCTGGAAAAAGAGAAGGGCAAACGCAAGAAGAATGGCAGGGTGTTGTTGAACGACATTATAATACATAAACGCCGAATAATGGAGGTTGTAATCGATTTTGCCATCATATGCATTGCCTATGTTTCCAGCTTTCTTTTAAGGTATGAAGGGGCGTTATCCGCCACAAGTATCCATCTTATCATGCAATCATTACCCCTTATCATCATAATCCGTTTTACCACATTTGCCTATTTTGGTCTATACAGGGGGGTGTGGAAATATATAGGATTGCATGATCTTATATCAATATTTAAAGCAGTGACTACAGGGACATTTATTAGTATGGTGGCATTGCTCTTATTCTTCAGGTTTGAAGGATATTCGCGTGCCATAATTGTCATAGAATGGATGACGCTCCTGATCTTTATTTCGGGCGTACGAATATTATTGCGGGTATTCAGAGAGTTCTTCATTTCAAAGGCAGGAGGCAGGCGGGTATTGATAATAGGCGCAGGAGACGCCGGAGAGCTTCTCCTGCGGGAGATGAAGCATAATAACAAACTGGGATATAAGCCGGTGGGATTTATTGATGATAATCCCAAGAAACACCATAAGTCTATTCACGGTATCCCTGTTTTGGGGTCGAGGATGGATATGCCCAGATTTGTACAGGAGAAGAGGATAGAAGAGGTGTTGATCGCCATACCATCCCATAGCGATAAGATGCTTGAGGGAATATTTCAAATATGCCGTGAGCATAGCATACCGTTTAAACATATATCCTCGATTATGTCATTGTAGGCGTGACCATTTTTGGGAGGTTTTAGATAATATTATGTCAGGATCGTCGATAAAATATATAAAGGATTTAGGTGGCAAGGCGCAGAAGGCCGGCAAGGCCGTTGCGTACAGGATAGCTGCCGTGCAGGCCTTTATTCTTCTCTTCGTCATATATATAATTGTCATCGGTCCGATATCGATATTGATACGTCTCGTCAATGGTGATCTGCTCAATAGGCGCATAGATGATAAGAAGAGTACATTCTGGATCGATAGAGAAGAAGGTGTGACGGGGATTGAATCATGCAAGAGGCAATTTTAAGAATAAGAAAAGCAAGGGTTTAGGTTATGCGCATTTTGGGTATTTCATGTTTTTATCATGACGCAGCAGCTGCGCTGATAGTCGATGGCGAGGTGGTAGCGGCTGCGCAGGAAGAGCGCTTTACACGAAAGAAACACGATTCAGAGTTTCCTTCGAATGCTATAGCCTATTGTTTTAAAAGAGCAGCGATTACAGTCGATGATTTAGATCAAGTAGTATTTTATGATAAGCCATTTGTGAAGTTTGAGCGCATACTCAAGACTTATGTAGCTACATGGCCGAAGTCGTTCTCATCATTTCTAAAGGCAATGCC
>JABMSB010000018.1 GCA_013202205.1 Candidatus Omnitrophota bacterium
CTCTTTCTGATGGTCGATTTTGACGGGACCCTCTGTCCCATAGTAAAACGGCCTGCCCTGGCGAAGCTCGATAAGGTTACCAAGAGGGTCTTGGAGAGATTACAGAAGAATAGAAAAGTTTTGGTTGCTGTCATAAGCGGCCGCTCTTTAAAAGATGTTAAAAGTAAGGTCGGTATAAAAGGCATCATCTATGCGGGCAACCATGGTTTGGAGATATCAGGCCCTGGTATAAAGTTTTTACATAAGGAGGCAGCTAAAACAAGAGCACGCTTCGATTCCATAGATAAAAAACTTAAGAGCGCCCTAAGGTCTATACCCGGTCTTTTGGTGGAGCACAAAGGGCTCACTGCAAGTATTCATTATCGCTTAGTCAGAAAAGGCGATTTAGCGCGCATGCATCGTTTGGTGCGCAAAGTTTTAGATGAGCACAAAAGAAGCGGACGCATATCGGTCTTTCCGGGCAAGAAGGTTTATGAGATAAGGCCGCCCGTAAGATGGAATAAAGGAAGGGCCGTCAATTGGCTGCTCAATCACCATAAGGGTTTGCGCCGAAATGTGCTGGCCATCTACATAGGGGATGATCGCACCGACGAGGATGCATTCCATGCCCTACGCAAAAAAGGGATAACTGTGCGCGTAGGAGATCCTGCCAAGAGGTCTTTGGCTCAATATTATTTAAAGGATACCCGGGATGTTTCCAAATTTTTAAATCAACTTCACTTAAATTTAGGAGAAATCTGAAATGGACCTACAGGTTAAAGGTAAGATAGGGGCTCGGTTAATCAAAAAGAGCATAGTGCCGATTCTTTTTGGGGCAGCGCTCTTTACCATATACTTTTTTTACGTGCAGAATTGCTATGAAATTCTGTCAGAGGCGTGGCGCGATAAGATCGCGCATCTCTTCTTTACCATTATCTTAATCTTGGTTGTATCATGGCTGCAAAGGATAGTCAATCTCTCTTTAGATTGGTATGAAAAGGGTGTCCTTAGCAAGACCGAAACAAAACTGGACGACAAGTTTCTCCCGCTCATAAAGAAGGTTGCGCATATAGCTATATGGATAGTTGCTTTAATTACCATACTGTCAAAGTTTGGTGTTAACGTAAATGCCTTGGTAGCTACTTTAGGTGTCAGTTCTTTAGCCATAGCTTTGGCTGCGCAAGATACAATAGCCAATGTAATCTCAGGTTTTATGATAATGGTGGACCAGCCCTTTTTGGTCGGCCATAAGATCAAATTACCAAGCGGCGAAAAAGTCGAGGTCCTTGAGATAGGGGTCAGGCGTTCACACTTTTTGGCAGAGGATGGCTCGATTATCATAGCGCCGAATGTCGACCTCAGCAAGAATAAGATCGTCAATTATACATACGGGGAAGAGAGAAAGAGATGATGCGGGCAGCTATATTCGATATGGATGGGGTTATAGTCGATACGGTACCGCTCCACTTTAAGGCATGGAAGAGGATGTTTGGTGAACACGGCATCGAATTTGGTTTCGAAGACTATAAGGAAAAGGTTGACGGAATACCCAGGATTGACGGAGCCCGGGCCATCCTTAAAGACCTTCCCGAAGAGGGGCTCAAGAAGGCCTGTGACAACAAACAGGTTTATTTTCTGCAATACCTGAAGGAAGATAAGATCCCTGTATATGAAAGCACGATCGATGCCATAAGGAATTTTCTAAAGAAAGGCATCAAGGTCGCGGCCATCTCATCAAGCAAGAATTGTAAATATATTCTAGATACGATCGGCATATCCAAAGAACTCGATGCTATCGTGGACGGATACGACATCACTAAAGGGAAGCCCGATCCACAGGTCTTTCTCCTGGCGGCTGAGAGGGTGAAGGTCGAGCCACCGGAGTGTCTCGTCTTTGAAGACGCGGTATTGGGTGTCGAAGCCGCAAAGAACGGGGGTATGGTCTGTGTCGGCATAGATAGGTATAATGATCCGTCGAGACTGAAGAAGGCAGATGTTGTAGTTGAGGATTTATCCAAATTTGATTATAAAATGGTAGAGGAGTTATTCAAAAGATGAAAGATATATTTTCCAAATACTTAGACGATGATCTCTGGTCGATATACGATAACAAATGGGAGAGGTCTCTACAAGGTATACGGGAATCTCAATTTGCCCAAGGAAACGGTTATCTTGGAAGCCGCGGAATACTTGAAGATATACCCTACGATACTATAGCGGGCACCTATATTGCCGGTATATACGATAGGCTGACCTCGCAGGTTTCAGAGCTTGTAAACTTTCCAAACCCATTCAATTTTAGGCTTACGACAGAAAATGGCGAAAAGGTCGGCATATTGGCCATGGACATCCTTGAACATAAAAGGATTCTTAACATGCGAAAGGGGCTCCTCCTTCGCCAGGCCGTCTACAGAGACAGTAAGAATAGGCGTTATGATTACCAATCTCTAAGATTTTTGTCGATGAATAACAAAAATATAGGCGTTATGCAGATTGCGGTTACTCCTCTCGATGGCCCGGTTGAGCTCGACATAAATACGGGCATAGATACATCTGTCCATAATGCCGGTGTATTAACGGAAGGCCTTAAGAAGCACTTCAGGCTTAAGGAACTGGGCCAGGCGGATAATTCGGGTTTTTTGGTAGTCGAGACATTTGAGAAAAGGTATACCGCCATCTTCAGGAGCGGTTTTTATTACCGGATCAACGGGGGGAAGAAGATATTGGCCAAGGACAATATCTTCAAGCTCAAGCTCAAGAAGAATCAGACAGCTGTCTTTACGAAGATTTGCTATATAGGCCATATCTTATCAGAAAGCGATCTCGGTAAGTTCAAGGCAAGTTCTGCAAAGGAATTCCGCAAGAGTTTCTCGACGAGCTTCGATATATTGATAGGTGACCACATAAGGGCCTGGGAGAGGTTATGGAAGGACGCGGATATCGTGATATCCGGAACCGCCAATCTCCAGAAGATGGCCCGTTTTAATATATATCACATGCTTATCTGTGCGCATGAGGATGGTGGTTTCTCCGGTATCGGCGCAAGGACATTGAGCGGTGAGGGGTACCGCGGCCACATATTCTGGGATACAGACATTTTTCTCTTGCCCTTCTATGCATTCGTCGCGCCCGCGGCTGCCAGGAATATACTATTATATCGACACAAGAGAATGGATGCGGCCAGAGAGATAGCAAAGAGTTTGGGTTATAAGGGTGTTATGTTTCCCTGGGAATCGGCAGGCCTGGGAGAAGAGGAGGCCCCGACCTGGACTAAGGATATAGACGGGACGATCATAAAGATTACAACCGATAAGTTCGAGCACCACATAACGGCAGATATAGCTTATGCAGTCTACCGCTATTATCTCATCACGCATGACATCGCATTTATGAGGGATTATGGATATGAAATTCTTTTTGAGACTGCCAGATTCTGGGCGAGCCGCGTAAAATTCAACAAGAAGCTTAAGAAGTACGATATAGACGGTGTGATAGGCCCGGATGAGTTTCATGAGGATGTAAAGAATAATGCTTATACCAATATGATGGCAAAATGGAACCTATCGACAGCCCACCGTCTATATTTTCGCCTCAGGACTTCTGCGCCCGAGGTGCTTCGCGATCTACGCAAAAAAATAGATATAACGGATAATGAGGCTAAGAAGTGGAAGCCCATATCTTCAAAGATCAAAATCAATATCAAAAAGGATGGCCTTATCGAGCAGTTCGACGGCTATTTCAAGCTCAAAAGGTTTATCTGGACCAAGACGGATGAAAATGGCATACCCCTTTTACCCAAGAAGCTAAAGGCAAAGGATCTGCACAAAACACAGCTGGTAAAGCAGGCGGACGTGCTTATGCTGCTCTGTATATTATCGGATTATTTTAACAAGAAGACCAAGAAGGTCAACTACGATTTTTATATTCAAAGAACGGTCCACAAATCCTCCCTCAGCCCTTCTATCCATTCGCTTATGGCGAGTGAATGCCAGGATATGGATAGGGCATACAGGTTCTTTAATGTTGCCCTGCGCACGGACATGTCCAATCTCTACCGAAACACAAAAGATGGTATTCATGCAGCTTCTCTCGGCGGGACATGGCAGGCCCTCATTTATGGTTTTGCAGGGATCGGCATAAAGAGAGAGGTCCTCTCTGTCGATCCCCAGATGCCACAGACATGGAATAAGCTGATATTCTCTTTATGCTGGAGGGGTGATAAGATAAGGTTTGAGATGGACAAAGATTCGGTAAAGATAAGGGTCGTATCGAGAAAGAAGAAGAGGTCTTCCTTTGAAATATTTGGGAAACCACATACGCTGGCACCTAACAAAAATTATTCTTTCGAAAGAAAGATACATGGTATCGGCACAGAAGAGTACTATTAAAACCGGAAAGGTCTTTGGCCATGGCTAAAAGAGCGAAGAAGAAAAGAAGCGGGGCTAAACAGAAGACCCATAAAAGGCGCCTGAGCATAGCGCACCTGCATTGGGGTTTCCCTCCCATTATAGGCGGTGTCGAGACGCACCTTACCATACTTCTGCCGCAGCTTGTCAGGATGGGGCACAGGGTGAGCCTTCTGACGTGCCCTGCGGAAAAAAGTAAGATCGAGGAAAAATATAAAGGTGTTTCGGTTAAACGTATCCCCATGATGGACCTCAATTGGTTGTACAAAAGAGGTTTGAATGGTATACGGCGTGAAGTTACCAGGGAGTTTGAAAGTTTTATAGATTCGACCAAACCCGACATATTGCACGCGCATAATATGCACTATTTTAGCAAAGCGCACGCTGCAACGCTTGCTGAGATATCCAAGAAGAAAGGGATACCGATCTTCTTGACGGCCCACAATGTTTGGGATGATGTCTTATTCCTGGATCTAGTGAGAAATATCAAATGGACCCACATAATAGCTGTGAGCCATTTTATAAGGCAGGAATTGGTTGGCATAGGGTGCAACCATCGGCATATAACGACCATACACCATGGGATAGATACAGAGCTTTATCATCCGGACCTTGATCCTACGCCGATATTAAAGCTATACCCGCAGCTAAAGGGGAAGAGGGTCATATTTCATCCTGCGAGGATGGGACTGGCAAAGGGGTGCGACGTAGGGATAAAGGCTATGAAGATAGTCAATGAGAAGTTTCCCGATGCAATGCTCGTCTTAGCCGGTACCAAGAATATAGTCGATTGGGGAGAGCGCCAGCAGAAAGAGATCGCCTATATGGTAAACCTCGTCGATTTCTTTAAGATGAGGAATAATGTCCTGATAGATGTCTATAAATTGACGGATATACCTTTGTTATATGCGGCCTCCCAAATATGCATATATCCCTCAACCTCTTCTGAGCCGTTCGGCCTCACGATGCTTGAGGCGATGGCATCCGGCAAGCCCATGATCGTCACGAGGGCAGGCGGTATGCCGGAGATAATAAAAGACGGGGTCAATGGATTCATAACACCCGTAAAGGATTTCGAGGAACTTGCCTCGAGGATAACCCAGCTTTTAATGGATGGCGCGTTACGTGAAAGATTGGGCACAACAGGAAGGGCTATAGCGGAGCAGCAGTATACTAAAAAAGTCCTGGCTAATACCACGCTGAATCTTTATAGAAAATTTTTCTGATTTGAGATAACAAAGAGGCAGGAATAGATAAAGGAGGATAGACGATGTTTCAGGATATCATAGAGTTGGTCTATTTAGGAAACCGCATTGCTGATTATTTGATATTTGTCGGCCTATTCTTAGCGGTTATTGCCACGATTAAGATCTTTCGGTATTTTATCC